>JAEDJT010000043.1 GCA_016296185.1 Bacilli bacterium
CAATTTATCACCTTCTTTATTTATATTATACATTACATCTTATAAAAAGTCAACTAATATTAAAAAATACCGATAAATTTATCGGTATTTATCTAATGTTTCTTTTTTCATTGTAATAATTTTTCCTTCTGAAGTTTCAATTATATAATATACAAACATATCTTTATTATAATACTCAGCTAAAATTTTATAATTATTCATATTATTCCTCCAAATTTTTATAATAATTTAATATTTCACCTAAAGCATAATCTATTTCTTTCCAATTTCTAACTCTTGTATGAACACCATCTTGATTTACATTTTGATTATGTGGCATATCATATAATAACGTCCAAGCAAATGGGTGATATTTTTTATATGTATCTAAATTACCTATATAGTCATCTATTAACACATCTGCTTTTACCACATGTTTACATTCTGTATTAATAAATCCGTCAAAATATTCATATACTCCACATTGTTTAAGTAATTCAAGTTTTTTATCGAATGTTCCAACTTCTCTAGTTGCTGATACTAATAAGAATTTAACTCCTTTTTCATGATATTTTTTTAATACACTTTTAATATTATCATCTTTTAATTTCATTTTAAAAATTATATTAGGGTCATTTAAAGATTCAAATAATCCATGTTTAAATATTGTTTTATCTATATACCAATCTTTTATATCATTTTCAACAGTATGATTAGTGCCATGTTTTTTATTGTATTCATCTACTAAAACATTTAAAAAGTTAATGATTACATCGTCACAATCGATGGCACAATATATATTCATAAAAACACATCCTATCTATTTAATCATTTATATCAATTTTATAGTTATACATTGCATTATACAATTCTTTAGGTATCCATTCTTTATATTGTTCAGCTACATATTTTATTTCATCTTCTTTTACTTTTTTATATATGCTAAATGCTTCTTCAATAGTATCAACACGTTTTATAGTAGTTAATTTTTTACCTATATGGGCTTGTATACGATATTTATTATATTTTTTATCCCATTGAACTCCTATTGGCAAATCTCCTCTATTTTTATCTGATTTTATAAATAATACATTTATTCTATTTGGAACTATTATGCAAGTAGAAGGAGAATAAATTTTATTACCATGCACTAAAATATCTTTATCAAGGCACATCTTTTCTCCTTCGATTTCATAATAATTCTCCTCATACCACTTAGCAAAGTTTTGAAAGTTGTGCCATTCTTCACATACCTCACAATCTTCATATGTGGTATATTTTTTCTTAATATTATTATCATAACATCTTTTCATCATATTAGACCATGTATTAAAGCATTTTGTACATTTCCCATTTTTGCTAATCTTATATTCTCCTTCTCCTAAATATCCCATACCACAATATCTTCTCTCATAAGGACATTTTATTTCTCCTTTTCTAAAACTTTGCCTAGTTGCTTTCTTATAAATCCAATTATATTTAGGAAAATATACATCCACATCATAACAACCATTATCTTTAATAACTATCATCTTGCTCCCGAAATTATTGTAATTCTCCTCTCCGACTATTAATCCCATATAAATCACCTCATTCTAATATATTTAATACAATTATAAATAAAAGTACATCTATGATTATTGCTCCTACTAAACTAATTGTCTCCATCAAGAAACAAAACAACCACATTATACCAATAGTAGCCAAAACCATTATTATAGCTATACCAAGATGTCTAAACCATTCTTTTAACACCTTAGTCATTCTACTCATATTTTTACCTCCTACCACCATTTTTCTATATCATAAGCCATTATATTAAAATAACATACTCTAGGTAATCTTTCTATCCAATTATGCAATTCCTTCCATGTTAACTCTAACAATTGTTGTTTACTAAATAAATCAATCTCTTCTTGAGTATAATGTCTTCTTATTATTAATTGATTATCTCTATCTGTATATACCCAATTATTTGGTATATTATATCCTTTATCTTTAGCTAAACGTATTTTAGTAATATTATCAAAACTTATATATGTTCCCATAGTATATAAATTTAATCCTGTTTTATCAAATTCTTCAATATGACCACTACATGAATAAGATGAAAAATATCCCAATTTATTTAATTCCATTATATCTTCTGCAATATTATCGTCAAGTTCAAATATTTTAGTTTCTTTAACTATCATATTACTATCCCTCCTTTTATGATTATCTATAACCATTTTTCTTTAGAATTTCTTCAAATTTTAAAGGTGGTATAGAAATTCTTTCTAAAATTACATCATACGTTAAAAGACCTTCTTTTTTATATGATTCTTCTCTAATTTTAACTCTTGTTTCTAAGTCTTCCCATTCTTCTTCGCTAAAAAATATATTAACATATTTATATAAACCATTATTCCACATTCTACTATCTCTCCATGTTTCAACATAAACGTCTTCCATACTTTCAGCAACTACATAAAAGGGTGTTCCAAAAAAAGAACTATTCTCTAATTCATTTAGCCTACATATTCTCTTTCTTCTTATATCATATACAAATTTATCCATACTTTACCACCTAACTTAAATATTTATCTGATAATTTTTCAACTCTTTTTACAGTTAAATCTTTATATTTTTTAAGTTTTTCTTGTTTAGTTAATCCTCTTATAGAATTTGTTCCTTCAACTTTTTCAGATATAACATATATATTATAAACCTTATTACATTCAATACAGTAATCAGCTAACATATAATCATCTAATTCTGATACATAAAGTAAACATTTCTTATATTCATGTTTATGGTTAGATTTTTTTACTGTTTTATATTTTTTCTTTTTATATTTTGGTATTTCATCATTATACATTTAACCATCCTCTCCTTTATCTATTTGATTATATTATACATTAAAATTTATTAAAAGTCAACAAAGGTTAATAAAAAAGTAGAGAAAAAATTCTCTACTTTAAATATTACCAAAACATTACTATTACAAGAACAACCATTAATAATATAGAAAATAATACAGATATTCCAAATACTTCTCTTACAGTATTTTTTATTAAATTTACGAAATACTCTTCTGGAATTCCAGATTCTACTATTCTTTCTTTATTCTTATTAATTGTTTCTCCTATTAATTTATTTATTTTTTCTTTGTTTTTCATTGTACGATATAACATAGATGATATTATTAAACTAAGAAGTACACTAGCTAAAATTATGGCAATTAATATTATTTTAAACATACTATCTCTCCTTATATTCTCTTATTTTCTTTTTATAATAATTAAATAAGCTATTAGGGTCTTTACGTTGATATTCAACTCTTATCCATTCCATTGGTTGTCTTACTTTCCAATCGCCATGTCCTCCTTCCTTAACATTACAATCTTCATACATACCTGTAGCAACTTCTTCCCCGTAATACAAACAAACATCTCCATTTAATGAAAATAATAAATCTACAGCTTTAAATAATTTATTCATATTATGACCTACGGAATTAGATATTCTTGTCATGTCATGATTATTAAGAAAATTTACATCGTATCGTGGGTCGTTTTTAATTACAAGAGGTTCACCTGTATTTAAAGTATGCTTAATCCAACCCGACATTTCAAAATTAAAAGATTTACCTATTGTTCTAGCATATTTATTTGATATCTCATAAGTGTCCCATGCTTCAGCAACTAAATAAGCATCACTCTTTATACTTCTAACCATACCACTAAACCAACCCCAAAATTCTATTGGGTCACATCCATAACTTATATAAGGAACTGCATCTAATCTAAATCCATCTACTCCATGTTCTAACCAAAATTTAGCTATATTTGTTATCATATCTCTAACCTTTTTACTACTTCCATTTAACGATGGCATATCATGAGACCAAGGACTGTAGTAGAATTTACCATTTTCATAACAATAACTCCATTTTTTATCTATTTGTGTATCACTCCAAAAATAACAATCATTATTACCTTTAATACTTTCTTTAAATAAACTATTATGATAATCCGTATGACATAGCACCAAATCTAAAAATACTTCTATACCTTTGTCGTGTGCTTTAGCTATAAGTCTATCAAAATCGTCTAACGTACCAAATTGTTTTTTTATTGCGAAGTAGTTACTAACATTATATCCATGTTCACTAGGACTTTCAAATATAGGAGTAAGCCATATAGATGTTACTCCTAATTCTTCTATGTAATCTAATTTATCCGTCATATCTTTTAAATCACTAAAAAAAGCTGGAGAATATATTTCATATATTATTCTTTTCTTATTCAAATTAACACATCCTTATTATTTTATAGATTATCTAAAGCATTGCATATACATTTAATACAAACTTCATCGGGATTATCTAACATATCTCTTTTACAATTTTCACAACTACCTATTCCAAGTTCATCTACACAACGTAAACTCATCATTTCATAAAGTTTTATAAAGTTTTTTCTACCTAATGATTCGTATACTGTCATTAATATAGCTAAATCTTTATTACTTGTTTTCATCTTCTTCATTCTCCTTTTTATATTCCTTGAAATATTTGCAAGAATAAGCCTGTTCTTTATAAATGATATCATGTTTATCAACATAACACATCCTCCTTACACAATAAAAACAATCAAAACAATTTTTAGTATGATTTAATTTATTATCTGACATATAATCACCACCAATTTTATAACTTTACCTATATTATACATTATATTTTATTAAAAGTCAACTTATATTTCAATCTTTTACCATAATCCTTGATATAATTCTACAAATTAAAGAAAATAAAAACCATGAAATATTAGTTGTCATGAATGTCAACATTATACCTAAGAAAAATAATAATATAAATAATGTAGCTAATAAATATCTTACATTCTCACTCATATATTCACCCCTACTCTAAATAAAAGTGTAATGCATTTTTAAATATTTTTATATTATCATATAATTCAAGTTCTTTATTATTCAAAGGTCTTATATAATTTCCATATAAGTTATATACTACTTCATCTTTTATATAACATCTTTTACCTATACTTTCACTTAATTCTTTTTCGTTATATTTTATTTTCTTTATAATCCTATTTATAGTTTCCATTTCTCTTTTACTCATTATCTTCCTCCTTATATTCATCTCTATAATCAAATATCCATCCACCCATGCATCTACTGTCACATCCACCATACGCAACAATATAACAATTTTCATCATCTATTTCTTTTATCCATACATCGTCAGATGATTTATCTCCAAATATCAAATCTATACGATTATATTCTTCATTTTTTGTCACTTTTCCAAATTTACTTAATGTATTCATTAATTCTTTAACATTCACTATCTCCTTATTATTCGACACTTCTTTTAATAATTCATGTATTACGCATATATTAGTTACCTTTCTATAGTCTAATACATAGTTTTCATCTTCTACTACATCACACCATTTTTCATCTATGTCACGATTATAATACTCAAGATGATTACCAAATGGGCTAACCCAGTTGTCTATAATCATACCATCTAATTCTTTAGCCCATTTAACACCTTTAAGTTCTTTTTCAAATTCTTCGCTAGACTTATTTGCCCATTCAAAGTATGACTTTAAATTTACCCATGTGGTTATTTTTATCATTCTTTCTTTTTCTTCATCAGTTAATTTATTTATTTTTTCTGAATATTCTTTATGAACATCTAATCTTTCTTTAATATATTTTTCTCTATTAAATATAAATACCTTCATATTAATACCTCCTAATTACTTTCTAAAAATATTTTATATAATTTATAAGTTTCTATTAAGTCTTTTTTACTTATAACTTCTTGTGGTGAATGCATACTTAATGTTGGAACACCAGCATCTATTACTTCCATACCTCTTGTAGCAAAAAACTTAGCAACTGTTCCTCCTCCACCCTCTGATACTTTAGTTGTTTCTATTTGATATTCTATATCATTTTTTACACATAATTCTTTTACATAGTTTCTCATTTGAACACTTGCATCATTTCCACGTTTTATTCCAGTAAATGGAACTAATGCTACACCTTTACCTACAACTGCTTTAGCACAATCTTCAAAATGGCTATTATAATTACTATCAAATCCCGCACATACATCAGCACTTAATACCTTAGTATTTCTCATACATTCTCTAGCTATTTGTATATTTCCTTCAGCTAAATCTAAGAATATATCATCTATAAATTGACTTTCAGCACCAGTCATTTGTCCACTTCCAGTTTCTTCAAATGAAGTAAATAAAGCAATTTTAGTCATATTACTTTTTTCACCATATAACATAGCTTCTAATTCAGCAAAAGCACAACTTCTATCGTCATGTCCATATCCCATCATGAAATCTTTATCAAATCCTATATCAAATATTTTACTATTATAAGGTACAAAACTTAAATCAGCTAACTCTAAATCTTCTTTTTCAATTCCATATTTATTTTTAAGAAAATCTAAAAACTCATCTGCTTTTTTATTACCAACTCTAACTAATAATTTATCATAAGTCATATCTTTAAGTTCTTTCCTTCCGTTTAAATGTGGTAATAAACTAGTTATATTAAAATAAATTTCATCTCTAGCTGTATTTATTTTAGTTAATTTACCATTAACAAATACTCTTCCTACTAATACTAAAGGTCTATCATACCATAATTGAGGTATAATTCCACCGTATGGCTGAACTTTAAGGAATACTCCATCTTCTTTTTCTACAATAGGATTACCAGGTATTACATCTAATCTTGGGCTATCTATATGAGATACAATTAAATTTGCTCCATCAGGTAAATACTGTCCTAATTCAACTAAAGCTATCAATTTATCTCTGAATTCAAATAATATTTTATCTCCACATTTATATTTTTTATAAGGAACATAAGGTAAAAATTCTCCTTCTTCTATTGCTCTTTCTTTTATATATTCTAATGAATCAATTTCATGCAACCCTCTATGACCTATAAAATATTTATATCTTTTTATAAAACTATATTTATTTCTCATAATATCCTCTCCTTTATTTATAATCTTTTAATTTATATTCTCTTAATAAAGTATATCCACCACTAAAACTATATTCTTTTTCTTTGTTATTTATTTTATATTTTATAGTTATTATATCATCTTTTACTTTTACTTCTGTTAAATGGTCTATCATGCCATAATATTCTATAAAATGCTCATATAAAATTGGTTTAGCAAATTCTACATCTATATCATGTTCATAATGCAATTCATTCCATTCTCTATCAAATTTTTCTTGTTCCATAAAAGCCTTATATAAATCATGAGTTAATTCATATATAGTATTTTTATTCATATCATAAGTGAAATAAACATCTTCTATTCCTATTATATCAAATTCATCTCTTGGTTTTTTATCTATTGTTTTAATTGTTACTCCTTTACCATCTTTTGTAAACTCACCTCTTATATAAATATCCATATTACCACTCCCTTTAAATATATTATACATTACCTTTTATTAAAAGTCAATAATTATTTAAAAAATAAGGATAGACTTTATGCCTATCCTTATTAGTTATTATAATCCTAATTCTTCTATTTTATTTTCTAATTCTATTTCTATTATCTCTAATGCTTCTTTATCTCTTCTATCACAATCTGCTATTAATTTATCTGTTCCTAAATTTCTATCAGTTATCTCTTTTACATAACTCATATTATCAGTTTCCATAAATTTTGATTTTACCATATTAACTATATTATCCATTATTTCTTCAAAAGTTCTTTCTTTAAATATAGGTTTAGGTATATTAGATGTTTCTTCTCCTTTAGTTCCACCTATATTAAGTATTGCATCAGATACAACTTTCTTAAATTCATCTGCATCTAGTTTTATTTTAGAAGGTAATCCATTTATTCTACTACCAGCCATATATGTATCAGTTCCTCTAGTATATATCCATCTTTCTAATTCACCTTCATCATTTCTTTCCATTGAAAAATAAAATATATGGTCACAGAATTTAGCTACTAAGTTATTAACTCTTCTACTCATTGTTGCTGTTGTATAAGTTACTTGGTCATCATCCATACTTGTTTTAGTAACAGCATGAGATATAAAACATATTTGATAACCTTCTCTAGCTATTCCTAATATTATATTTTCTAATTCTGTATCAAGTTCTCCATATAACTTACCATAAGGCACTTCTGATAAATCTTTTACACCAGCTCTATCGCATACATATTTAACACATAATTTTTCCATTATATCCATTGTATCTATAACTACTGTTGAGAACATTTCTTTAACATTTGTGTCTCTTAGTTGTTTTAATATTTTAGGGAAATCACTAAATTTAGTTATATCTAATGCCATTGCTCCATCTAAATAGTTATATCCTCTTTCTGTTGCTAATATTAAACATTTATCTTTCCACATATTAAATGCAAATGATGTTTTACCTGTTTTTGGTAAACCATAAATCAATAAATTACCTTGTATATCTGTACTTACTTTATGTGGTTTTAAGTTTAATAAATCAAATCCATTACTACTATTTCCACTTCCAAAAGCCATATTAAACATCTCTCCTTTTCTTATTTTAACTATATTATACATCACATCTTATTAAAAGTCAAATAAATTTTAAATATTATGGAATTAAAACTAGTCCAGTCATAAAAATACAAACTAATATAATTTCCATATTATTATCTCCTTTATATTTTAATTTATTCAGCTTTAAACATGATTTCTAATTCTAATAATTTTTTTAATCTAAGTAAATATCCTCTTGCAAAATCTCCCATATCAACTTCGTTTAATCTATTTTTATTTTCACTTACATATTCTCTTAATAAATAAGTATTAATATAATATAATTCATCTACTTCACTCAAATAATAAAATATCATATCGGCATTACTTTTTGAAAAACATCCTTCTGTATTATAATGTTTATTGCTTATAGTTTCATAAACTATGTTACCACTTATATGTGCTATTGTATCAGTTTTTACCTCTATTTTATATATTTCTCCATTCTTAGTAATATAAATAAAATCTACATCTAAATCTTGCCATAATTTATCTTCTGTAACATCTTCAACATGATAAGTTATATCTAAAGAATTTAAAAAATCTAATGTTTTTTTCTCTCCTATTCTACCAGTTTCAATATCTTTTTTAAAATCTCCCATATACTCTACTCCTATATCTAATTTTAAGATAGAGATAGGAATTAATCAGCTACCTCTATCTTAATTTCATACTTATTAAAATGGTAATTGTCCAAATATAATTTCTTCTATTTTATTAAAATGGTAAATTAGATTGCCCTTTACTACCACTAGATTTTCCAAATCCTCTTTGTGCTGTGAAATCCTTACTTTGGTCTGATTTAAGTTCTTCTAATTTCTTATCATATTCTGCAACACCTTGACTATATAATTCTAAATTAAATGCTGGGTCTTCTTCGTATTCTTCATCATCAAGTGGATAACCACCTATAAGTCTTATTTCTCTTACTATTTTAGTAGAAGGTTTAAATTCAACTTTTCTACCAAATCCTCTTTTACTAGACGCATCTTCTACTTTTTCTTCTACTGCTACTACTTTATTCATAGGTATAATTGAACAAGATACTACTACATTTTCATCAAATTCATTTTCAACAAATCTTACTGCATTTTCAAAATCTTCTCCAAAATCTTCTGCTCTCATAACCATTTCAAACTTATCTACTGCTACACTTTCTGCTCTATCACCCCATGCATTTCTAAACTCAGGAACAGTTAGTTCAAATTTAATAACCGTTTCATCATTTTCTTCTATCTCATAAGGTGCTTTACTAACTACTCCTTTTAATTCTCCTTCTAAATAAGGCTCTTTAACATCAGTTTCTTTTGCTCTATTTACAAAATTTGTGCTTAATCTGAAATTAGATTGTAACATTCCATCTCTCATATAATGATTCATAGATAATTTAATACCTTTATTAGCATATATAAAATCTGTTTCTTCTAATGTACTCACTGTTGTTGCTTCATCTTTGACTGGTTTGGCATCTGGGTTAACTCTTTTATTAGTTACTTGACTATCTAAAGATTTATACTCATCTTTGATTGTCATTAAAGATTGATATGCTTTACTTGGAGTTCCTGTGCTAGTTAATTCACTTGCAAAAATACTTAAATCTATTCTTTGTGTATCACTTATTTGTAAAGTTAATGTAGCCATTCCCCAATTCTTTTTAGTATCTTTATTAACACCTAATATTATATTTTTTGCTACTAAGTAGCCACCTGCTTTGATTTGATTTGTGTTCATAGCCATTATACATCTCTCCTTTTATCTATATATTTTTTATTTATCATTTTGATTATATTATACATTTATTTTTATTAAAAGTAAAGCATATTAAAAAAATGTTAAACTACGGAAATATTCATCTACAAAATCATTATCTACATATTCTATAACTTTATTAGTATCTGTAACATATGTATGTATTTTCATTTTATTTTTTCCTTCTTCATCTTTTTCTAATGTAACTATATAACTACTTTTACCTTTAAATCCTATTGCTAAAGCATTTTTAGTTCTTATTGGTTCTAGCTTTCCATCATATATTCTTATAGCTCTTGGTTCTTTCATTATTCATCTTCTCCTTCTAAATATATATTTTCTATTCTTGCTCTTTCTTCTAATGTATCTATGTAAAGTTTCATGTATACTAATTGAGTGTGTAATAAATCATAACTACAATTAGGTATAAATTCTAACGTTCCTTCTTTATATTTTTTCAACATATTTTGCAAACCATTATATCTAATTTTTAATTGATAATACTCAGCTTTAAACCTATCTTTAAAATCACTGCTATTCATTAAATCTATAGTATCTTGTAATTTCATTATTCATCTTCTCCTTCAATATACATATTTTCTTCTTCTTTAACTATTTCTAAAATTTCATCTTCTAGGTTATTCATTGATTTATTTAAAACATCATAAATAAGATGTCTTACTCTTCTACTGCTTATTGGTTTATTTAATATTCTAATAGTCATATAATTACTTGCTACACCTAATCTATCTTTATAGAAAATTATTTCACAATCACTATGACTTATTATACAATAACCTTTTAGCATTCTTCCTTCATATTCTTGATAATCATATCTAAATCCTAATTTTAATAATTCATTATCTAAATCTCTTGATAATATATAATAATCTTCTGTATTAAAAATATCACTAAATCTTTTTTGTTCTTCTATCATTTAT
>JAEDJT010000044.1 GCA_016296185.1 Bacilli bacterium
AAGATAATACTCATAGATTTATAACAGATTTAGAGAGAGTTAATTGGAATAATAAGGTAGATTCAAATCAATTACATGAACATAGCAATAAGGACGTATTGGATGGAATTACATCTGATAAAGTTGCTAATTGGGATAAAGCAGAAGAAAATGTGCAATCTGATTGGAATACAACAGATACAACATCAGATGCTTATATTAAGAATAAACCTAGTATACCTTCAAAAGTATCTGAATTAACAAATGATAATTTATATGCTACTGAAACTTATGTACGAAATAAAATAGCCGAGGCACAAGTTGGTGGAAGTGTAGATTTATCTGAATATGCTTTAAAAGTTGATTTAAATGAAAAAGTAGATAAAGTTAGTGGAAAAGGATTATCTACTAATGATTATACTAATGAAGAAAAAAATAAATTATCAAATTTAAGTACTGTTGCTACTAGCGGTAATTATAATGATTTAACTAATAAACCTAGCATACCAACTAAAACAAGCCAATTAACTAATGATAGTTTATTTGCTAGTGAATCATATGTAACTAATGCTATAAATAATGCACAGTTAGGTGGAGGTACAGGTGGTAGTAATATAGATTTAAGTGCGTATCAAACTAAATCTGATACTACTTTAACTACAGATGCTAAAACTATAGTTGGCGCAATTAATGAACTTGATGTTGAAAGTATAAAAGCTATCAATTATAGTACGGTAGATACAACAATTGAAAATGATGTATCAAATAGATTAACAGAATTAGAAACTAAAAGTATAAAAGCAGAAGATTACGAAAATAGTTCAGTTATTATCAATGATAATCTTACATCTAGAGTAAGTAACTTAGAAATTACTAAAGCAGATAAAACTTATGTAGATGATGCAATAGCCAACGCTCAACTTGGTGGGGGTAATGGTGATGTAGACCTTAGCGAATATCAAACTAAGTCCGACGCTACTTTAGGAACTACAAATAAAACTATTATAGGTGCAATAAATGAATTAGAAACTACTAAAATAGAAGCAAAAGATTATAATAGTGGAGTAGATTATACAGTTGGAAGTACAACAGTAGATATATCAGATTATCAAACTAAAACCGATAGTACATTGACTACAACTGATAAAACTATTATAGGTGCAATAAATGAATTAGATACAGAATTAGCAGAGGTAAAGCAATCTGTCAGTAATGGTAAAAATTTAATAGCTAGTGCAATTACTGACAAAGGAATTAGCACTAGCTCAACTGATACATTTCAAACTATGGCGGATAATATAGGATTAATTAAAATAAAAAATGAAATTGATTTACCTAGTTGGTATATAGATAAAATTATAAATGCATATGATGTTCCTTCAAGTAAATATGGTGCAACTGCATCTGTTATAAATAACTGTATATATTTTATAGGTGGAAGTACTAGTACATCAAAATCAAAAAGTAATTTAGAATATAATATAGATGGAAATACTTGGAGTACCAAAACTGATATGCCTACATCAAGAGATTTTTTATCATCTACTGAAGTAAATAATTTTATTTATTGTATAGGAGGAGCCGATGCTTCATATTTAAATACTAATGAATGTTATGATGTGTCAACTAATACTTGGACTACTAAAAAGAGTATGTCTGAAAGTTTATCTTATTTAACATCATCTACTATTGGTAATAATATATACGTTGTTGGTGGACGAAATGATACAACTTTTTATTGGGGAAGCAATTATTGTTATGATACTTTAACTAATACATGGAGTGACAAAACTTCATTACCTAGTGGAAGTGGCAGAAGTGGCCATTCTTCTGTAGTCATAGATAATAAAATGTATATAATAGGTGGATTAACTTCTTCAGGAGTATCAAATTCTATTGAACGTTATGATGTGAATACCGATTCGTGGTCTACGATATATAATATGCCAGTTTCTTTACAATTATTATCAACAGAATCTTATGGTGATAAAATTTATATAATAGGTGGAATAGATTCGAGAGATAGTTATACTTATTCTATATATAGTTATGATATAGTTAAAAATGAATGGAATAAATTATATGATTTGAATGAACCGAAAGCAAGAGCAAGTTCTTGCATAGTAGGAAGTGTTATCTATATTATGGGAGGAACTATTAATACTAATAATGAAATTTCAAATAAAAATTTATTTTTTATAGCAAAATAATTAAAAAGGAGAAGATAATTATGGCAAATATACAAATATGGGACGGAACAAATCAATAATTTAAATAGTATAATAGAGTAAGAAGGTGATAATATGAAAGCTAAACAATTACAAGAAAACAACGTTGATATAGTACCCATTACCCATGAAAATATAGTATTTGATAATAATGGAACTAATATACCGAATAAATATCAAACCAAAGAAGATAATACATTAAATACAACAGATAAAACTATTGTAGGTGCAATTAATGAACTTTTTCAAAATGTCAGTAGTGGTAAAGAATTAATTGCTACGGCTATTACTGACAAAGGAGTAACTACAAGTAGCGATGATACTTTCCAAACTATGGCAGATAACATAGAATTAATTGAGGGTGGTAGTAATTTACCTAGTTGGTATGAAGGTTGGAGTTCATCCCCAGCTGATGCACCTATAAGTATGACTAATACTATGGATGTCGCAAATAATAAAATTTATTATATGTACAGAGATAACAGTTATTGTTACGATGCTAATAATAATACATGGGAAACAAAAACACCAATGCCGACATCTAGAGGTAACTTAAATTTAATAACAGTAGATGATAAAATATATTGTTTTGGTGGTGAAATATCATCAGCAAATTATTCTACAGTTAATGAATGTTATGACCCAGTGACTGATTCATGGACTACTAAAGCAAAAGTTATTAACAATTATTATCTTCTATCAAGAGACCCTGTTGTATCATATAATCATAAATTATACTACTTAGGTTATGAAGTTTTTTGCTATGATACAATTAGTGATACTTGGACAAAATTAAACCAATCTGGATTTTATGGTGATGATGGTAAAATCACACGTGCTAGGGCTAGTGTAGTAAATGGAATCGCATATGTATTTGGTGGATTTAGAGATTCTTTTGCGACTAGTGCATTTAATTGTTATGATATATCTACTGATACGTGGAGTTCATTAAATAATATGCCAATAGCAAGAGAAAGTGGTTCTGTTTGTACTGTAAATGATAAAATATATATTATGGGTGGTCATAATACAAATGGAAATTTAAAAGATAATAAATTATATGACCCTAGTACGAATACTTGGGAAGATAAAGAAAGTATGCTTAATGAAAGAAGTAACTTTAAACTTAATCTCATTGACGATATTATTTATGCAATTGGTGGGGGAACTTTAAACGAATGTTATACAGTTGCAGAAAATTTAAAATCTGAAAATGGAGAATTACGTAATGGTAAAGAATTAATTGCAACTGCTATTACTAATAAAGGAGTGCCTACAAGTAATAATGATACTTTTCAAACTATGGCTAATAATATAGGATTAATTGAAGGTAGTAGCGATAAAAATGAGGTTTTACCAAAATGGGATTCAAATATATATATACTTAATACTCAAGAACCTTCAGCAATGCCTATTGGAAGAAGACAAATGGTATCAGGTGTAATTGATAAAAAAATATATATAATAGGTGGATATTCTAATAATAGTTCAATAGCTTTAAATCAATGTTATGATACAGAAACAAATACATGGACAGATAAAACAGATGATTTAACAGCAAGATATGAAGGTACAGCTTCGGTTATAAATGATAATATTTATGTAATAGGTGGAAGATATGCGTCAGGTTCTTTTACTGACCTTAATGAATGTTATAATTCTTCAACTAACACATGGACTACAAAAGCAGTTTTACCAACAACAAGAACAGCACTTACAAGTTCTGTTGTAGATAATAAAATATATGTAATAGATGGTTCAAATGGTAGTCAAACTGGTGGTAATCATTGCTATGACTATTTAACAGATACGTGGACTACAAAAACCGATGACCCTGTGGCAAGATATGGTTCTACTTCTTGTGTTGTAAATAATAAAATATATTGTTTTGCAGGTGCGAAACAAAATAATTACATGACTATATATGACCCATCAACTGATACTTGGGAGCAAAAAGGTGATGATTCTAGACTTATAAATAGACATTATGCATCTTCAGTTGCTAAAAATGGAAATATATATATATTAGGTGGATATTCTGGTGCAACTTATATATCTTCTATAAATAAATATGATTTTGAAACTGATTCTTGGATTAAAATAGGAGATTTAGCTACGCCTAGATATAATCACGTTGTAGGAATAGTAGGTAGTGTAGTATATGTATTTGGTGGAAGAATTTCTGCTGATATAACTTATAGTGATAATTGTGAATGTATATGTATAATAGATAATTATAATTAGAAATATGGAAAAATAAATAATTAAAATAGTATAATATATTAAGGAACTTAGTAAAAGTTCCTTAATATAAAAAATAAAAAGGAGAAGATAATTATGGCAAATATACAAATATGGGATGGAAAAACTTCAATAAATGGAATAAGTGCAGAACAAATTTTAGCAAATAGACAAGATTTAAGAAATGCATTAGGAGATATATTCTTAGTTGTAAATGATAATGGTAAAGTAACTGAAATACAAATAGGTTCAATAATAGCTTCAAATTATGGAATGAGTGCAAATTTAACATTACAAGAAATAGCAGATGCTTATATGGCTAAAAAAGAAGAGGAAAGATTACAAGCAGAAGAAGAAAAATTAACAGTTAATGAATTACAAGAAGAAGTAGCTACACTATCATATGATGTTATGATGTCAAAATCTGATACAGTTAGTGCAAGTGCTTTATCAACTGAAGAACATTCACCTAAATTTAAAATGATAAGAATATGGTATAAAAAAAGATTTTGGACAAAAGATATGGTACAAGACGCAGTCAATAAAGGTGTAATAACTCAAGCAGAATACGAAGAAATAGTAAATAATTAATATAAATGTAACAAATAAAAAATTAAAATAGTATAATAGAATAGGGAAGAAAATAAATCTTCCCTATTAAAAATGATAGGTGGTGAGATAATGCGTAATAGGATAGCTATTGTAGATATTGCAATTCAACAATTTAAAGTATTATCTTATAAGCAATATGATGTAAACAATATATTACAAATAGTAGTTATGGAAAATAAGAAAATAGTAAATATTTCTTCTTATACTGCAACTATTTATTTTAAATTGCCAAGCGAAAAAACTTATAGAACAATTGGTACAATTGAAAATAATACTATAAATGTAATATTGTCAAGTAGTGTATTGAAAGAATATGGCAAGGTAATCTTAGAAGTCAAATTATCAAATTCAGATGAAATAGTAACAACTTTCTCAATGTATTTAAATATTGAAAAAAGTATAGATGGCAGTGATTCGTCTGATGTTGATAATGACCCAAATTTAGAAGATATACATCATACGCATAATAATAAAGAAGTATTAGACCAAATAACACAAGAAATGATAGATGCTATTGTTTCAGGCGGAGGATTTGTAGATTTAACTGATTATCAAACTAAGAAAGATATGAATTTAACTACAATAGATAAAACAATCGTTGGCTCTATAAATGAATTAAATGAAAAAATTGATAACGGTGGTATAGGTGGGTCATGTGAATGTGATAAACATACACATAATAATAAAAATATATTAGATGGCATAACAGAATCAAAAATTCAAGAATGGAATAATAAATCTAATTTTGATGGAAATTATAATTCATTAACTAATAAACCAACTATTCCTACTAAAACATCGCAATTACAAAATGATAGTGGATACCTAACAAACGTTCCGAGTGAGTATGTTACTGAGCAAGAATTAAATAGTAAAAAATTTGCAACTGAAACATTTGTTACAAATAAAATAGCTGAAGCACAATTAGGTGGAGATAGTAATGAGATAGATTTAAGTGGATACCAAACTAAAGAAGATTTAACTCTTGAGACTACTAACAAGACAGTAGTTGGGGCTATTAACGAGGTTAATACTAATGTTATGATGAAAGCGAATAATACATTTGAAGCTAGTATGAATACAGTTTCTTCATTAGGAGGAATTCCAGCAGGTTCAGATTTAAATGGGTTATCTCTTCAACAAGTTTTAACTAAATTATTATTTCCTTATATTAAACCTTCAGTTTTAGCTTCTTTGACATATTCTCCTAGTACTAGTGTATATGAATATGGTCAATCAATCTCTGTATCTAAAATAAATACTAATGTAATAAAGAAATCTGAAAATATAACTTCTATTAACTTTTATCAAAATAACACTTTAATCAACACTATATCTTCAGGCTGTTCAAATGGGGGTTCGTTTAGCCACACGTTTACATCTCCTATAACTATAACATCAAATATTTCAAATTCTTATTTTAAAGTTATAGTTAATGATGGAACTTCTGATGTTACAGCTACTACAAATTCTTTTACTTTCGTATATCCATATTATTATGGAGTTATATCTAATAATGCAGAGATAACTGAAGATTTAATCAAAGGATTAACTAAACAAGTAGTTACTAAGGGAAATAAAAGTTACACATACAGTCCAAATTTTCAAAAGATGGTAATAGCTTATCCAAAATCTTATGGTGTTCTAAAATCTATTTTAGACCCTAATGGATTTGAACAAAAGGCTTCTTTTACTGTCACTGAATTAAATATAATAGGATTAGATGGAACTTCTCAAGTATATTATGTTTATGCAAATGGAGCTTCTACTAATACAAATTTCACAATGCAATTTAAGTATTAGGAGGTGATTAAATGTCTAATTACGGAAAAGGGATACCTTTGGCATCAGGGTTTGACCTAGGAGCTAAGATTCCTTTAGACTCTCGTACAGTAGTAACCACTGTTGAGGAGAGAGACGCTCATATATCTAATAATAGAGTTTATGTAGGCATGAGGGTATTTGTAAGTAATGAAAATAAGGAATATTTATGGAATGGTACTGAGTGGGAATTAGTTCCAGACAAAGCATATGTCGATAATGCAGTTGCTAATATTAAGATTGATGAAGAACAATTAGCAAATTATGCTACTAAAGATGAGATTCCCACAAAAACAAGTCAATTAACTAATGATAGCAATTTTGCTACCGAATCCTACGTTACAGACGCAATTAATAATGCCTCTTTAGGCGGTGGCGAAGGAACTAATATAGATTTAAGTGATTATCAAACTAAGGTAGATATAAACCTATCAACAACTGATAAAACAATTGTTGGCGCTATTAACGAGTTAGATGTTGAAGGTATAAAAGCAGAAGACTTTGAGGATAGTTCGGTTATAATTGATAATAACTTAACTTCTAGAGTAAGTAATTTAGAGTTAACTAAAGCAGATATTTCTTATGTAGACACTCAAATAGCTAACGCTCAATTAGGCGGTTCAGGAGGCTCAAGTGATATAGATTTATCTAAATACGCTACCAAAGATTATGTAGATTATCAAATAGAAAATCACACTCATCCAAAAGTTACTAATGAGGATATAGAGCAAATAATGAATGATATTTTTTAAAGGAAAGGTGATACAATATGGCCACAGTTAAATATACTGATATTGATGGACTAAAGTATGCGTTACTTCAATTTCTATCCAACTCAGATTTACGCTATTTAGGCATTAATGACAATGCAGTATCCGCATCTAAGTTAGAAAATGCTAAAACAATAAATGGAGTTCTTTTTGATGGTACTCAGAATATTACTATTAAAGCTGACCCAAATAATCATAGTCATAACGCTAGTGATATTACAGATTTAAATACAGCTATTAATAACGCAATAACAGGAGCAGGAGGTACAGCTCACACACATAGTAATCTTGATACTCTTGAAAAGATTACTGAGTTAAAATTATCTACTTGGGATACAAAAATAGGTACTGATGGAGTAGCAAACTTAGAATATACTAACACAAATATGAGTTCTGTAACTAATGTGAAAGAAGGTTTAGATACGATTACACTAAGTGTAGTTGGATTAGTTTCAGATATAGGCAATATAAATAATGCATCTACGGGTATCTTAGCACAAGCTAAACAATATACTAATCAACAAATCGCATTGCAGACACATTTATCATTTAGTATAGTAAGTGATTTACCTAGTTCAAATATTTCAACATCAACTATCTATCTTAAACCAATAAGTGGAGGTTCTTCTTCTAACGTTTACGAAGAATATATTTATATTAATTCTAAATGGGAAATAATAGGTACTACTAAAACTGATTTATCTGATTATTACACTTCTTCTCAAGTAGATAATTTACTTAAGAATAAAGTTGATAAAGTTAGCGGTATGGGATTATCTCAAGAAAATTATACTACAGCTGAAAAGACTAAATTAGCGAATATTGATACTATAACTACATCGGATATAGACGCGATAATAGCAGAAGTATTCCTTAATCAAAAATAGGAGGTGCTTCTAATGGCATACAATTTTGATGATGAAACTTTAAAATATTATACACAAAAGTTAAAAGAGAAATTAGCCGAAAAAGATGAAATACCAACTAAAACAAGTGATTTGAGTAATGATAGTGGATTCCTATCAAACATTCCCGAAGAGTATATTACTGAGACTGAGTTAAATGCTAAAGGTTATTTAACGCAACATCAAGATATTAGTGGTAAAGCTAATACATCTGATTTATCAACTGTTGCAACAAGTGGTAATTATAATGACTTAATTAATAAGCCGACAATACCTTCAACAACTGATGTAGAAAATTCTATTAAATATAAAGGTGTAATTACAACAGATATTAATACTTGCACTACTACAGGTTTCTATAAAGTTCAACAAGGAACAGCCAATCTACCCATAAATGAATATTCATTTTTATTAGTTTATAATGAAGCAGGTTATGGTACATTAATACAAGTTTGGTATTCTGTTACATCTGATAAACAAAGAATAAGAAGGAGAGCAAGTACAACGTGGGGTGAATGGTATACTGTGTATACTGAAAACGAACCACCTACGATACCAAGTGAATATGTTACTGAAACTGAATTAGCGTCTAAAGGATATTTAACAGAACACCAAGATATAAGTGGGAAGGTAGATAAAATAAATGGTAAAGGATTAAGTACTAATGATTATACAACAGAAGAGAAAAATAAATTAAATGGAATAGAAGAAAACGCAAATAATTATTCTTTACCAATTGCAAGTAGTACTGTATTAGGTGGTATTAAAGTAGGTAGTGGATTAAGTATAGATAGCAATGGGGTGCTATCATCAAATGGTGGAAGTTCTGATTTAAGTAATTACCAAACTAAAACAGATGATAGCCTTACTACTACAAATAAAACAATTGTAGGTGCTATCAATGAGCTTGATATAGAATGTATAAAAGCGGAGGATTATAACAACGACCCTGTTGTAGTTGGCAATAATCTTGTGGCTAGGGTAAGTGCTTTAGAAACTAATAAATCAGAAGTATTATCAAGAGTTGATTCATTAGAAACTAATAAAGCAGACGTTTCAAGAGTAAGTGCTTTAGAAACTAATAAGGCAGATAAATCCTCTATACCTACATCACTTCCTGCTAACGGTGGTAATTCCAACACAGTCGGTGGATTTTCTATATGGGTAGGAACTCAATCTGAATATGATGCTATAACTACTAAATCAAGTACAACTCTTTATTTTATAAGAGAGGTGTAATGTATGGCAACTATAACATTAAGACCTACTAGTGGTACTGGTTCTGAATGGACTAACGTAGTTAATGTCTATGATGGTAATCAATCTACTTTAGGCTCGGTGTCTGTAAGTAGATTGAATTACTCATCTAGAACGTTAGTATTAGATTTTGATACATCAGTTATTCCTTCTGGGTCTACAATTAATAAGGCTACTCTTACTATCCGTTCTAAAGCTGGGAAAAATACTATAACAGTATATGTAGATATAAATCAAGATTCGGCTAATAGGGTTGTAAATCAAAAGCAAACAACTAGTGTGGCGAACTATACGACTGATGTTACTGATTATATGTCAAACTTAACATCTGTAGAAGTTACACCATCTAATACCAACTGGTCAGGTAACACTTTTGAACTCTATGAGCTTTGGATAGATGTTGACTATACAGAAGTAACTTATTATACAGTAACATTTAAAGATTGGAATGGACAAATATTAAAGACACAAACAGTAACTGAAGGGGCGGTAGCACTCGCCCCTCCTAACCCTACAAGAGATGGTTATACATTTATAGGTTGGGATAAAGGTTTTACGAATGTTAGAAGTAATTTAGAAGTAATAGCCCAATATGAAGAAAATAAAACAAGTATAAATGTAAATATTGGCGACATATCTTTATCTAAGGTATATATTGGAGATAAAGAAATAATAGGAATTTATTTAGGAGATAAAAGAATATTTTAGTAAATATTAATCCGTTTACTAAAATATTGTAAAAATAATAAATGGAGGCAATAAATTATGGCAAATATTAAAAAGTTAAAAGCAAACGGGCAAGATATAGTACCTATAACTCATGAACAAGCCGTTTTAGATTCCAATGGTGTGACATTAGAATCTAAACTCGCCACTATAAATAATACTTTATCTAGGCTAGAAAATAACTCTACCCCTAGTACTCCTAGTACACCAGATACACCAAGTACTCCTTCTTTAGAAGGTAATATTAAAATACTAACTATTGGTAATTATACAATAAAATATAATGAAACCGATGATACATTAGATTTCATATACAATGGTGCAACAGATGTACCTGTAGTACCACCTACAGAAGAAGTAGTACCTTTAACTTGGACAGTAGGTAATTTAAGCGGTACTGATGGTTCTGAAACAGAACAAGCTAATTCTTTAAGAAGTAGTTTTGCTGCTATTGAAGATAACTATGATTATTCATTCTATTTAGATACATCATTCTATGACCCATCAGGTGTACGTGTTTATTTCTACGATACTAATAAGACATATATTAGTAGAACTGATGGAAATGTTATAGGATATGTATCAGGGATATACATCTCAATAGATGTTCCTACTAATGCAGCTTATATGCGATTTAAAGCTAATGCATCTGGCACTACATCAGTAGATACTATTGGCAGTTTATTTACATTAAGAAAA
>JAEDJT010000010.1 GCA_016296185.1 Bacilli bacterium
TGACAATTATATTTTTG
Organism: Bacilli bacterium; assembly: GCA_016296185.1. Lineage (GTDB taxonomy): Bacteria > Bacillota_I > Bacilli_A > RF39 > UBA660 > Coprovivens. The sequence goes on from JAEDJT010000010.1 coordinate 18, forward strand.
AATCAATTGAAAAACAATAAAAAAAAAGATATTCAATCTAAACTAGTCAATAAAAAGTAGACACTAAAAAAGACACTTAGAACCCTGATTCAATTTTATATTGAATTGGGGTTTTATAATTTAAAGCATAACTAGGTCTTTCATTATTGTAATAATCTATGTATAATTTTATTAGATTTGGAACGTCATCAGAATGTTTTAAATCAAAATCAATAAACAATTCTTCTTTAATCCAACCGTTTAATGATTCATTTACTGGATTATCTGTAGGTGTACCAGCTCGACTCATTGAACGTTGAATATTAAAATCATAAAGAAGATTGTTATATCTTTTAGAAGAATAAACAGAACCTTGGTCGGTATGCAAAATGACAGGTTCTTCGATTTGTTCTTCTTTTATTTTGCCTAAAACTTGATTTAATCCATCATAATAAGATCTAATATCTCCTTTACGAGATACTAATCCATATCCAACTATTTCTTTGTTCCATGCATCAAAATACATTGTTAATTCATAATAAATACCTTTGACTTTAAATGCAGTCATATCAGATACAATTACTTCAAATGGTCTGGATAAATATTTCCATCCATTCCAAACTAAATTATTAAATGTTTCATGTTCTTCATCAGGTTTCTTCCATTGATAATGTTTTCCTTGATATTTAATATTTGCATATTTACAACATAAATGAACATGATGATCTGACCAAACAATTCCATATTTTTTCCTAGCATAAGCATTAATCCATCTATAACCATGTGCTTTATGTTTATTATGTATTGCAATTATTAAATCAATGTCTGATTGTCTTGATATCATTTTTAATGAAGGATGTTCTTGTCTATATTTCCATTTATAATAACCCGAACTACTTACAGACATATATTTACATAAAGATTTGATCGAATATTTATTTTTATATTCATCTATTATTTTGTATTCTTGTTGAATGTAGTAACGAATTCCTTTTCTTGACCAACTCCTTTCACGTTGTAACCTTTTTTTAATCTGGCAATCTCAATATCTTTCTTCATTATTTCTAATTCAAGTTCTTCAATTTTATTTTTAGGTTTTATTAAATGTAATCCAGCATTAGGATTTTTATGTTTTCCAGTTTGTGATTTTAAACCTTCGATTCCATTTTCATTATATTTGTTTAACCAAATATAAATTCTTTTTTTACTAATTTCATATTCATCAGATAGCTTTGCTGCAGATTCACCATTTAAATATCTTTTTACTATAATCTCTTTTTCTTGTGGTGTTTTCATATTGTTTTTTCTCATTGAAAATACCTCCTTAAGTTAATTATTACACAAAAAAATGTAGACTGTGTCTTTTTTGACTGTCTACATTTATTCTATCACTTTAATCGAATATCTTTTTTTATGTCTTAGAATAAACTCAATTGATTACTTTCAGACATATTATCTAAGCAACCTAATTCTTTTAATTTATCAATAGCACTTGAAGGACACTTACCTCTACTCTTCAAATCTTCAATAGAAATAAATGGGCCATTAATTCTAGCTTTAACAATACCCTCAGCAACGTTTTCACCAAGACCATCTAAAGCACTAAAAGGAATAATTAACCCCTTTTCATCATCAGTAATAACAAATTTAGTACCATCACTCTTATCTACATCAATATTTTTAAAGTAGAATCCTCTACATACCATTTCTAAACATAATAATAATGTTTCTCTAACATCTTGTTCTTTATTTGAAGCCATATTACCTTTAGCATCAATTTCATCAATCTTTTGTCTTATTGCATCTTCACCACGTATCATTGAAGCAATATCAAATTGATCACGTCTAATTGAAAGATATGCACAATAATATAAAATTGGATAATGAACTTTAAACCAAGCTATTCTAAATGCAGATGTAACATATGCAGTAGCATGTGCTTTAGGGAACATATATTTAATTTTTCTACAAGATTCAATATACCATTCTGGAACATTATAACTTCTCATAAACTCAGCATGTTCAGCCCAAGTTGCAGGATCTTTACTTGGTTTACCTTTACGAACAAATTCCATAATTTTGAAAGCTTTACCAGCAGGTAACCCCATTGCAATTAAGTTAACCATGATATCGTCACGACAACCAATAACATTTTTAAATGGAACTTGAATAACACCTTCTTCATTAGGTGTACACAAATCTCTTGCATTACCTAACCAAACATCAGTTCCATGTGACAAACCAGATATTTTAATTAATTCGGCAAATGTTGTTGGTTTAGTTTCTTCTAACATACCTAATAAGAATGAAGTACCAAATTCAGGAACACCAAGTGTACCAGTAGGACAATATTTACGTCCATCTTTATCTGTACTACCTCTTAATCTATATCTATCTACACCTAATACTTCTGGTCCAGCAAATATCTTCATTGTATCTAAGTCACCTAAATCAATAGTAGTAACGTCGAATTCTTCACCATGAGTAATATACTTTTTAGCTAAATCTTGAAGCATTCTTAGAACGGTTGGATCATCGTGTCCAAGTATATCGAGTTTTAATAAATCGGCATCAATTGCATGGTAATCAAAGTGAGTAGTTCTCCAAACAGCTGTTGGATCATCTGCAGGATATTGGAAAGGAGTAAAATCCCAAATATCTTTATATCCAGGAACAACAACAATACCGCCTGGGTGTTGTCCAGTCGTTCTTTTAACACCAGTACAACCAACTGCAATACGTTCAACTTCAGGTACACGAATAAATGATTTTATTAATCCTTTTTTCTTCAAATCATCTTTACCAGTTACACCTAAACCATAACTATCTGCTTCTATCTTTAATACATCATATAATCTTTCTTCATAAAAACCTTGTACATAACCAAATGCTGTTTTATCAGCAACAGTACCAATTGTACCTGCTCTATAAACATTATCTGTACCAAATAAAACTTTAGTATAATCATGCGCACTAGCTTGGTTATCACCAGAGAAGTTAAGATCGATATCTGGAACTTTTTCACCAGCAAATCCTAAGAATGTTGCAAACGGCATATCATTTCCTTGATGAATCATTTGTACACCACACTTAGGACATTTACGCTCAGGTAAATCAAAACCAGATAAATAAACTTCTTCTTGACCAGTATTCTTATCTATATAACTAAATGATTTACCATCATCTTCATGGAACATTGAATATTGACAACCAGGACAATAATAATGTGGAGGTAAACCATTACATTCAGTAATTCCCATCATTGATGCAACAAATGAAGATCCTACTGATCCACGTGAACCAACTAAATATCCATCATCATTTGAATGTTTAACAAGTTTTTGAGCAATTAAATAAATAACGTCGAATCCACCACCAATAATACCAGTAAGTTGAGCTTTAGCTTGCTCTACAGCCTCTTCATCTGATAATTCAACTTCAGATTTTCTAATAACTTCTTCTTTCTTTAATTCAACTACTCCATCATAACCTGACATAATAACTTCATGTAAGAATTTAGGGAAATACTCTTCTCGTTCCTCATCGCTCATTTCTGGATGATCAATCTTAATCTTATCCATAACTAAAGCATCAATTTTATCACCATAGAATTCTTGAGCAATTCTATCTTCAATATTTGGAGGAAGAGGATTTCCATACATACTCCAAGCTTTATTAAATACTAAATCTCTACAAGTTTCTTGAGAATGTTCAATAATTGGAGAATATGGTTTATCAGGATAATCAACAACTTCAATTTCTTCTAACATATCAATAATCTTATTAGGATTAGTAATTACAATTTCCTTAACTAATTCAGGATCATTTAAAAAACTAAATTCATCTAACATTTCTTTAGTAGTTCTAAAGAATTGATTAGGAATATGACCAGATTGAGCTGCTACAGAATCATTATAAGCACTACATAACTTATATTGACTATCTTTTTCTCTAACTATACCAGCAACACTCAATTTACGAAGTGATGCAGAAACAGCTTTAATCTTTTCTTGTTCACCATCTTTACCTCTTAATAATTCTTCTTCAGGATTATTCTTTTTAGGAGCATAAATACTAGCAATATTTAAAGCAGTAATAGGTATCTTTTTAACTTTATTTAAAACATAAATATATTTTAATACTTTTATATCTATTCCTGTTAATTTAACACCTTGTCCTTGAGCAATATTAATAGCATTATTAATATTATCATTATTAGTATTAACTTTTTTACTACCATTTAAATATCTAGCTAATGGATGTCTTCCTTTACCAGGAACATTTTGATTAACAATAATTTCTCTATAAATTCTATCTTCTTTATTAATATTATGTACATCTCCTGTAGCAACAACCATCTTGCCACATTTTTTTGCACAATCAATTATCTTTTTCAAACATTTATGTAAATGATCAATATTATTAATATCATGACCTCTAAGTAAGTGAGAATAATTCTCAGGAGGTTGAACTTCAATATAATCATAAAATTCCATAGCTTTCATTAAATCTTCTTCAGATCTTGTTTCAGCTAAATAGAATATTTCACCATTTAAACATGCACTACCAATCAATAAACCTTCTCTATTCTCTTCGATTAATTTTCTTGGAACCCTTGCATTTTTTTGAATAAAGTTTGTATTACCAAAACTTACTAATCTAAATAAATTTTTTAAACCAACTTTATCTTTAGCAATAAATGTAACATGTTTAACATTATCATAAACATTAGCAATATGTTCTTTAAATGTTTTACCAGGAATATTTTCATACATTTGAAGATAATCATCATGACACCATTCAAATTTCCATCTATATTCCATATTTCCATATTTTTCAAATGGATAACCAAATTTATCTTCTACTTGATCTTCTTCTCCTGGTTTAAATACATAATTTTTATAAGTACATAATTCACCAATTTTTTCTAATTTTTTAGGATCATTTTTAAAACTAATTTCTTCTAATAATCCTAAATCATTTAATTCACTAATTTTATTAATACCTTCAATTTGTTTTAACATCTTAGCAAAAATATAACCTGTATTTTCAGAGTCGACATCCGCACCATGGTGTTGTCCAACATAAACAGTAATAACAATAGATTTAGGACCAAAATTATCTGTAAAATTAATTTCAATATCATTTCCAGCTGGATGTAATACAACCTTACTTTCAAAATCAACTAATTCAATACCTTCATTAACTTCAACTTCAAGATTAACTTCTTCAGTTTTAGAAGCTTTATGTAATGTTTCTAAATGATATATATTTCTATATTTTTTAACTCTTTCTTCAGTAGTAATATCAGTATCATAATATTCTTCTCTTTCAATATTTAATACATCTTCACCATCAACTTTAATACTTTTGAAAGCTTCACCTATTTCAGAATCAATTATTTTACCAGTAACACTTGATTCATTAACATTTTCTTCATCTTCTTCATCAGCTTCACCAGTATCAATACCATAAAATTTACCTAAAGCTTTTAAACTATGTTTCTTTAAATCTCTATTAATAACTCTTGATAACATTAATGTATCAATAATAGGATTTTCTAATTCACCTAAACCATATTTATAATATGCCATATCTAACATATTTTTATCGAATCGAGCATTATGTGCTACTAATGGTAAATTACCAATCCATTCTTTAAAACGTTTAGTAACATTTTCTTCATTATCAGCATCTTTAACATCATCATCAGATATATCAGTTACAGCTGTAATTTGTTCATCAATATGATGACCAGGATTAATTAATTCATCAAAACGATCTACAACTTCACCATTCTTTAATTTAACTCCACCTATTTCAATCATAGAGTCACCTAAACCTGGATTAAAACCTGTAGTTTCTGTATCGAATACAACAAAAGTATTATCTTTTAATAAATCATCATTTGGATTAAAACAAACATTTAAAAAATCTTCACATAATTCTAATTCAGCTCCATAACCTGCTTTAAAGAATTGTAAGTTTTTCTTATCTTCTTCAGCTTGAGCAATCATTTTTTTCATTTCTTCAATTCCTTCTTGATTGCCACTTGTTTGAATTTCTTCTAAACTTTTCTTTAATTCATCTATTCTAGCTTGAGCTTTTTTCTTTAATCCTTTATTATGAGAAGTTACTTCACCAAAAACATGAGGGAATGATTGACAACAATCATGGTCGGTAATTGCTATACCTTTATGTCCCCACTCAATAGCTTGCTTAACTAACTTGACTTCATCACATACACCATCCATTTGACTCATCATAGTATGAGAATGTAATTCAGCCCTTTTTTCAGGTTCATCATCTGATCTTTTAAATGAAGGAATATTCTCTAAAGTTTCATATGTTTTAAAATTAAATACTAAATCATGTTCATATAAATCTTCTCTTACTTGACCTTTAAAAGTCCACCAAGTACCATTTTTTAAATCTTTAGATTTTTGAATAAAATCCTCTTCATCTTTAGCAAAACATTTAGCTAAAATACTTGAAGAATTATCACTTATTTTTAAAGTAATTAAAAATAAATCTCTACCATCTTTAGTTTTTAATTGGTTAAACTCAGCACCAAATATATAAGCTTCTAAAGTAACATTGTTTTCTTCTTGATTTAAAGAATCAATAGTAACAACACCTTCTCTAGAATATTCAACCTTCTTCTTAGGTGTCCATTTACCATTACCATAAGAATTACCACTATTATTAGATTGTTCAGGTTCTGGAGAATAATCAAAAGTAATAGGTCTATTTTTATCTGCTTCAATTTCTTCTTGAATTTTCTTTTGATTATCTAAATTAATACTAGTAGTAATTTCCATTTCATAGAATCCTAAATTTTCTAATTCTTTACTTAAATTAGATAATTCTCTTTTAATAATGTCATATTCTTCACTCTTAGAATCAACTTCAACAATAATAAAATCATCATCAATACTAATATTTTTATTTTCTAATGAAACTAAAGAAGGTCTTTTAACAATTAGATCTCCTAATAACACTTTAAAAGCTTCTAAAATATCATCATCTTCCATATCATTATAAATATAATTAACATGACATTTATTCTTACCATTTATCCCCTTTAAAGCATGTTTAGACAAAGATAAAGTTGCAACAGGATTAATTGGTCTATCGTTTTCAATAAACACTTCAAATGACTCAGTTTTCTTGTTTAAAACAACCTTAGAAATTTGAGCTTCTTTAAAGTCACCATTTTTATCATCAAAACCTACACTTTTAAAAAAGTTTAACAACTTATCTTGCATGCAACTTCACCCTATACTTTCTCTATATTTGATACAATTATTTGATATTTATCATTTCTTCTAGTAACTTGTCCTCTAACCTTAACAAGTTCATTATTACGAACAGTATTTAACAATTCACTATTCTTTGGAAATACAATAAAATCTCCAGTATCAGTTTCATCACTACCTGAGATAAACCCCATATCTTCGCCCTTTTTAGTTTTAATTTTTCGTACATTTCCTATTATAACAACTAAATTAACATATTTGTCAAAAAACTTAGCCATATCTTTAAGTTTCATAATACCATCTTGATACTTACTAGCAGGATGATTAGTAACATAATAACCAAAAGTTTCTAATTCCTTAGCCATTAATTCATTATCATCATATTCATCTACTACAACCATATTAGGTTTCATAACTAAAGCTTCATCTAAATCACTACATAAAGATGCATAATCTATAGCACTATCAATCATATTGTATAAAGTTTTATGATTATAACCAAAATCTCTAAAACAATCTCCATCAATTAATGCTTCAATTACTTTTTTATTAACACTTTTACCATATGTTCTAGATACAAAATTAAAGAAATCTGTAAATTTACCATTTTTATTTCTTTCTTCTACAATATCAGTAACAGATTGTAATCCAACATTATGAATAGCATTTAATGGTAATAATAAACATTTATCTTTAACAACATAATAATCACGACTAACATTAATGTTAGGTTTATAAATCTTAATATCTTTCTTTTTAGATTCATCAACATAATTCTTAGTCTTAATATCACTACCAATAGCCATATTAAGTAAACTATTCATATAATAAACTGGATAATTACCTTTTAAGTATGCCATTTGATAACTAACCATAGCATAACTAACACTATGAGCTTTATTAAATCCATAACTAGCAAATTTAATAATTAAATCATATATATTATTAGCTAATTCATTAGAATATCCATTCTTAACACTACGTGTAACAAAAACATCTCTTTCACGTTCCATTATTTCATGCTTTTTCTTGCTCATTGCTCTACGAATATTATCAGCTTCTGCAAAAGAATAACCACCCATCTTAACAAGTATTTGCATTATTTGTTCTTGATAAATCATAATACCATAAGTACTATTTAATATATCTTCTAAAGATGGATCGAAATAATCTATCTCTTCTTTACCTTGTTTTCTTGCAATATAATTATCTATATTACCCATAGGTCCTGGTCTAAATAAAGCTAATGCAGCTCCCAAATCTGAAAAATCATCCACTTTTAATTTAGATAATAATCCCTTCATACCAGGACTTTCAAATTGAAATATACCTTCGGTATCAACATTTCTAAATACATCCAATGTTTTACTATCATTTAAATCTAAATCATTTAAGTTAATTTTTATACCTTGTTCTTTTTCAATCAAATCTATTACATTATGAATAATAGTTAAATTTCTTAAAGCTAAGAAATCCATTTTTAATAAACCTAATTCTTCTAAGTATTCAGAAGTACAACCAGTTAATAATTCACTACCATTAACACATACTGGAATAACATCATCTAATGGAACTGATGAAATAACTACACCAGCAGCATGTGTACTAATATGTCTTTTTAAACCTTCTAATTTATAAGCTATTTTATAAACTTTCTTTAAAGCACTATTATTACCAACTAATTCTTTTATAGCAGGTTTATTAAGATTTTCTTTTAAGCCTATTTTAGAATCAGAATCCATTAAATTACATAACTTATCTATAATTCTACTATCAACATTTAAACACTTACCTACATCTCTAATAACTTGTCTAGAAGTTAATGTACCAAAAGTCATAATATTAGATACATTATTAATTCCATATCTTTCTTTAACATAGTCAATAACTAAATCTCTTTTACTATCTTCAAAGTCAATATCAATATCAGGCATTGTAATACGTTCAGGATTTAAAAACCTTTCAAATAACAAATCATATTTTATTGGATCAATATTAGTAATACCTAATACAAAACTAACTAAAGAACCAGCAGCACTACCTCTACCAGGACCAACATAAATATTATTTTGTTTAGCATATTTAACATAATCATAAACAATTAAGAAATAATCAACAAATCCCATTTTATTAATAACATCTAATTCATATACTAATCTATCACTATATTCTTTAGTAACATTATTATTTAATCTTCTTTCTAAACCTTTTTTACATAAAGAAACTAAATAACTATATGAATCACTAATACTATTATCATAATGAGGAATATATCTATTAGATTTAGGTATTTTAATATCAATTAATTCACTAAAAGAAATAGTAGTATCACTATCTTCTTCAGATACATCTTTTATTAAATAACTATTATTATATTTACTTAAATCAACATCATTCTCACCATCAATTTTTCTTAAAACATCTATATATTTAACATCATCAAAAGTAAAAGCACATATCTCATTTAAAAATACAATATTATTATTTAATATCTTTCCATTATTCTTTTCGTAATCATCATTATAACCAATAAATAATTCACTATATATTTTATTAACTTCGCTATAAATCTTATTAGATTTATATGGTAAAACACATATAACATTATCACTGTAAGTTTTTAAATTAATATAATTAACTTCTTCTTTTTGAACTAACGTATTAATCTTTAATAAATTTTGATATCCATCATAGTTTTTAGCATATAAATAAATTTTATATTCATTAATACTAATACTTAGACCAATTATAGGTTTTATATCATTATTAATACATGAATTATAAAAACACATACTACCAAATAAATTATCATCAAGTATTCCACAAGCAGTAACATTATGTTCTTTTAAAATATTAATTAAATCAGGTATTTTTATTAAACTTTGTAATAAAGAATAATCTGTTTTTATCCCTAAAGGTATATACATAATCCTACCACCCTTCTTGTTTATTATTATATCAAAAATACCATGTTAATAAAACGAAAATTTGTTCTATTTCATAAAAAAAAGAAAACTAGTTTGTTTTCTTTAATTTTAAATCTTGAATATTAGATAAACCATTATTAACTTGTTCTTTAACACTATCAATTTCTTCAGGTATTTTATCGCTTACAGCAAGACTTCTACCTAATTTAATCATTTCATCCTTAGTCATTGTATTTTCATTTATATTAGGTAAATCAGCACCAAAAATAGCACATAATAAACATTGTTCTTCATAATGTAATGAAACTAAATTACTTCTTAAAGCAGCTACCAATATAGAATTATAATCATATGGATATTTATCAGGATTACTTATATATTCAACTTTTCTAACATTAGATAATATTTTAACAAAATCATTAGCTTTAATATGATTTCTAGTTAATTTCATAACTTGTTTAACAACTTTAATTATTTCTTCAGAATCATAAGATTTTTCAGTATGCAATTTTTCCATACCTAACATTTTTCTATATATATTATGGCCAATAATATCTAGCTTAGGTAATAAATCAATCACGGAAATTCTACCATTAAAACTTCTACTTTCTAAATAATCAATCATATTAGCATCATAAACTTGTAAATGATCATATTCTGTATCAGGTAATTCTAATGCTTCCCATTGTTTGTAATTTTTACCAAAAAATTTATAACTAGATAAATGGCTATTATTTTCATCTCTTTTACAATCCCATGTAGGATCAAAGATATAAAAACCATTAATATTATATTTAAGATCATTAATTAAAGCTATAGTTCTCATATGACCACCATCTTCGCCATAATTAATGTTAAATTCAGCACATGGAATATCTAACTTAGTTAATAATGCATTATATATTTTAGTAAATCCAGCACATACAATTTTATCCCCTAATAATACCTTAGTTAAATCTCTAGAAGATTCTAAAGAATCAACTGATTTATCTTCAGCAACATAATATCTATCTCTAGTTAAATCATAAGCATACATAGCAGCTTCTATAGGGCTTAAATTAGCATCACTAACAGTTTTAGAGATACCTTCAATAATATCAACAGTTTTCTTAAAATCTTCTAAAGTAACTGCTTCATTATTACCTTCAAGATTAAATAAAACATTAGGAAATTCTGAAAAATATTCAGAAACATTACAATATGTTTCATTATTAACTCCTAATAAATTAGAAATAATTATTTTTTTATCATTAATATATTGATAGTTATTCTTTAAGAATTCATGAACAGAGCTTAATTCACCATTTAATATTATTTTTGTAGCATTCCATATTAAATTATCTTTATTATTATCAATTAATGATTTTAACTCTTCATAAGAATAATTATCTCCTTCATCACCATATTTTTCAAAAAAGTATTTAGCATAAACATACATACTATTAAAATTAGTATTAACAAAATCTTTAAAATTTTCATTATCGTTACAATAAGCAGTAATTACATATAAAGCTTCACTACCATCACCACCAGAAACAATTTCTAATGGAACTAATTTGCATTCATCATCATAGCCATTAAGATTAACATGTACTATCTTTTCCATAACTATCCCTCTTTTAATGACATATTATAGCATAAAACCGCCAAATAACAACTAATAAAACTTAAAAATTATTTGACTTTATCTCTTTAATATGATAAAGTTTTAAAAGAACTGAATTTTTATTAAGGAGGCGTAATTATGGCAAAGAAATTAACTACAAAAAAACCTTTAGTTGGAAATAGAAGAAGTCATGCATTAAATGCAACAAAACATGCTCAAAAACCAAATTTACAAAAAGTAACTGTTAATGGTGAAACTGTTATCTTAACAGCTAGAGAAGCAAGAACTTTAAAAAAAGAGGCTAAATAATCCACACTTCAGTGGATTTTTTTATTTGTCTTTTTTTATGCCAAAAAAAAATTAATTACTTAATTGTAATTAATCCTTTTTCCACTTCTTCTAAAGCACGACCAATTTCTTTTTTGTTTGTATACTCGCTTTGTTTCATTTGATAATGCTTATTTTCAAGCATTTGTTTACTTCTACGAGATGCAACATGAACTAGTTTGTACTTAGAATCAACAATATTCAATAATTTGTCGATTGATGGATATATCACTTTCACCACGTCCTTACAATAATATAATACACAATATTTACATTTATACATAGTATTTTGCTAATTTTTTGACAACTAATTTACAAAAAATAAAAAAAGAGGGTTAATCCTCTTTTAAAACTGTAGCTTTTATATCATTTTCACCATTGTAAACTAATTTAATTTTCAAACCATTTAAACTAGCTTTACTATTTCTAGGATCTACTACATTATTACTATCATCATCTGTAATATAATAACCATTATTAATTAAATCATCTAATGTAATAATTAACGATCCTTCCTCTGCTAAATTATTTAAAGTTTTTCCATACTCTACTGCTTGATGTTCTATTAGATACACTTTGTCATTATATAATTCTTCGGAATTATCTTTAAAGGCATTACTTGTCATAGTTACTACTCCTATAACAACTAAACCTAATGCTACAATTAGAATTAATAATTCTGGAATTGCATACCCATTCTTTTTCATACTACCACCAAGATAATTATAACATATATAAAATAGAAAAAAAATCTCTAAAGGAGATTTTTATTACATTGATCATCAACAACATCCTCATAACAACATGTATACATTGGAGTATAGGTATGTTTATAAATATGATGATTAACAATTCTAGTATTAATTGGAACAATATGATTTATTTCATGACAAGTATTAATATGACATACTCTTTCTTGAGGACATTCCATCATTTGACAAGAAGTTTGATTTTCTTCTTTTTCATAACATCTATCAAAAAACACATTAAACACCCTTTCTACAATATAGTATGCTACTTATAAATAATTGATAATTTATTAACCCAAGAAAAAAGACTATTATTTCTAATAGTCTATATCACACTCTTTTAAAATGAATTGATAACAATCATTTCCATCTATTAAATAGAAAATACATTTTTGATCTTTAACAATTTCATAATAAACAATTGGTTTTTCTAATAATTTTTGAGCATCCATTAATTCTTGGAAACTATAACAATCAATTATATGATATTCTCCGAATCTACCTAACTTACGACTATTAACAATAATCTTATCGTAGTCTTGTAATAATCCATCACGAAGAACACAATATTTACTCTTCTTAGGTATCATCTTAGCAATATAAGTAATACTATTCATTAATAATAAAGTATCAAATATAATAATTAAAATTGCAATAAATAATAATAAAGGTTTTTCTAATTTACTATCAAAATTTTCAGCAAATGCTTCAACATCATCAAAATTATCAGCAGTAACTTTAACATCATCACTTAATAAAGGAATATCAACTTCAATTACTTTATTTATTGTATTAACATCTTCAAAATCTGAATCATTAATTTTAACTTCAATATTCATTACTAAATGCATATTACCTTGTAATTCGCCTTTAACATCTAAGTCTTTAGCTAAATTATTGTAATAATCATAATCTAAATTAATATTTTGATTTAAAATCATTTTATTACCAGTAACTGTATTATTAATAACTTTTAAAATATCAAAATCTCTATAAGCAATTACATCTCTATCATTATTAAATAATGACATTTTACCAGTTACATTATAAGAATATGTATATTCAACATCTTTATTAAAATCAATATCATAATTAAAATCTAATCCAATATCATCAACTAAATCAGAAATATATGTATCTCCTACTACTAAATTACCAGTATCTAAAACAGCATTCTCAAATCTAATAACATTATTTCCAACACTACCAGTTGTTTTATATTTAGCAATAGTAGTTTTAGCATCACTAAAACTTGCTTTATAACAATTAAATGCAATAACACCTAACATAACAATAACAAAAGCAAGTAAACAAACTCTTAAATTAAAAGATAAATAAAAATGCAAAGAATTGTCAGTATATTTATTTGCTTTAGCATGTACTTTTTGCATTTTAGCAAAATCCTTATCAGTTAGCTTATAACTTTTTCTAGCCATAATTAATCAACACCTTTTTTATTCAAAAATAATTTCTAATTCAACATTTTGTAAATCAATTGTATCAGTAACAGTTTCTTCTTCATATATTCCAATTTCATTATAGAAACCATTAATTACAGTTAATTTAGGAACATTATAATTAACACTAACATTTACCATTATAGGATCTGTTTTAGCTTCAATAATATCTCCTACTTTAATACCATCAATATTATATGTAATATAATCACTATATTCTTCTAAACCTTTAATATTAATTTCTTTAACCATTGCAGCAATATTACCTTTATTAACTACATTAAAAGAACAGCTACCATAAGCATTCTTATCTGATAAAGAAATACCAAAAGTTAATTTAGTAGCATCTATTTCAGGTTCTAAATTAAATTTAGCTTTATCATTAACTTCAATATTTTTTAATCCTTCTAGTTTAACATCAGTATATTTTTCTTGTACTGTTGCTACACCATCTTCACTATTTATTGTATTTAAAGCACCATAACTTATACCTAAACTTGTAAACGAAAAAGCTACAGCTAAAAGTATAATTATACTGACTTTTCTATTTTGACTCATATTTTAACTTCCTTTATTTTAACATACTATAATTATAACATATCTAATGAATTTATAAAATAAAAAAGTACACATTTTTAGTGTACTTTTTTGTTTATTAGAATGGCATTTTAAAATTACCACTACTCATCATTTTCATCATTTTTTTCATTTCTTCAAATTGTTTTAAAAGTCTATTAATTTCAGCAACATCTCTTCCACAACCCTTACTAATACGTTGTTTACGAGTTGCTTTTAAACATTCAGGATGTTTTCTTTCATATGGTGTCATAGATAAAATAATTGCTTCAATATGAGCCATATCTTTAGGATTAATACTAACATTGTTAAGACCCATTTTACGAGCTTGTGGTAACATTTTTAAAATATTTTCTAAAGGTCCTAACTTTTTAATTTGTTTCATATTAGTTAAGAAATCTTCTAAATCATATTTACCACTCATCATTCTCTTAGCTTGATTTTCAGCATCTTCTTCAGAAATAATACCTTCAACTTTTTCAGCTATAGATAAAACATCACCCATATCTAAAATACGTTCAGCCATTCTTTCTGGATAGAATTGACTTAAACCATCAAGTTTTTCAGAATCACCAACAAATTTAATAGGAACATTAGTTAAATGTCTAACAGATAAAGCAACGCCACCCTTAGTATCACCATCTAATTTAGTTAAAATACAACCTGTTAAATTTAACTTATCATTAAATCCATTAATAACATTAATAGCATCTTGTCCCATCATAGCATCAATTACAAGAAGAACTTCTTGAGGATTACATAAATCAACAATACCTGCTAATTCATCCATTAATGCTTCATCTATATGTAAACGACCAGCTGTATCTATAATTATATAGTCATTACCATTTTCTTTAGCATAATCTAAAGCATGTGTAATTATTTCATTTACTGGTTTCTTTCCTTCACTATATACTGGAATATTTAATTGTTTACCAACTGTTTCTAATTGTTCAATAGCAGCTGGTCTATAAATATCACAAGCAACTAGTAATGGTTTCTTACTATTTTTCTTTCTAATTAAATTAGCTAATTTACCACAAGTAGTAGTTTTACCACTACCTTGTAGACCTACTAACATTAATATAGGAGGATTACCATCCATATTCAAAGGAGCAGCTTCTCCACCTAATAATTCAACTAATTCATCTTTAACAATTTTAATAAATAATTCATCTGGTTTTAAAGATTTTTGAACATCCATACCTAAAGCTTTTTCTTTAACATTATTAACAAATTCTTTAACAACTTGATAATTAACGTCAGCTTCAAGTAAAGCCATTCTTATTTCTCTCATCGCTTCACTAATATTTTCTTCAGTTATACGACCCATTCCACGAATATTTTTAATTGCACTTGATAATCTATCTCCCATGTATTCGAACATTTTATATCACCTGCCAAGTATTATAACAAAAATCCAATAAAAAAAGAAGATTAAACTAGTTTAAAACTTCTTTTATAGCTTCATAAACATCATTATTAATATCTTCTATATCTCTAATCTTACCTTTTTTATCAATACAATCAATTTTTTTATAATTATGTATTTCAGCTAATTCTAAGTACGCAGCTTCTGCATTTCTAATATGAAGAGGACTTGCTTCATGTTGATCAGAAGGTTCTTCTCTACCTTTTTTTAATTCAGCAACTTTTTTATATGGTACATATAAGAAAATAGTAACATCAGGTTTAGGTAATTCTAAGAATCCATATTCTAAATTACTTAAATCTTCATATAATTTAAGTCTTTCTTCTTTATCAAAAATTTTACCACCTTGATGTCCCATATTACTTTCAACATATCTATCCAATACTAAATCAATACCTTGATCTAATAATTCTAATATATGTTCTCTATGATATCTTCTATCAGCAGCATAATATAATGATGCAACCTTAGGATCTACATTTGCAGCTCCTTCAGGAAAATATCCATCACAAATATATTGTTTACCTAAATAAGGTCCACCAACTATTTTACCTGTTGGAGATTCATAATCTGGAAATGCTAGTCTTTCTACTTTTCTACCATCTTTACGTAATTTATGAACCAACAAACTAGTTTGTGTTTCTTTACCAGAACAATCAGTTCCCTCTATTACTATAATTTTACCTCTCATATCATCCACCACCTTATATAAATATTCTAACATATAATTCATATTTTTTAAAGTGTAAAAAATACACAATAATATTAATAAAAAAAGAAGCCTATTTTAAGACTTCTTCTATTACATTTTTTATATCATCTATATTAGATAATTCTAAAGATTCAGCTAACTTACAATTGTTACTATAAACATGTAATTTATCTTCATAATACTCTAACTTTTCAATTACATTTTTTATAGTTTTTTGTACAGCACTTCTACTAATATTCTTTTCTTCAGCAATTTCAGATAAAGATAAATCTTCTTGATAATAATCTTCAAAATTATCTCTTTCTTTATCAGTTAATAAAGAACTATATATATCAAATAAAGCATTATAATATACAAAATTTTTCATTACATCATATCCTTAAACAAACCATAAATATAATTTTCAATATCAAATGGTTTTAAATCATTCATTCCTTCACCTAAACCAATAAATTTAACAGGAATATCTACTTCTTCTTTAATAGCTAATACAATACCACCTTTAGCAGTACCATCTAATTTAGATAATACAATACCAGTAATATTAGTAATTTCTTTAAATGCTTTAGCTTGACTAATACCATTTTGACCAGTAGTTGCATCTATTACTAACAAAGTTTCATGAGGAGCATTAGGAACATGTCTACCAATAACATTATTAACTTTTTCTAATTCTTTCATTAAGTTAACTTTATTTTGTAATCTACCAGCAGTATCAATTAATACAATATCTACGTTTTCTTCTTTTGCATGAACTAATCCATCAAAAACAACACCAGCTGGGTCAATATTTTCTTTACCAAAGAATAAAGCACCAGTTCTATTAGCCCATTCTTCTAACTGTTTAACAGCACCAGCTCTAAATGTATCTCCAGCAATTAACATAACTTTTTTACCTTCACTAACATATTTATGAGCAAGTTTACCAATAGTAGTAGTTTTACCTACACCATTAACACCTACAAATAATAAAACAGTAGGTCCTTCTTCAGCCATTTGAATTTTATCAGATAAAGAATCATTATCAACATATATAATAAATAATTCATCTACTATAACTTCATTTAAATAATTAGCATCAGTTATTTTTTCAGATTTAACTCTATCTCTTAACTTATCCATAAAGTTCATAACAGTATTAACACCAACATCAGCATTAATTAATAATTCTTCTAATTCTTCATAGTATTCTTCATTAATCTTAGTATACTTAATACCTAACATACTTAATTTAGAAACAAATTCTTTTCTTGTTTTTTCTAAACCTTTATCATAAGTAAAAATCTCTTGAGCTTCTTCAACTTTATTATCTGATTGATGTTCTTTTACGAATTGTGCCCAATCATCATCTTCATCTTCATCATCAGATTCTTCAAAATCCGCTTCTTCATCATCTTCTAAATCAAATTTTTCATCATCCATTTCAGTTTCTTCTTCATCAGATGATTCTTCTAATTCTTCATCAGAAACATCTTCAACTTCTTCTTCTTCGATTGTATCATCTTGAATATAATCTTCAACTTCATCTACATTTTCTATAGTATTTACGTCTTCAACATCATATTCTTCTTTTACTTCTTCTACAATCTTTTCTTTTTTACTAATAATACTTTTTAATTTATCAAATAATCCCATTTAAATCACCGTCCTTATTATACATTAAATCTAATGTAAATGCCAATAAAAAGAACAAAGATATCTAGACATTAATATCCATTTGTTATATAATTACTTGTAGCGAAGAACCATACTTTTTTATTTTTATTATTAAATTGAAAGGAAAGATTATATTATGAATAATAAAGACGATTTTACGTCTATAATCGCTTTAGGAGGCTTAGGAGAAGTCGGTAAAAACATGTATGTTTTTACTCATAAAGACGAAATATTCATAATTGATGCAGGAGTAATATTCCCTGAAAGTGACTTACTAGGCGTTGATTATGTTATTCAAGACGTAACTTATTTAAAACAAAATGAAGATAAAATAAAAGGTTTATTAATAACACATGGTCATGAAGATCATATCGGAGGTATTCCATTTTTATTACAAAGTGTTAATATTCCTGTAATATATGGAGCACAAACTTCAATCGACTTAATAAAAAATAAATTAGAAGATCGCAATATTGGTTATAAAAATTTAGAATTAATTAATTCAGATACAAAAATAAAAACAAAATATTTTGATATAGAGTTCATTACAACAACTCACTCTATTCCAGATAGTTTTGGTATAGTTCTTCACACACCTAATGGTACAATCGTATCAACAGGAGACTTTAAATTCGATCTTACACCAATTGGTCCTATGGCAAATTTACATAAAATGGCAGAAATCGGACAAAAAGGTGTTAAATTATTATTAAGTGATAGTACTAATGCTCTATCTGAAGGATTCTCAAAATCAGAAAACTCAGTTGATGAAGCATTAAGTGATATCGTAAACGGTTATAATGGACGTATAATAATTGCAACATTTGCATCAAATATATATCGTGTTAAACATATTGTAGAAACATGTAAAAAGAATAATCGTAAAATTATCGTATTTGGTCGTAGTATGGAATCTGCAACAAATATAGCATTAAATAATGGAATCTTAGATGATAAATCTATATTTATTGATGCTAATCAAGCAAAAAGTTTAAAGAAAAATGAAATATGTATTTTATGTACAGGATCTCAAGGTGAACCATTAGCAGCTTTATCAAGAATTGCAAATGGAACTCATAAACAAATTTCTTTAATGCCAGATGACTTAGTAGTATTCTCTTCTAACCCTATTCCAGGTAACGCTGCAAGTATTAATAGAGTTATCAATAAATTATACTTAAAAGGTGTTAGAGTAATTACAAATTCTGAATTTAGTGATATCCATACATCAGGACATGCTAAACAAGAAGAATTAAAATTAATGTTAAGACTTATCAAACCAGAATACTTTATGCCAATGCATGGTGAATACAGAATGCTAAAACAACATACTGAACTAGCTGCAACATGTGATATAGATATTAATAAAACATTTATTATGAATAATGGTGATGTATTAATTATGGATAATGAAGGTGTTCATAGAGGTGGCACTGTAACCGCAGGAGATGTATACGTAGATGGATCTCGTATCGGAGAAATTGGTTCAATAGTTATTAAAGACCGTAAATTAATGAGTCGTGATGGAATACTAATTACAATAGTAAATATTAATCCATTAACAAAGAAATTATTAATTAAACCAAATATCACTACTAGAGGATTCGTACTAGTAAATGAAAATGCAGAATTAATAAATCAAATTGAAAAGAAAACAACAGAAATAATAAATAAATTCTTAAAAGAAAATGTATATAGTTATACAGATTTAAAAAATCAAATTATTTTAGAATTACATCCATTTATTAGCAATTTAACAGGAAGACATCCTATTGTATTACCAGTTATTATGGAAGTAAAAGAAGCATCTAACAAATAGTTAGATGTTTTTATAATCTATATATGATAAAATTAATATGGTGATAATATGAAAAGAAAAAGAAAAAAAATAAAGAAAAAAGCAAAAAACATCTTATATTCCCTATTTGCAATTTTATCTATTATATTAGTAGCACTACTAGCAATAATTGTTCTACCAAAAGAAAATAAAAACAGAAAAGAAACAAAACCAGAACAAAAAGAAGAAATTGTAATAGATAATAGTATCGAAAAGAAATTAAAAGATTTAAATTTTAGTGATAACGATATAAATGAAATAAAAAAATATGTATCAGAAGATAATATAAATTATATAATAAATAATGAACTAGATGATGGTTTAGTTATGAATTTTGTTAACCAAGATTATTACATAGACGATTATTTAAAAACTTATATAGAATATTATAATAACAACGAATTTGACTATAGAAAAGTCGTTGAAAGAGTTAATACACACGTTAATAATGAATATTATACAAATACTATTAAAACAGATGAATCATTAGGAAAATTCGTATTATTAAATAAATATTATTACGCATCTGATTCATACGCTGCAGAAGATCTAATAGATGTAGATGCAGAATACAGTTTATATAATACAAGTTTTAAATTATCAAAAGAATGTTATGAAGCATTCTTAAAAATGTATAATGACGCTAAAGAAGCAGGATATGGCTTTAAAATAAATTCCCCATATCGTAGTTATCAAAAACAAGAATCATTATATAGTAGATACAAACAACAAGATGGCGAAAAATTAGCAGATACATACTCTGCTCGTCCAGGATATTCAGAACATCAAACAGGTTATGCATTTGATATAAGAGATTATCCATATACTAACGAAGATTATTCAAAAACAAAATCATTTACATGGGTATCAGAAAACTCTTATAAATATGGATTTATTATCAGATTCCCTAAAAATAAAGAAGATATAACTGGATACCAATATGAATCATGGCATTATAGATACTGTGGTATAGAATGTTCTACATATATTCATAAAACAGGAATTACATTCGAAGAATATTATGAATATTTTATAAAATATAAAAATCCAAAGAACTTATCATAATGATAAGTTTTTTTATTGCAATAAAAAAAGTTTGAATATTATTCAAACTTTCTTAATTTAACTTTTCTTTGTAATACTAATAATACAAATGCCATTAATGCAACAGTTACAAATAATAATATTTTACCAAATACACCAGTATTAGGATTAAATACCACATTTTGTTCTTCTTTTTTATCTTCTTCAGGTTTTACTTCTTCTACTACTTTATTAATTTCTTCAAAAGAGTATTTATTCTTAAATCCTAAAGCATCATTATCAAATAAATATTCATACGAATAAGACATTGTTCCATCACCATTATCACTTAATAATAAAGTTAAATAACATTTTGCATTATCATAATAAACATGATTAGAATCACCTTTTATTTGACTAATAACATATTTATATTCACCTGGTTTAGTATAAGTAATATCTTTAAATGTAATTTTACCATTTTCATCATTACTAATTAATTCACTATATCCATTAGTAACACCTTCACTAACATCAGTTAATAAGAAACTAAATTCATTACCTTCAAATACACCATCTTCATATGTAACATTAACAGAAGGTTTATATGAAGCTTTAGTAGAATACTTATTACTAAATATTACTTTAATAGTACCATTAACAACCTCACCAGTATTAAAAATACTATCTTCATCTACATCAACAGAATAATTAGCACCTACTACATTACTAGTATAATACTTTTCATTATATTGAATTAATTTATATGTTGTTCCAACAGGTAAATCAGAAATAATAATTTGTTTATCATTACCTAATTCAAATTCATATGTTCCAATTCCAGTATCATCAATATTAATAGTATCTAATATATTATTAACATTATCTAATACATTATAAGTACCGGCTTTATCACTAGTTAATTCTAATTTATATTTAAATACTTTATTAGTATCAACATAATCACTTATATTACTATTACCAATTACAAAACCAGTAGGAACATAACTATTTTCAAATAACATATTATCAACTAAATTATTTAATTTGTCATAATACTTAATTACACTATTTAAATTACCTTTACCATCATTAACTAAATTAATACCAATAGTATATATATTACCATCATAAACTATTTGTGAATCATTTCCACTAACTTGTTTAACTTTATATTGTTTTAATCCATCTTCATTTTCATAAGTTAATTCTGTAAATGATACTTTACCAGTATTATCATTAGATACTGTTTCAATAATATTATCATTCATATCTGTTAAAACAAAATCAAATTGATTTTCCGCTAATCCATTATTATAAGTAACATATGCATTTAAATTAACATTACTAGAAACATCATAAGCATTTTTAAATGTATAAGTAACTAATCGTTCTTCAGAAGTAGTACCATTAATATTATTAGTACTTACATCATCTATAGTAGTAACATAACCATCTTCATATGATTGACTAATATAATAATCAACATCTCCAGGTAATAACTTAATTGTAAATGAATTATTACCTTTTATTTTAAATGTTGTACTTCCCTTACCTTCTTCATTAACAGTAATAGTTTTGATTTCAGTTCCTTTAGTATCAACAATACTATATGTACCTTTATCATCACTAGATCCATCTAAGTCAACCTTATAAGTAAATTCTTTATTCTTATCAGCTAATTTACCATCTAATACATTATTAACTTTTACATCAGAAGCAATTTGATAAATAACGCTTATAGTATTTGTATCATTATCAACTAAATTATATTTACTATCTAAAGGATTAACTAATGTTACATGTCCTTTAGTACTATAAACAGTTTTTAATGGTATATCATTACTTACTGTAACTGAATATTCTAAATCAATGGTAGATAACGATTTTAATTCTCCAATTGTCCATGTAATAGTTCTAGATGAACTATCATAAAGACCACCGTTTGAAATATCGTTTACATTAACACCATTAGGAACATTATCTACAACTACAATATTCTTTGCACTAACATCAGATATATTATTAATTTCAATCATATAACTATATTTTTCAGCAGGTGTGATTAATACTGGAGTACTAGCATCACTATAAATACCGGTATCTAAAGTATTAACATACTTACCGTAATTAATATTTGGAATACTTACCTTATTTTCATAAGAAACAGGATCACTATTAATATCAATATTATTTACTTTACTAATACTACCATTAACAATAATTTTAGAAGTATTATTATCTAAATTACTAACATCAAATGAAACAGGAATCCAAATAGTCATACCATTACTACCAATTCTATTAATATTAGCAGTAATAACATTATTATCTACTGAATAACTAACACCGCTTGTTTCAATATTATTAACATATGTTTTAATACCATCTTCATTAATAATTAAAGATTTAGGAATATTTAGATTTAATACAACATTGTTAAATTCAACTGTACTAGAATTATCTATTGTATATAAATAACCATAACTACCTGGTAAAGAAGAACCAACAGTTATATCATTACCATCTTCACTATCCATAGCTTTAACTTTTAACGATAAAGTACTTTTTTCTAAAGTAACACTAGTAACATTAGAATCTAAACTCTTATCTTTAACTCCATCGTTAAATTTAATAACAGAATTATTTTTAGCAACTAATCCAGTACCATTACTTAATGGAGCAACCATTTTAACATAAACAATAGGTTTTACATCATTACCATATAATTTAGAATTAAATTTAATTGCAATTGCTTTAATAGCAGTTTTATCACTAGGCATTACAGTAGTCCACATACTATTATTAGTTAAATCTGTAGTATTAACATCTATATCTTTAACAGAATAATAAACAGTATAATTAATATCATTATCATCTAAATAACTTGTATCAATACTATCTAAAACACCTTTAAAAGTACTGCCAGAAGAACTATCTAATACATCATAAATAACCGCATTATTTAATTCTTCATAAGGATCACCAAATGTATATTCAATTTTATAAGTATACTTAGAACCTTCTATAGCACTAGCAGTAGTACCATAACTACTATTTAAAGAACCACTAACACTATTAGATAAAGATCCAGATAATACAATAGCTTTATTTAATGTAACATTAGAAGATTTAAATAACAATGTATTAAAGTTAAAGTCTAAAACTACATCATTTTTAAAAGATGACTTAACACCAACAGCAGTAAATGCACTATCATTATAATCATCAAAAGACAATTTACCAGCTCCTATATTTTTACCTAAATAAGCAGCATCAATATTTAAAATATTTCCATATTTAATATTATTTTCTCTAGTATAATCAAATACTAATCTAACAGTATAACCAGATTTAACAGTATTATTTGAAGAAGAAATATTATCAGTATTATTAATAATAATATTTAATAATCTTCTATCATCATAATAATTTTCATGATTATAAACAGAATATTTACTAGTATCTAAAATATTACCATCAGCATCATAAACAACTAAGCTTTTATAATCAATACCTTTAGGAATTAATATATAGAACTTACCATTATCTTGTTTATTTAAATATTCCATTACATCGCTAACAGAAGAACTACCAGCATTTATGTAATCATAATATTTAATATCAAAAGTAACTTCATCAACACCATCATTATTAACTTTACTACTTGTAATATCATAAACACTATTGCTCTTAAACTCAGTTAAAATAGTGCCTTTAGTTTTAACATTTAAAATATTATTATTAACTGAAACATTACCATTAGCTTTAATAACAAAATCTTTATTTTGAGAAGTAATATTATTTATTTCAGTAACTAACTCACTATTACCTACTACTTTAACAGTATATTTAAATCCTATATAAACAGCAGAACGATTACCAGTATAAGTAATCTTAACATCAGTTACATTAATAGGTAAATTGATAGTATTAGTAAGGTCATCAAAAGTAACTCCACTATATGTAGCTACAAATTCAATACCATCATCAGTATTTACATAACTACCAATCTTTTCCCAACTATTATTACTTACTTTAACAAATACATCTTTACTAGAATAATCATTATACTCAGTAACTTCATCTAAAATATAATTTTTACCACTAACAACATAATCATATTCAATATCATCAATTAAAGTTAATTTAGTAATATTATAATTCGCATTAGTTAATTTCTTAATATTGCTATTATTAGAATAAGAATCATCATAGTAAATACCATTAGTTCCTACATCTAATGTATAATCATCACTACCATTATTAGTATTTTCATAATTATTAAAAGCTTTAACTGTTTTACCACCAGTAGCTTTATTTATAGCTTCTGCAGTAGGTTCTAACATAAATTCAAATTCAACATTACTAGAGCCTTTTAATTTATTAATAGCACCAGTTGATGCACTATCATCACTAACACTTAAATTAACAACATTAGCAGTTCCTGTAGGATATTGTGGTTCAGTAATATCAGCATCTGTATAAGATTCATTATCTAATTGAGCTTTTTCTAAATCACCAATAAATTCTTCTTTTCTAAAATAATTCTTATCTGCAGCAATATTTAAATTACTTCTAAAATCATATTCACCATATAATGGATATGAAACAACAAAATGATATTCAAAACTTTCATGAGAAGGTAATGAAACATCAACACTAAATTTATCACTATTTAAATATTCATCATAAGACATTAAATCATAATTAACTCCATCATCAGAGAATAAAACTAATGATCCATTATCAGATTCAAAATCAATAGTTCTTGTATAATCATCAGTAGAAGTAATACCAGATTTAATAGTATATTCTATAAACATATATTCTACATCATCATTTTCAAATGGATTATCTCCCCATTTATTATTCCAATAAGCATATAATTTATATTTTAATAAATCAGAATATGAAGTACTATAATTATCAAAAGTAACTGTACTTAAAATTTCAGATTTTACAGTAGAAAAAACTTCTTTATCTACACCATCTGAAAAATAAATATTATTCACTTTACTAGAAGGTCCAATAACAGATGGATAGAAAGAATAATTAACATAAACTTCAGGATAATATACACAATCAACTTCATCTACATTAGTAATAACTAATTCATTATCAACAACATCCCAAGCATATTTATCTCCCCATTCTGAATCAGCAATAGAAGAATGATATGTATTAGAACTAAAAGTAATTTCACCAATTTCATTTCCAATAGAATCTAAAATAACAACTTTATTATTAGTATCATCAGAATATAAATCATAACCATAAGTTTCAGTATAATCAAAAGGAATTAAAGGTAGATAATAATTAAATGCACCAGCATCAAACGGAACACAAGTTTCATAATTATCACCAGTAAGATTAATAGCAAGAGTTAGAGCAGTATCTTTAGAGTTGTAAAGAGGTTTATAAGATAAACTATCACCAGAGTCTGAAATGACAATATCACTATTACCAGTATTATCAATCCATCTAGCATCAATTATCCATTTACCATTACTACTAGTATTAACACTTGATTTAGTAAATAATCTTTCTATCTCATTTGAAGAAGCAATAATATCCTTTTTATCACTTAATTTTTCGTATATATTAAAGCAAATTATAAATACTAAACCAATAAGTAAAACAAATATTGCAAATTGTTTATTTTTTCTACTTCTACTATCCATTTTTACACTCTCCTATTATATATATACATTATAACATTTTAGTAAAACAATATCTAGTAAAATACATAAAAAAAGAAGCATTATTTTGCTTCTTCTTGTGCTCTTGTTTCTCTGATAACAGTAATCTTAATTGTACCAGGATATTGCATATCTTTTTCAATTTTTTCTTTCATTTCACGAGCAATTTTGTAGCTTTGAGTATCATCAATTTCATCAGGTTTAACCATAACTCTAACTTCTCTACCAGCTTGCATTGCAAATGTTTTTTCAACTCCATCAAAACTGTTACCAATTTCTTCTAATTGTTCTAATCTCTTAATATAATTTTCTAACGAATCATTACGAGCTCCAGGTCTAGCAGCAGATAATGTGTCAGCAATAGAAACTAATTCAGAAATAATATATTCAGCTTCACAATCACCATGATGAGATTTAATAGCATTAATAACTACTTTATCTTCGTGATATTTTTTACCGATTTCTTCTCCTAATTCAACATGGCTACCTTCAACTTCAAAATCAATAGCTTTACCAATATCATGTAATAAACCAGCACGTTTAGCTAAACTAACATTTTCACCTAATTCAGATGCCATTAATCCACATAAATGAGCAACTTCTTTAGAATGTTGTAATACATTTTGACCATAACTAGTTCTAAAATATAATTTACCAATTAAATTAACTAATTTAGGATCAATTTTAGTTAATCCTAATTCAAAACATGCATCATTACCCATTTCAGTAATTTTTTCATTCATGTCATTAGTTACTTTTTCATAAACTTCTTCAATTCTAGCTGGATGAATTCTTCCATCTTTAATTAAAGTTTCAATTGTAATTTTAGCAATTTCTCTTCTTAAAGGATCAAAACTAGAAATAACAATAGCTTCTGGAGTATCATCAATAATTAAATCAACACCTGTAACTGATTCAATAGTTCTAATATTTCTTCCTTCTCTACCAATTAATCTACCTTTCATTTCATCACTAGGCAAAGTAATTGTACTTACAGTTTGTTCATTAGTAACATCGTTTGAATAACGTTGCATACTAGAAACAATTAAATTTTTAGCAGTTTCATTAGCTTTTAATTTAGCTTCTGCTTCTTTTTCTTTTATATATTCTGCGATTTCACGAGACATGTTTTCTTCAACACGTTTCATAATTAAATCATGAGCTTTTTCCTTAGAAAATTTAGCTATATTTTCAAGTTGTTCTAGCTCTTGTTTCATAATTTCGTCGATTTTAGCTTCTTTTTCTTGTATATCTTTTTGTTTACTAATTAAATTATTATCTTTTTGATCTAACAAAGCATCTCTATTTTGTAGAATTTCTTCTCTTTTATCTAAACTTTTTTCTCTTTGAAGTAATCTTTCTTCTTGCTCTTTAATTTCAGCTTTCTTTTCTTTAACTTCATTATCAGTTTCTTGTTTTATTTTATAGGATTCTTCTTTTAATTGTAAAATTGAATCTCTTTTTTGTTTTTCTGCTTCTTTTTTTGCTTGATCAATTAATTTATTAGCTTTGTTTTCTGCACCTTTGCCTCTAATAGCATTAATAATTATAGATACAACAAAACCAACAATTGCCCCCACAAGAAGTGCTAAAATGACCATTAAATATTTGTCCATTTTATACCTCCAAAATACTTTATAGAAAATTTTCACATAATTATCTATAAGTTTATTATAAGTAATAAATTTATTTTTTTCAAGAAAAAAGAAAAGAGCAATTTTATTGCTCTCTATTATTCTTCATCTTCACTTGATTTTTTAGTCTTTTTTGCAGCTGGCTTTTTCATTTCACCAACAATATCATAATGTTCTCTAACTTGATATTCAATTTCTTCAGCTATTTCAGGATTTTCTTTTAATAAATTTTTAACATTTTCTTTACCTTGACCAATTTTTTCACCATTGTATGAATACCAAGCACCACTCTTATCAATAACACCAATTTCAGATGCTAAATCAACAAGTTCACCTTCTTTTGAAACGCCTTCACCATACATAATATCTACGCTTGTAGTTTTAAAAGGTGGTGCAACTTTATTTTTAACAACTTTAATACTAGTTTTATTACCAATTACTTGATCACCTTGTTTAATTTGTTCACTTCTTCTTATTTCTAATCTAACAGAAGAATAGAATTTTAAAGCTCTACCTCCAGGAGTAGTTTCTGGATTACCAAACATAACTCCAACTTTTTCTCTTAATTGATTAATGAAAATAGCAGTAGTTTTAGTTTTATTTAAAATACCAGAAATTTTTCTCATAGCTTGGCTCATTAAACGAGCTTGTAAACCAACATGAGAATCTCCCATTTCTCCTTCAATTTCAGCTTGTGGAACTAATGCTGCAACTGAATCTATAATAATAATATCAATAGCATCACTTCTAATTAATGCTTCACAAATTTCTAAAGCTTGTTCACCATTATCTGGTTGAGATAATAATAATTCTTCAATATTAACTCCTAAATTTTTAGCATATACTGGATCTAATGCATGTTCTGCATCAATAAACGCTGCTCTACCACCATTTTTTTGAACTTCAGCAATTGCATGTAATGCAAAAGTAGTTTTACCAGAAGATTCAGGTCCATATATTTCTATAATTCTTCCTTTAGGATATCCACCTACACCTAAAGCTATATCTAAACTTAAAGAACCAGATGAAGTTGCTTCAACATTCATATGCGCATCTGATCCTAATTTCATTATTGATCCTTTACCAAATTGTTTTTCTATATCTGCAAGTACTTGTTCAAGTGCTTTATCTTTATCATTACTAACTGTTTTCATGTTTACCCTCCCACTTGTAATAACATAATCATTTTATAATACAAAATTATCTTTTGTCAATACATTTTCGAACATTTGTTTTTATGCCTATTTTTACCATAAAAAAAGGATTTTATCACAAAAATCCCTTTTAAAAATCAATTTTACATTTCAGATAAAACTAAATCTTTACTAGCATTCCAGTATAAGCATCCTGAAACAATACTCATAATTGTTGCTACATAAACAAACAAGTAATCGATTCTAATACCTGATCCAATAAATGCAAAAGGCATATTATAGAAGAATACTAATGTAACACCAATCATCATACAAATAGTTTTAATTTTACCAGGCCAACTAGCAGCCACTACTTTACCTTTACTTCCCGAAGCCATTTTAATTGAATCTACTACAATATCTCTAGTAATAATAATTACCGGAACAATTAAAGGTAACATTTTATCATAAGCTAAAATAATTAATACACCATTAACTAACACTTTATCAGCAATAGCATCCATTACTTTACCAAAATCTGTAACTAAATTATATTTTCTTGCAATATAACCATCTAAGAAATCAGTTACTGATCCTATCATGAATAATACTCCACATACTAAATATTTTAAGCTTACATTTTCTACTTTTAATACTGAATATACAGGCCATTCAATATTAAAAATACTCCATGGTAATACCATAATTACAAGTACTATAACTGATAATACTAATCTAGCACAAGTAATTTTATTAGGTAAATTCATACCTTTTTTTTCTTTTTCTTTTGCCATTTTTAATCCTACCTATCTTTCAACAACACTTATTACGTTAGTTGTTTTATTACTTACAGTAATCTGTTTAACAGACCACACAACAACCAATAAAACTAAGAGAGCCAAAGCAACACCAAATGCAATAATAAAAAAATTATTACTTTTCTTAACAGAAGTAGTATATGGAGATATTATTTTTTCTTCGTCACTCTCTTCTTTTTGTTGTTCTTGCATTGCTTTTTCGATGTCTTCTAATGGAATCTTTGAAGTATATTCAAATAAATATTCATTGAATTCATCAATAATTTTATCCGGTTCTAAACCTAAATATTTTGCATAATTATAAATATAATCTTTTAACACAAATATATCTTTAAAACATCCAATGTTTCCATCTTCAATATTTTCTAAAATTAGCGTCTTAATCTCTAAATCGCCACTGGCTTCTTCTAAGCTTACCCCTGATTCTTCACGAGTCATCCTTAACAGTTCGCCAATCTCATTCACAAGATTATTCACCCATCTTTCTAGCCATAATTAATATAAAATAAAAAAAATAAAATTTAATAAGCCAAGTTCTGTACCTATAAATAGGCGGTAAACATTTATCTACCTTAAAAAGGTCCTTTGCATCGTTCAATTTCTAGCAAAGACTCCCCTACCAAAATTTGGGTTTCTCACTCGCGGGGTTTACCACGTTCCACTCCAAGAATTGCTCCTTGGACTCGTCTCTTTGGCACTTTATGTCTAATTTAATCCCAGAGGGACTATTTCGACGCCGTTAGTAAAACTACCTAGGGTTATTTATTCCCCTAGCACGAACACTACAATCATCGCAGATTGTGTGAGCCTGGACTTTCCTATACGTAACAAGTACGCATCGTTTACCTAAAATTTTATTTTTCTATCTTATAGATCATTTTTTCCGTAAACAACTTTTTCAAGTTGACTTAATCTTCTAAGAAGGTCAACGTTACTAACATTATTGCTTTGAGAAGAACCTTCAGCGGCTTCAATGTTAGCTTTTAAACGACGTAATTCATTCTTTAATTTATTATTCTCATCGTTTAAAAAATCTCTTTCTTTCTTAAGATTTTTAATCTCTGTGATAAATTCATTATAATCGTTAATAACTAGATCTAAAAACTTATCAACTTCTTGAGGTCTATACCCCCTAGTATCGATCTTGAATTCCTTATCTAATATATCTTGTGGAGTTAATGAAATATTTTCACTATACATAAAAATCACCCTTCTTATGTAAATAATTATAATTCTTTTGAACTATGTTTGTCAAGATTCTGAAGAATCAGCAATCTATCAGCTTTTTCCACCATTTCTATCATTTCATTATATAAATCATTAATATTCATACCATTTCCCCCCCTTTTACTATAGGCATAATACAATTAATAACTACTTATTTCAATCAAATTGACAAAATTAGATATATTAAAAGTGTAAAAAACAATATTCTTACTATATTTTAACTCAATAATATTGTATAATTAATTAAGGTGATTATGAATGCAATATCCCAATAATATAAAGAAAACATTTACTAAGCTAAACGTATCTCATAGTAACAGAGGTATGAACTTAGAAAATGCAATTAATCAAACTAACGATTACTATTTAAGAGAAGATAAAGCATTAATATATAAGAAACCCACTCCAATAGGTATTGCAGAAGTTTCTTATAATAATCACAAAAAAATAATTGAAAAAGCTTATTTTAAAGAACAATCAACTTTAGATTATAATGGTTTATATAAAGGTAAATATATTGATTTTGATGCTAAAGAAACATTAAATAAAACATCTTTCCCTTTATCTAATATCCATGAGCATCAAACATCACATATAAGAAATGTTATAAAACATGGTGGAATTGCTTTTCTTATTATTAGAATGAATAATATAAACTACCTGTTTCCAGGAGAAGCTTATATAAATTACATTGATAATAATGATAGAAAATCAATAGAATATAAATATATTGAAGAACAATCAATAATAATAAAAGAAGCATACCAACCTGTTTTAGATTATCTAAAAGCAGTTGATCAAATATATTTTAAAGGAGAATAAAATATGGCTGAAGAAAAAAAGAAAAAAAATAGCAATATGATAGCTATTAAGAAAGACAAAAACAAAAAAGCGTTATTAAGTAAACACATAACGTTAGAAAAGGTTCCAAAAACAGATAAACCAATTAAGAAAAGAAAAACTAAAAAAGGAGTAATAATAAATTTTATATTATCATTCCTAATGATAATTGGTATTAGTTCAATGTTAGCTATCTTAGCTTTCTGTGTATATATAGTATCATCTGCACCAGAATTTGATACAGATAAACTATATAATAAAGAAGCAACAATAATATATGATAAAAACGGAAATGAAATAACTCGTATTGGTTCAGAACAAAGAGAACTAGTTTCATATGAAGATTTACCAGAAGTATTAATTGATGCAATAGTAGCTACAGAAGATTCAAGATTCTTCCAACATAATGGATTCGACGTTGTTCGTTTCGTTAAAGCATCAATTGGACAAGTTGCAGGACAAGATGGAGCCGGTGGTGCTTCAACATTAACAATGCAAGTTGCAAAAAATACATTCTCTCGTGGTGAAGATGGAACAATTGAATCAACTGGTATTAAAGGTATTATTCGTAAGTTCACAGATATCTATATGTCAATCTTCATGATAGAAAAGAATTATAGTAAAGAAGAAATTATAGAATTCTATGTTAACTCCCCTTACCTAGGATGTAATACATATGGTGTTGAACAAGCTTCACAAAAATATTTTGGTAAGTCAGTAAGAGATTTATCATTACCAGAAGCATCATTATTAGCAGGTATATTTAATGCTCCATCATCATATAATCCATTCTATAGTACTAAACTTGCTACTGAAAGACGTGCAACAGTACTTAACTTAATGGTAAGACACGAATATATAACACAAGAACAAGCTGATGATGCTAATAATATTTCAGTACCATCAATTACAGTAGAACAAACTGCAGCAACATTAAATAAATATCAATCTTATATCGATGTAGTTGTAGATGAAGTAATAGAAACAACAGGATATAATCCTTACAATACTCCAATGCTTATTTATACAGAAATGGATCCAGAAATAATGGATGTAATGGTTGCATTAAATGATGGTTCATTAGGATATCAATGGCAAAAGAGTTATATGAAAACAGATTTCATCCAATTCGGATGTGCAATAACAGATGTTAACAGTGGTGCATTAATAGCAGTTAACGGTGGTAGAAATCAAACAGTAGAACGTGGATATAACAGAGCTACTGATATGAAAACACAACCAGGATCAACAGCAAAACCAATATTTGCTTATGGCCCATTCCTAGAATATAACAATGGTAATACTGGTACATTATTCTACGATAACAAAATGACATATACAAACGGTCAAACATTAACAAACGCAGATAATACTTACTTAGGTGCTATGACAATGAGACAAGCACTTGTTAAATCAAGAAATATTCCTGCAGTACAAGCATTCCAACAAGTTGATAAAACAAAAATTGCTGAATTCGTACATAATTTAGGAATAGATTATGGTAAAGACTTATACGAATCATATGCTATCGGTGGTGGTTTACAAGTAAGTCCATTAGATATGGCAGCAGCTTACGGAGCATTTGCTCGTGGAGGTTACTATATCGAACCATATTCAATTAATAAAATAATTTACTTAGAAACAGATGAAACATACGAACATAAAGTAGAAAAAGTTCAAGTAATGAGTGAAGAAACAGCTTACATGATAAATGATATGTTAGTAACAGCTACTAAAGAAGGTGTTGGTGGAAACATTAATGTAAGTGGAACTGATATAGCATCAAAAACTGGTACATCTACTTATGATTCAAAAGCATTAAAATATTACAATGTTCCAGATAGTGCATCAGCAGATAACTGGGTTATTACCTACTCTCCAGATTATGTTATATCATTCTGGTATGGTGTTGATGAATTATCACATGATACTTATACAGACTCGATAAGAGCAGCAATTGAAAGAAAGAAAATTTCAGCATTAATTGCTAATAAGATTTATAAAAAGAATAGTAAATTTCATGTACCTAGTGGAATAGTTTCAGCTCAATATGAGCGTGAAACTAATCCATCTGAGTTACCATCAGAACATACTCCTGGTGACTTAATATCTACAGAGGTTTTTAAGAAGGGGACAGAGCCAAGTGAGGTATCAAGCAGATTTAGTAATTTAGAAAATCCAACTAAAGGAGAAGCATCAGTTTCAGGACAAGTAATAAACTTATCTTGGAATGAAATCAAAACTCCAAACGCAATTAATCCAAGTTATTTAACAAGTTATTTTAATGAATACTATGGACAATTTGCAGAAATGTATTTACAAAAAAGAAATGAATACAATGCTAATTACATTGGTTCAGTTACATATGATGTATACCTAACTACTCCAGGTGGAGATCAATTCTTAGGTACAACAACAAATCCATATTATAAATATACTGCTCCAGCTGGAGGAAATTATACTTTCAAAGTAAAAGCAGCATATACAATATTTAAAGCTAATGCAAGTTCAGGATTAACAATAACTGCAACAGTTAAAGAACAAGCACCTGAACCAAGTACTACTCCAGGAGCTCCTGGGCAAGGAAATCAACAAGGAAGTAATCCAGGATCTCAACAAGGAAGTAATCCAGGAACTAATTCTGGTACAAATCAAAAACCAGCTGGTGCTTAATTACTAAATTATGTATCACCCCTGTGATACCGCGATACTAGAACAAATAAAAAGAAGATTTAGAGTTTTCCTAAATCTTCTTTTTTATTTTTTATCTTTACTAGTGCAATCATTATAAAAAGGACATTTACCACATTCAGGTTTTACAGCCTTACAGATATATCTACCAAACAATACCATTTGATGATGACTTCTACTCCATTTATCTTTTGGTATTTTTTTCATAAGTTTCTTTTCTACAGTTAATACACTATCATTCTTATAAGCAAGCTTTAACCTTTTACTAACTCTTTCAACATGAGTATCAACTGCTATAGCAGGAACATCAAATAAGTTAGATAAAACAACATTAGTAGTCTTTCTACCAACTCCAGGTAATGTTTCCAAATATTCTCTATTATTAGGTACAATACCATCGTAATCATTGACAAGTTTTTTAGCTATTTCTAGCATATATTCACTCTTCTTTGAAAAAGAACCCAAAGGTCTAATAATCATTTCTATATCAGCCTTATTTGCCTTAGAAAGACTATATATATCATACTTATTAAATAAAATACTAGTAACCTCATTAACTCTTTTATCAGTACATTGAGCAGATAGCATAGTAGCAATTAATAATTCATAATCCTTATTATAATTTAGCTCACATTTAGGATTAGGAAATACTAAATCTAATTTATTATTAAAATCTTTAATCATTAAGTATCCAACCAATCAAAATCTAGTATCTTTTCTTCCTTATCCAATATCTCTTTATCCTTATTAACTTTTTCTCTTCTATTCTTTAAATGCTTATCTACATCATTCATATTTTTAAAGCCTTTTTTCTCCCACTCATAAATAATTTTATCAATATACCTAAAGTTATTAACTCCATTATAAACTGCTTCTCTAAGAGCTCCTAAAATAAGTTCTTCACTAGTTCCAGAATCTAACCAACCATTAATTAATTGTAATTCCATAGGAGATAAAGTTCTACCTAATTCAACTTCAAAAGATTTAAATATATCAGTTTTAACTTCTTCAACTTTATCAACTTCCACAGTTTCACCAATTAAACCATAAATATTATCTAATCTAACTACTTCATGATTACGTTTTAAATCATCTTTAACATTTTCTAAAGTTACAAAACCTTTCATCATTAAATTATTAAAAGCTTCCATAACATCTTCTAAAGGTAATCCTAACATATTAGATATCTCTTCTAAAGAGAAGTCACTATCTAAATCATTAGCAAAATAAACAAGTACTAAAAATTCATTTAAACTCAAACAATTAGCAACAGCTACACGAATAACATATTCATTTATAACTAAATTCTTAGAAGATAAAATTTCCTTTATTCGATCTTTCATCTAACCACCTCTCCCTATTATCATTAATATAATTCTTAATAACTTCATTATCATTATCTAACTTATTATCAAGAATTAAAACTTTTAAATCATCATATACATCTCTAATAATTTTACTAGGTTCTATATCTAAAATACTACATATTTCTTCACTACTAATATTAATATCTTTAATAGATTGAATTTTCATTTTAGCATTCATATCAGTAATATCTTTAATTCTTAAACCTAATATATTACCAGCAACTAAAGAAGCATATAAACCATATTCAAATAGAATATCATTATCTATATCTCCATAAGCAACAATCTTCTTTATATTACTTATTAATTCTTTTTCTTCTTTAGTAAATGGATAATCTTTTTTAATAACTAACTGACTATACATTCCACATATATCAGTAACATTAACTATTTTATCATATTCAATTCCTAAATACTCTAAAAATCCTAATCTTCTTAAATAATCTAATCCTCTTATAGCATTTTTATTAACTAATATTTTAGTTAATTCTTCTTTGATTCTTTCTAAAGACAATCTTTCTAATAAATTAGCATTCTTTTTTAAAGTATCATATAAAGATTCTTCTATTCTAAAATCTAATACAGTAGCAAATCTTATAGCTCTTAACATACGTAAAGGATCTTCTTGAATTCTCTCTTCAGGATTACCAACACATCTAATAACTTTATCTATAATATCTTTTCTACCATTAAATGCATCAATAATAACGTCATTTTCATTCATACATAAAGTATTCATAGTAAAATCTCTTCTATCTAAGTCATCCATTAAATTATCTACATATTCAATTTCAACTTGTCTTCTATCATCATTATATTTAACATCTCTTCTATAAGTAGTTATATCTATATTATATTTATCAGATATCATCTTAACATTTCCATAATAATCACTATGAGCTAAGTAATTACCAAAAATATTTAATATATCTTTTACTCTAGCATTAGTACAAATATCAACATCATGAGATTCTATACCTAATACAAAATCTCTAACATATCCACCAACAATATAAGCTTCAAAACCTTTTTCTTCTATTTTTCTTAATACTTCTTTTGCTTCCATATTCTTAACTCCTATATAAATTATAACACGTATAATGTTGAACATAAAGATTTCAAGTTTAAAAATTTGATTTCTT
>JAEDJT010000091.1 GCA_016296185.1 Bacilli bacterium
TATCTTTTTCTTTTTTAAATACTGTAACTATTTCTTTTCTACCTTTAGGTTTACTCTTAATTGAAGATACATCGGTGTCACCATAGATTGTTAAGGCATATGTTCTTGGTATTGGCGTTGCACTCATTGAAAGGACATCAGGACTTATTCCTTTACCTTTAAAGGTATCTCTTTGGTTAACGCCAAAACGATGTTGTTCATCTGTTATTACTAGGCCTAACTTTTTATACTTGACATTCTCTTGGATTAATGCTTGTGTACCGATTATTAAATCTATCTTACCATTTTCTAATTCTTCATAGATAGTCTTTTTATCTTTATTACTAGTGCTTGAGGTTAATAGTGCTATATTAAGTTTATATTTACTGAATATTTTCTTTGCTTCTTCGTAATGTTGTACTGCTAGTATCTCAGTAGGAGCCATTAGGGCTGATTGATACTTAGATAAATAGTTAGCATATACTGCTATTAAAGCAATTATTGTTTTACCTGAACCTACATCTCCTTGTAGTAATCTATTCATTCTCTTTTTTATAGATAAATCATTAATTATATCATTAACTGCTTTATCTTGATCTAATGTTAATTCAAATGGTAAACTTTTAATAAATTTATCTAATTTATCTTTATCTATATTTCTTTCTATTGCTAAATTATCATTATTGATTTTATTCTTTAAATAATTAATTTTAAGTAAATACATATTCTTAATAGCGGATTTCTTATTCATTAAATTATATTTTTCTTCTATATATCTAGGTACTAAGTCTATTACGTCATAATCATTTTCTAAAGCTATAGCTTCAAATTTACTTATTTGTTTTACTGTTAATCCTTCTGTAGTATAATAAATAGGTTCTATTTTAGCAGATGGTGGTAATAAACCGAATCTTATATCTGATACTATTACTGTATTCTTTAGTTTATTATATTTACCTATAATTGTTACTTCTTTTCCTGATTTTAAATCTGAATATAGATGGGTTCTATTATATAGTGTTATATTAAGTATCATTGTTTTGGTACTAATTCTAAAAATCATTTTCTTTAAACTTTTATTTATATATATAGTAGTGGGTTGTCCTTCAACTATACCATCTATTATTATTTTATCTCCATCAGATAGATTACTTAAATCACTTCTTTTTATTATATCATAACGATATGGATAGTAATTTAATAAATCTTCTACTGTATATATTTTTATTTTATTAAGTAATTCTTTTGTTTTAGGTCCAATACCTTCAATTGTTTCTAATTCTTTCATATCTTACAACTCCTAGTATAATTATATCAATATATTTATAAAATGTCTACTAAGTTTACTATATGTTAATTTAAATGTAAAGTAAAAGAAGATAAACGGTTCTATAATATTTAGTGGGTGTCAAAAAATATCCACTAATTTTATTTAATAAAAAAAGTGCATGATTTAAGCCAATTCTTTGATATAATAAATTTGAATAAAAAACAAAGAAAGAAGGTTTTAAATCATGTCACAAGAATATTGTATACTAAATTTACTAAATATTGAAGACAAAAATATAAATTTGACACAAAATTTTTATAAAATAGAAAAGTTTGGTGATATTTACTATAAAGTTATCGAAGCAAAGCTAACATATAAACCAGAATTCTGTCCTAGATGTGGTTGTGTATTTAACAGTGAGCAAAACTATGAAAAGAATGGTTTTATCACATCTGATATATTGATGTTAGACATTTGCAATCACGGATGTATTTTAAGATTACATAAGCAAAGATTTCTATGCCATTGTTGCAATAAAAAGTTTATTGCAAAAACAAAAATCGTTAATGATGGTTGTTTCATATCTAATCAAGTTAAATATGCTATTGCATTAGAACTTAAAAAGAAAATTTCTGAAGTAGATATTGCACATAGATTTAGAGTTTCACCAAATACTGTAGAAAGAGTTATTGATTCTTATTATGAAAGTAAAAAATTATATAAAAACTATTTGCCTGAAATTTTATCATTTGATGAATTTAAATCAGTAAAATCAGCTGATGGAGCTATGAGCTTTCATATGTGTGATGGTAAAACAGGTAAAACAATTGATATTGTTGAAGATAGAAGACTTAATAATTTAATGAGGTACTTTTCTTATTATACTCACGAAGCAAGAAGCAAAGTTAAATTAATTGTTATCGACATGTATTCACCTTATGTTTCACTTATTAAAGTAATGTTTCCAAATGCAAATATTATTATTGATAAATTTCATTTAATTAATTTAATCTCAACATCATTAAATAAAACAAGAATCAAGATAATGAAAAAAGATAAAAAAAATTACAACAAACTTAAAAGATATTGGCGTTTATTATTAAAATC
>JAEDJT010000092.1 GCA_016296185.1 Bacilli bacterium
ATAATAAAAACTCATTTTACTACATGTCTTTTTAATAGATACTATTTTAGAACCTGTAGTATCATAAAAAGGAGTAGATGAATTACTTCCATTTTTATAAAATTCATTCTGTAATTCATTATCATATGTATTACTAAATAAACTACTATCTGTTTCTATTACATCATTGAATGATATAGTATCTATACATGAATAATGATAACTATCAATATTATTATATAATACCCATGTAAATTCATGTTCTTTATTAGTTAAATCATCAACTGTTATTAATGTCCAAGTATTATTACTACCACTATATTTATTATAATATTTACCATCTATATAAAGATATATATAATTATTATATTTAGCTTTAAAATAAAAACTCATTTTACTACATGTCTTTTTAATAGATACTATTTTAATACCTGTAGCATCATTATAAAAAGGAGTAGATGATTCATCTCCATTTTTATATTCATCACTGTATAATACTATGCTCGCTCGGTCTTTATTATATTTTACTAATTCATTTTTATTATATATATGATTATCTGTTAATACTGAAATAAATACATCTTTTTTACATACTATCTCAATATATATATCAGTGTCTTTTGTTTCAATCAAATTTATTCCTTGATTGAGAAGATATTTTTTATCACCAATTATACAATATATATAATTATTATCTTCATTATAGATATCATAATCTATATATAAATATAATTTTTCTTCATTATTCGATTTAGAAATTTTATAAAATCCTAAACCACCTTCTACTTTTATAGTATTATTAATAATATTTTCTTTGATTTCATCACTTATATATTTCGAACTATATATATCATTATCATAATCATTAGTAATTAAACTAGTATCTGTTAGTTCTTCATTATCATTAAATATTATTCTATATATACCCATATAGTCATTATTCATGTTAATTAATACCCACGTAAATTCATGTTCTTCATCAGTAAGATTTTTAATAGAATCACCGTATAAATTATAAAAATCTTCATATTTACCATAAAATTTTCCATCTATATAAAATTCTATTTTATCATCAGAATCGTTAGGAACACCAAGACTAAAACTTATAGAAGTACATTTCTTTTTAATAGATGCTACTTTAACACTTTTCTTATCATTATAAAAAATATTATATTCAGAATCAACTAATACTTTATCAAATTTAAAATTAGATTCGCTTTCACTTGTTTCAACAATATAGTTTATAAGTGATTCAGTTTCATTTATTAACGCATTCCTTAACAGTTCTACATCTGAACAAAAAATAATATGTTTTTTATAATCTAAATTATTAATACTTGTTTGACTGTAGCTATTATAAACAATGCCATCTATAATAATAAATATGTATCTATTACCACTATAGTTATTAATTGTTATATTATCGAATGGTATTGTTGATTTATACATTTTAAATGGTATATAAGGACTATCAACAGAATTACCTTCAGGATAAATAGTCAAATTATTCAAATTTAAAATATCAATTGATTTAATTTTATTATCATCATTATAAAATATTTTTCCATTTGCACTGTCGATTTTAGATATATTTTCTTTTATTTTGAATTTTTTCGAATTAATTTCGACTTCACTTTCTTTTGGTTCATATATTATATTTTCTCCTATATCATTAATAAATATTCTAGAAGAATCAAATAAGAAATTTTTATTTAATATTTGTTTTATTTTTTCATTTTTAATAAAAGGACTATTTTTTCTCTCATTAACTTCATAACCATTGTGATCAATATATGTTTTATATATTTGATTTTTAAAAAGTTGATCTTTATGAATAGCAAAAGCATTTGTCTTCGAAAAAGTGAAGACAAAGCTTTCGTTATCAATAAAAGATTTAACTTTGTTAAGTTTTGATTGCAATAATTTTTCTGCGTTCATTTGTTCCTCCGTTAAATCTTTTACAAAATTTAATTACTTGTTGTATCAACAAACATTAATGCTAATCCAGTTACAATTGTAACGACGTTATTATTTTCATCTTTACTTCTATTAACGAACTCTACAATAAGTGGAGTTTTATTGTTCACATATGTCATTTCATTAATATTTGACTGGTTATACAAAATACCGTTTGTTAACAAATTCTGTTCTGTAAGTTCAAATGGTGTAAATACATGCCAGAATGTAGGTACTTTACCGTTACGAATTCTGATATGTGTAGGAACCACATCATTATTATTTATATTAATTTTAAATTTATTTTTAAGATGATCAATATATTCTGCATTAGATAATGAACTGTGATCAGCATCTTTGTTAAGAACTAATCTTGAATCATTTGCAACATCTGTAACGATAGACATCTTATATAATG
>JAEDJT010000093.1 GCA_016296185.1 Bacilli bacterium
ACAAGTTTACTTCTATTAACGAAGTAAAAAATCTAGTTTTATTCTCTATGGATGGCATAGGAAATGTACACCTTAAGGATATAGCAAGTGTAAAAGTATCAGATAACTCTGATGACAGTTATACAAATATAAATGGCAATCCTGGGGTTATATTATCTTTCAAAAAAACTAGTACCGCTTCTACAACAAATGTATGTAATGAAATAAATAAAATAATTGATGAACTCCATGGTTCTAATGATAAATTACATATTCTATCTTTAATGGACCAAGGTATTTATATAGATTTTATTATATCTAGTGTACTTAATAATCTAATTTACGGTGGTGTATTAGCTATTTTAGTTTTATTAATATTTTTAAAAAGTATAAAACCAACAATAGTAATTGCCTTTAGTATACCTATAAGTTTATTATTTGCTATAGTTTTAATGTACTTCAGCGGTGTTACATTAAATATTATTTCTCTATCAGGTCTTGCCCTTGGTGTGGGGATGCTGGTGGATAATAGTATAGTTGTTATTGAAAATATTTATAGACTAAGAAATAAAGGCGTTGGTAAATATAAAGCAGCTGTATATGGAGCTCGCCAAGTATCTGGAGCTATTTTTGCATCTACTTTAACTACAATTTGTGTATTTTTACCTATATTATTCACAGATGGTTTAACTAGACAATTATTTACAGATATGGGACTTACTATTGCATACTCTTTAATTGCTAGTTTAATAGTTGCCTTAACTTTAGTTCCTTGTCTGGCATCTAATTTATTATCCGGTGTGGATGATAAGAAGCATCCTATATTTGATAAAATAGTTGATGTTTATGAAAACTTATTAAGACTTTGTTTAAGATTTAAACCTGTGGTCTTATGTTTTGCTGTATTACTATTGATATTATGCGGTTTTTCTGTAACTAAGATGGGAACTGCCTTTATGCCTGAAATGGATTCACCACAGATGATGGCTACCATTAATATAGACAGTGATTTCACTAAAGAAGAAGCTAGAAATATAACAGATAAAGTTGTTGATCAAGTTTTAACTATTGATGATGTAGAAGGTATTGGTGCAATGGACTCTTCCACTTCCATGTCTTTTAGTTCATCATCTAATAATCCTAATAGTATGTCAGCTTATATTATTTTAAAGGATGACAAAAAACGTACTAATGATGAAATAGCTGAAGAAATTAAAGAAAAAACTAAGTCTCTTGATTGTGAAGTTGATGTTTCTTCATCTTCAATGGATACATCTGCTTTAGGCGGCTCTGGTATAAATATAATCATAAAAGGGGATGACTTAGAAAAGCTTAAAGAAATATCTGATGATTTAGTCGATATGTTATCTAGCATGGAAGGTACTACTAATGTGGATGGTGGTATTGGTGTAACTACCAAAGAACAAAGAGTTGTTATCAATAAAAATAAAGCTATGGAGTATGGTCTAACAATAGCTCAAGTTTTCCAACAAGTTTCTTCTAAATTATCAACAGAAACTAATTCTACAACTTTAACAATTGATTCTAAAGATTATCCTGTAATCATTATTAATCAAGATACTTTAAATTTAAATCAATTAAAAGATATAGAACTAAAGGGTACAGAAGGTACAGAGTCTGTAACAGTGAAATTATCAGATATTTGTACTATAGAGAAGGCTGATACTCCTACTTCTATAAATCATGATAATCAAACTAGATATATCTCTGTAACTGCAGGTGTTGATAAAGATCATAATATAGGTCTAGTTAGTAAAGATGTTCAAGCAAAATTAGATAAATATAAAGCTCCTGATGGATATGATATAGAATTATCTGGTGAAACTGAATCTATCAATAATGCATTAACAGATTTAGTTAAAATGATTGCTCTTGCCATATTATTTATTTATTTAATAATGGTGGCTCAATTCCAATCATTATTATCACCATTTATAGTAATGTTTACTATACCTCTTGCCTTTACTGGTGGTTTACTGGCATTACTTATTACTGGTAAAGAATTAAGCGTTATATCTATGCTTGGATTCTTAGTACTTG
Source organism: Bacilli bacterium (assembly GCA_016296185.1). Classification (GTDB taxonomy): domain Bacteria; phylum Bacillota_I; class Bacilli_A; order RF39; family UBA660; genus Coprovivens. Next base: position 2,041 of record JAEDJT010000093.1, read on the forward strand.
CCGGTGTAGTTGTTAATAATGGTATAGTATTTGTGGATTATGTTAATCAACTTCGTATAAATGGATTAAATAAAAAAGATGCCCTTGTGGAGGCTGGACGTACTCGTATTAGACCTATACTTATGACAGCTTTAACAACAATTCTTGCCATGTCTACCATGGCCATGGGTGTTGGTATGGGGGCTGAAATGACACAATCTCTAGCTATAGTAACTATAGGCGGTCTTAGCTATGCCACATTATTAACTTTATTTGTTGTTCCTACTTTATATGATATCTTCAACC
>JAEDJT010000011.1 GCA_016296185.1 Bacilli bacterium
ATTTCAGTTCTTTTTTTATTTGTTATTTTCTTTGTGTTTTTCAACTAATTTTTTTACTTTTATAAAATAATGATTAATTCCTGACTTTCCAATTTGTCTTCCTGTTTCTTGTGATATTATTTCAGCAAGTTCAGATAATGATTGCTCAGGATATAATTCTCTATATCTTATTGCTTCTTGTACGTTTTCATCTAATAATCCAACTAAATCATGTTCTTTTAAATATATAATATCATCTAATTGTTTTAATCCTGTTTTAAGGATTTTTTCTTGATTAGCTATTTCACAATTATTAAGTCTATTAACCATATTTTTATGATCTCTATATATTCTTATGTCTTCGAAATAGAAAAAGCAATTATTAGCTCCAAATAGCCTAATAAGTTCACTTATCATTTCAGCACTCTTTACATAAATCATATAATGACTATTTCTTTTTAATACTTTTGAAATTATATTAAATTCTTTTAATAATTGTTGAAGATATATTCCTTCTTTTTTAATACTGGATGTATATTCAAAATGATATCCAGCACTACTAGGATCATTTATACTTCCACAAGCTAAAAATGCTCCTTTTAAAAATGATATTTTATCTTCTCTTGATTCAATAAAAAATTCACTTGGTAGTGTTTTTTTACCATCTTTAAGTATATTTAATGTCTCTAATATATTATCTATGTTTTCATGTATTTCTAGTATATATATTTGTTTTACTCTAAATCTTTTTTGATTACGTACAGTTATTTTTATATTTATTCCAAAGTTACTTTTTATATCTTTGTATATTCTTCTAGCTACTGCAGCATTTTCCATTGTTAGTGTTATTTTATTCTTTTTTATGTTTCCACTAAATCTAATAAATGCTGATAGTTCAGTTAATGATTCAATTTTATCTATTGGATTAGATATTATTTCTTCTTTTAATTGAGTTGCGAATGTCATTTTATTCATTCTCCATTAAGTAAGAATAAATTAAATATGCAGTTTTCATAGCATCATGTCTTATGTAGCCATTTTCAACTTTGCATAATTTATCTTTAATAACATGTACTCCTTTTTTAGCTAATTTTCTTTCATCTATTATTACTTGATCTTTACCTTCTGATTTAGCTAATAATGCTGCTGACTTAGGTAGTTTATCTGTATTTGCTACAACAGCATCTATTGTATTTTCACCAAGATGTTTTTCTAATACATTTATATGGTCACTTACTTTGAATCCATCTGTTTCTCCTGGTTGTGTAATCATATTACAAATGTATAATTTTTTTGCTTTAGATTCATTAATAGCTTTTACTATTTCTGGAACTATAATATGTGGCATTACACTAGTTAGTAATGAGCCAGAACTAAATATAATTAAATCCGCATTCTTAATAGCATCTAGAACTTTTCCATAAGCTTTTACAGGTTTACTATATTTTAAATCAACTATTTTCTTTTTAGATTCTGTTATTTGTTCTTCACCTATAATTTCGATTCCATCTTTTGTTACTCCAACTAAATCTACATTGTCTTCAGTTAACGGAAGTATTTTTCCTTTAACATCTAATAAATCACATAATATAGGTAATGAATGAGCAAAGTCTCCATGTTGTTCTAATAACGCTGTCATTATTAAGTTTTTAATAGAATGATTTCCAATACTACTATCACTAGCAAATCTATAATTAAATAATTCTTTAACACCTTTTGATTCTGAAGACATTGCCATTAATACTTTTGTAATGTCTCCAACTGCAGGAATAGCAAATTCTTCTCTAAGTCTTCCTGTAGATGCACCATTATCTGATACACTTACAACTGATGTTACATCAAACGGAAATTGCATTATTCCTTTTAATAATTGAGATAGTCCACTACCTCCACCAAAAATAACTAATTTTTTCATACTTATTCTCCATTCGTAGTTACTATAACACATTTTATGTTTTTCTTTAACATTTATTAGGTTTACTTTACAAAAAAAAGAAGCTTTCGCTTCTTAATATCTTGATGACCATTTCCATCCTTTTGTATTTTTAAATCCAGATATTGATTGAACACCTGTTGCTTTTGTATTTGATTTAAATGTATAGAACTGATTACCATATGATGCATTAGTAAAATAATAACCATAACTAATTGCATAGTGTAAGTGTGTTCCTGTTGTACATGAATCATAATACCATGTTGTAGAATCTCCACCTACTGCTCCAATTGGTTGGCCTTTTGTTACAACTTGTCCATTACTTACATTTATTGATCTTAAATGAGCAAATTCTAATGTGTATTTTTGGCCATTAACTAATGAGTGCATGTAGATAATATTTCCACCACACGATGCTTTATATTTTGTATAAACAATAGTACCATTTGCTGGTGCATATACTGTTGTTCCTGGTGAATTACCACCCAAGTCCATTCCACCATGTGATGCATTCCAAGCTTGTGTAATTCTACCTGAATTTAATGGCTTTGAGAAATTAGCCGATCCACCTATTTTTGCATAATAACAATCATCAATATCTTCGTTATCTTTACAACCAGCAGATTCATATATTTTTATTAATCCTTGTTGTGCTTTAATTTGATCTGCAAAATCTAATCCAATAGATGCAAGACTATCAATATATGCTTCTAATTCTTCTAATTGTTTTTCATATTGACTAATTGAATTATTTAATTCAACATTATCATTTGCAAGTTTAACTTGTAGTTGTTTATTTTGATCTATTAAAACTTTTAAATCATCTAATTTATCTTGTGTTTGATTTACTACTTGTTCTACTACCGCTTGTCTTTGCATCATATCTGTAATAGATGATGCTTCAAATACATAATCCATATATACTTCTGAAGTATTCAGATTTGAATATTCTAAAGCTGTAATTACGTCTTGTAGTTCACTTTGTTTTATTTTTATTTGTTCTTCTGATTCAGCAACTAATGTTTTTGAATCTTCTACTTTATTTTCATTTTCACTAATAGTATTATTCGCTTGAACAATCGCATTTCTTTTGGCTGTTATTTTATTTTTTGCTTCATTTGTTAATCGATTGTTTTCACTTTGTTTGTTTTGTAGTTCTGCTACTTTATTTTTATAATCTCTTAATGTTGTTGCATTTACTGTTAGTAAAGGAAAACTTAATAACAGTATAAATGCTATTATATATTTTTTTCTCATTAGATTTTTAAGTATTTTTTTACTGTAGTATAACTACCAAACATACCTACTATTGATCCTATACCTATTAGTACTAATGAAACATATATTGTGAATGGCATTGGTGCTGCCATCTTTATAAAGTTTGTAAATAAATATCCTTCGAATTTATCATAAACATATATATAACCCCATGTTACTGAAATTATTGGAATAATTGATCCTATAATACCTAGGAATAATCCTTCAATAACAAATGGTAATTTTATTACGAAGTTACTATTACCAACTAAACGCATTATTTCTATTTCTGTACGTCTAGCAAATATTGTTAATCTAATTGTATTACAAATTAAGAATACTGTTACAATTATTAATCCACCAATAATAATCCAAGTAACTTTTTTTACTGCATTAAATACTGGAATCATTTTTTCTACTACTGTTTCACTATAGATAACGTTATTAACTTTATCTATTGTTTTTAGTGATTCAGCTGTCTCATTTAATTCTTCAATATTTTTTACTGTTAAAACAAATTCTGATTCTAATGTATTATCTTCTTCTTTCCAATTACTTAATATTGCATACAAAGTTGAGTTTTCATCAGAACGTTCTAATGTCTCTTGTTTTATTGTTTCTTTATCTTTATATATTATTTCATCACTTTTTATATTTTTTATTTCTAGTATTTTTGATTTTATTGTGCTTAATTCATCGGCTGTTGCATTTGTATCTACAAATACTAGTATTGTCATTGTATCTTCTAAGTTTTTAGTAAAATTATTAACATTTGTTGTTAGCACAAAAGCAATTCCTACAATCAATAATGTAATAGTTGTACAAATAATTGATGCTAAACTTAAACTTAAGTTTCTTGTTATACTTTTTAGTGCGCTACCAATATTTCTTACAAAAATTCTAATTGCTTTCATCTGCTGTATATTTTCCTTTCATAGTATCATTTATTAATACTCCATTTTCAAGAGTAATAACTCTTTTCTTCATTGAGTTAACAATTTCTTTATCATGTGTAACCATAATAACAGTTGTTCCCATTTCTTTGTTAATGTTGTTAATAACTTTTACTATTTCTTTTGATGTTTTAGGATCTAAGTTTCCTGTAGGTTCGTCACAGATTAATAATTTTGGTTCATTTACTATTGCTCTTGCAATACATACTCTTTGCTGTTCTCCTCCTGATAATTGATTTGGAAAACTTCTAGTTTTTTCTTTTAAACCAACTCTATCTAAAGCAACTAATACTTTTTCTTTTATATCACTTTTCTTCATTCCAATGTTTTCTAAACCGAATGCTACATTTTCATATACTGTTAGTTTAGGTAACAATTTGAAATCTTGGAATACTATTCCTAATTTTCTACGTAGTTTATAAACTTTTCTATTATATAGTTTAGCTACATTTATTCCACCAACCATTACACTTCCTTTTGTTGGTTTTTCTTCTCTGTATAATAACTTGATGAATGTTGATTTTCCACATCCAGAAGCTCCGGTTACGAATACGAATTCACCTTTATCAATTTGTAAAGTTAAATCTGCTATTGCTGTTACACCGTTGTTATATACTTTGTAACAATTTTTTATATCTACAAATTTCATATCACACCACCTTACTATTTAATTATAACAAAAAAATCCGTTTAAATAAACGGAAATTTCTTCTTTCTTTGACCACCATATACTTCATAACAATCACTAATTATTATAAATGCATTTGGGTCTATACTTTGTATAATATTATTAAACATGTAATAGTCACTTGTGTTAATAACGCACATTATCATATCTTCACCATGTTTATCATCTTTTTCTTGTGTTTGAATTACAGTATATCCTGAATCCATTTCACCAATTATTTTTTTTATTTCATCTGATTTATGTGTTCTTATATAGAATGTTTTATTATTAGAAATACCTAACATTATTTTATCTACTAAGTTACTGTTAAAGAATATTATTATTATTGCATATGCTGCTTTATTTATTCCAAACACTAAAGCACCGATTAATATAATAAATATATTAGTTCCAAATGATGCGTTTCCTCTTGGTATTTTTAAATATTTACTTATTATTTTAAGTAATATATCTATACCACCAGTAAAGAATCCAGTTTTGTATATAAATCCATTACACACACCATATATTAAGGCTGTAACTACAATTGTCAGTAAAAAATTTTCAAATATTAAAACCTTTGACAAGTATAATCCTAATCCAGTAGTTAGTGATACAAATAATGGATACATTATAGATCCTATTATTGACTTTCCTGTTTCTTCTGGACCAAGAAGGAAAAAACTTAATATAATAAACACTATGTTGAATAATAATATAAATAATGCTGATTCTATTCCAAAAAAATGATTTACAATTATCGCTAAACCACTTGTTCCTCCTACCACTATTTGATTTGGTAGTAAGAATGTATTGTAGTTTAATGCTAGTAAAAATTCAAAGAAAAGCATTATTATTAATCTATTCCAAAAATTTTTAGAAGTAACTTCTTCAACTAATTTTTTATAAGATGTTTTCATACTCTCACCTATTGTAATTATACTATATTTTCTATTTTGTGCATATATATTTAATGAGGTGATAAAAATGAATGGAACATATTATCCAAATCCGTCATTTCCGTTAAACGAAAACTCATATAATGGTTCTATTCCAATGGAAGATATGCCTATGGAAGATATTCCTATGGAACAAAGTTTTATTGAAAACATCTTAAGACATAACAAAGGTAAAAAAGTTAAGGCATATGTAAGTTTTCCTGATGCTAATGAATGGAAAGATAAAATTTTTGAAGGTACCATTGAACAAGCAGGTAGAGACCATCTAATTATTAAAGGTAATAACGGAAAATGGTATTTAATATTAATGATATATTTAGACTATGTAGAATTTGATGAAAAAATTGATTATACTGAAAAAAAGTATTTTAGTAGTAATAACTAAAATACTTTTTTTCTTCTCCTAAAATGGTTGATGGTCCATGTCCAGGTAATACATATATATCATCTGGATATTGTTTTATCATTTCTAAACTATTTATCATATCTTGATTGTTTCCACCTAAATCTGTTCTTCCTATACTTCTATAAAATATGAAATCTCCTGTAAACATTATTTTTTCTCTATCAAAATAATAAGATTTTGAGTCTGATGTATGTCCTGGATTATTTATAATGCTGTAATTAAATTTATTACTTTTTATTTTATTAACTTCCAAATTATATTCTTTTAATACATCATCTAATGCTCCTATATGATCATCATGTGTATGAGTAATTAAACATCCTACAACTTTTTTATTAATTTCTTTTTTTATTTTATTAAAATCTGCTCCTGGATCTATTATTATACATTCATCATCTATTGTTACAATATAACAATTTGTATATAATTCACCTACTACTACATTTTTTATTTCCATAGTTATCACCTTTTTACATTGTATTATAAATAAAAACTTTTGTAAAACCGATATTATGTTATAATTTAAATAGAATTGAGGTAGTGATATGGCAATATTATATAGTTTTTTATTTATTATTATAATCATGGGAGCTTTGGGTATTTTGTATGTATATCAATATAATTTACTTCAACATTCTAAAACTAAAATTGATCAAGCTGAGGTTTTAATTGATGAAGCTTTAAGAGGTCGTTATGATGTATTAACTAAAATTGACCAATTATTTATCAATGAAATTGATAAAAAGTCTTTTTTCAAAGATTTAGATAAATTAAAAGAGGAAAATATAAGTAATTTCGATTTAGATAGAAAACTTGTTGAATATTTTAATCTAATGGAACAAATTAAAATAGATCATAAAGAAATGGCTACTAATAAAGACTTAGCTAATCTATTAAAGGAAGATAAAAAAGTAGTTGAAAAATTATCCGCTGCTAAATCTTATTACAATAAATATACTAGTGAATTGAATGATTTAGTAAGATCATTCCCATCAAATATTATTGCAAGAATACATGGTATTTCAATAAAAGCATTCTTCGATGGTAAAAATCTAGAAGATACTATTGTTGATGATTTTAAATTATAAAAAAAGAGTATTATCATACTCTTTTTATTTTGTATTTATATTCCAATCTATTTCTTTTAATTTATTCTTTTTTAAGAAATCATTTGTTTTGGAAAATGGTTTACTACCAAAGAATCCGTTTCTAGCTGAAAATGGTGATGGATGTGCTGATGAAACAATTAGATGCTTTGGATTAGTTATATACTGAGCCTTTTCTTTTGCAAAATTCCCCCATAAAATAAATACTACTGGTTCCTCTTTATTATTTAATACCTTTATTATATAATCTGTTAGTAATTCCCATCCTAAATATCTATGTGAAGCAGGCTTATCTTTTTCAACAGTTAATACTGCATTAAGCATTAATACTCCTTCATTTCCCCATTTTGTTAGATCACCTTTTGTAGCTATTTCTATTCCCATATCATCATATAATTCTTTATAAATATTTTTTAATGATGGTGGTAACTTTATTCCATCTTGAACAGAAAAAGATAATCCGTGTGCTTCTCCTTCTCCGTGATATGGATCTTGTCCTACTATTACTACTTTGGTATTTTTATATGGAGTTAATTTTAACGCATTAAATATATAGTCTTTTGGAGGATATATTGTTTTTTCTTCATATTCCTTTTCGATTATTCTATAAAATTTTTTAAAGCCTTCACTATCCCATATTATTTTTAATTTTTCATCCCAATCATTTCCTATCATATTTTCACCCTCTTGTTCTAAGATAACATAAATAAAAAAAGATGTTAATAACTTTTTAGTTATTAACATCTATTTATGATAAGTTTCATTATTCATTATCTTAAAACTTCTATATATTTGTTCTAATAGTATTCCTCTAAATAATCCATGTGGAAATGTCATTGTTGAAAATGATAGTCTATAATTTGCTTTCTTTTTCAAATCTTCATGTATACCATAACTACTTCCTATTATAAAAGTGATAGTTCCGTAATGATTAAATGTGTTGTTTATTTTTTCGGATAATTCTACAGATGATAATTGATTTCCTTCGATATCCATTGCAATTACATAATCTTGATTACTTATGTGTTTTTCGATATCTATCATTTCATCATATAAATTATTTGTATCTTTTAATTCTATTATTTCTAATTTATGATATTTAGATATTCTTTTTTTATAATCATCTATTAAATCATTTAGATATTTTTCTTTTATTTTTCCTAAACAAATTATTTTTATCATATTTCCATCAACTCACTTTTTTCTTTTTGTCTTGCACATGTTATATTTGTGAACTCTATATCATATTCTATAAAAGTTTCTTTAATAGTTTCCATAGCTTTTTCTTCTGTATTGTTTTTATGACTAAGGTGAGTTAAAACTATTTTACTGGTTTCTGGACCTATTAATTTGGCTAAATATATTGAGCTATCCTTATTAGATAAGTGTCCTTTAGTTCCCATTACTCTATCTTTTAACCATTTAGGATAAGGACCATTCAATAACATTTCAATATCGTGATTACTTTCAAATAAATATATGTTATTGTTATATAATTTTCTGAAATACTTTTGATTAATATATCCTGTATCAGTTAAGTATACTATTGATTTATCTTCACTTCTAATTATAAAACTTCTTGCATCTGTTGTATCATGTGATGTCTTTATTATTTCAATCTTACAATCTTCTAATTCTATTTCATCACCGTATAACATTATGTTTTTATAATCATGTAAGAAATCTAATTCTGAATACATTATTTCACTTAAACAAATTGTAGGATTATATTTTTTTATTATTCCTTTTAATGCTTTTATATGATCATCGTGAACATGGGTAATTAATATATAGTCTATATCTCCTATAGAAACAGAAAGCTCAGAAAGTCTTTCTTTAATGTATTTCACGTTTGTTCCAGCATCAAATAGTATTTTATGATTGCTAGTTTCAACGTAAGTTACATTACCTTCCGAGCCACTTGCTAATACACAGGTTTTCATTATCTCCATAATTTACGTGGATTTATTGAATATCCACCATTATATGGCATTCCGTAGAATACTCCAAAATGTAAGTGTGTACCTGTTGCTACACCTGTTCTACCCATTGCCCCGATTTTTTGTCCTCTTCCGACTGATTGTCCTACACTAACATATATATCTGACATATGTGCGTATACTGTATAATAACCATTGCTATGTTGAATAACTACATTCTTACCAGCAGATGATCCTACCATACCACCATATTGAGCATTAACAACAACTCCTCCTAATGATGCATATATTGGTGAACCATATCCTGTACCAGATATATCCATTCCATCATGTAAAGTACCCCAACGATAACTGTATTCTGAAGTTATAAGGTATGGTTGATTTGTTGGCCATCCCCAAGCTCCACCTGTATCAATTTGTGTACCAGTAATAGGTTGTTGATAAGATACATATTTCTTAGTACCTTTTACTATAATCTCATTTTGAGATGGTTTTATTGTTTGTTGATTAACGATAACACCACCTTGGTTTTGTTCACCATTTTTTAATTGAACTATAGATGTAATTCTATCAATACCTTTAACTCCTGCTTGTTTTGTAGAAGTATATCCTACATATTGTGAAGGATCTTCTTCATAGATTGTGTTATATTGTGTTTCTGTATCTTGAACCACTAATTCTTCGTATACTAGTGATAATACTGGATTGATTAAGGCTACGTTTAATTTTTCTCCTATAGCTAATAATGTATCTTCACTTGGTAGTTTTTCATTTGCAATTAATAATTCGCTTGTATTAAGTTGATTAGCATATGCAATTGATTCTACTGTATCGCCTTGTTTTACTTCATATTCTATTTTATTATTGTTTTCACCGAATAAGAAATATTTTGTTAATTCTGTTGAATCTGTATATATTTTTTCATTAACACTTACATATGATTCTTTTATAGTTATGTTTTCTCCAAAATATATATTATTAATTATATAACCTGTATCTACAATTTCTGGTTGAGTTTCTGTACGATATTGATTATATCTTTCGGCACCAATAAATGTTTCTACAACATTTGTAATTGCATCTTCAAATACTTGTTTATCTAATACATAAATATATATTGGTTCTACACCGTCAGTCTCATTTTTTATAGTGATAGTATAACCTTTAATTGTAAATTCTTTATCATCTTTAATAGTTTGATATACATCTTCTACTGTAGTTATATTATTATCATATGAATTCTTTTTAATGATTTGGAATCCTTTTGGAGGATATACTTGGTCTACATTATATTCATTTTTTATTTCACTTTGTTCTTGGTTTATTAATGAATATAATTCTTCTTTTGAATTAATAATACCAATTTTTTCTCCATCTAAATAAACTTGATAATTATATTTTGCAGTATTATAAATTGTTGTTTCTTCTTGACTATCTAATCTTTTATTTTGAAGATCTATATAAAAATTTGTTGTTAACAGAAATGCAATTACTGTTGTAATTATTCCTGTAAATATCCACCCTTTTTTATTCATATTGTTGTTCCCTTTCTGGAGATAAATAATTTCTAAAATTACTCATATTTAATTCTAGTAATAATTGGAATGTACCAGTTGATCCTTTACGATGTTTTGCAATTATAATATCTGCTGGTACATTTTTATCTCTATCTAATTCTTCTTTAGCTTTATAATAATCATTTCTATTTATAAATAATACCATATCGGCATCTTGTTCTATAGAACCTGATTCACGTAAGTCTGATAACATTGGTTGATTATTTTCTCTTTTTTCTGCGTTACGTGATAATTGTGCTAAAGCAATTACGGGTACTTTTAATTCCATTGCCATTGTTTTTAATGAACGAGAAATATCTGAAACTTCTTGTTGACGAGAGTCTGGTCTTCTTCCTCCAGATGTTACTAACTGTAAGTAGTCGATTATTACTAATCCTAATCCTTCTTCTTTGTTAGCTAATGTTCTACATTTTGCTTTTATTTCTGCTGCAGTTATAGAAGCATCATCAACTATTTGAATATTTGTTTCTGCTAATTGACTATTAGCTTCATTTATTCTCTTCCAATCATCATGATTTAATTTTCCAGTCTGAATTTTATGTCCATCAACTTGTCCAACTGCTGAACGCATTCTGTTTACTAATTGTTCAGCTGGCATTTCTAAGTTGAATATTGCTATCGCTTTATTTGTTGACATAGCAGCATTAACTGCAATATTTAGAGCAAATGCTGTTTTACCCATACCTGGACGGGCAGCTATTATTATCATTTCACCTGCATGTAATCCTGCTGTTGCTTTATCTAAATCTATAAAACCAGTTGGTATTCCAGTAATATCTTTATTACCTTTTGCTAAATCTTCAAGATTCTTTTGTGCAACATCTATAGCATCTCTAATATGTATAAAATCACTTGTTTGTCTTTCTTTAACAACACTTAGTATTCTCTTTTCAGCGTCATCAAGCACTTCTGTTACTTCGCTATCTTCTTCGTATGCATTAGTAACTATATCAGTTGCTGTATCTATTAATCCTCTTAGCAATGCTTTGTCTTTTACTATTTTTATATAGTATTCTAGATTTGCAGCTGTTGCTACTGAATCAATTACTTCACTTATATAATCTATTCCACCTACTGCAGATAGATTTTTCTTTTTATCTAATTCTTCTTTAACTGTTGTGATATCAACAGGTATTTTATTGTCATAGCAACTTTTTATTGCTTCAAATAATTTCCTATTTGCATCGCTATAAAACATTTCAGGATATAAGTCTTCACATATTTTATTTAATGCGTTTCTATTTAAGAACGCTACACCTAATACACTCATTTCCGCTTCGATGTTTTGTGGCATTTTTCTTGTTGGCATATTACTCACCTACTTTTTTAGTGTTACTTTTACTTCTCCCTCTACTTTTTTATGTAGCTGAATTTTAACATTATGAGTTCCTAATGTATCTATCGGATTAGTAACACATATTTTTTTCTTATCAATATCAAACCCTTTTTTCTTTAACTCTTCATTAATTTGTTTTGATGATACATTTCCAAATACTTTATCATGATCACCTGTTTTAACTTTTATTATTAATTCGATCTTTTTTAATTTTTCTGCAGTTTCTTTGCATCTTTCGATTAAAGCATCTTCTTCTTGTTTTCTAATATCAAGTTCTTTTTCTAATATTTTTTTTGATGTTTCTGTTGCAGGTACCGCAAGACCATTTTTTATCAAGAAATTATTAGCATATCCATCGCTAACATTTATAATTTGATCTTTTTTTCCCTGTTTTTTTACATCTTGAAGTAGAATTACTTTCATTATAATCTCTCCTTTAATAATGTCTGTATTTAATTATACCAAATAATAGGTAAATAATAAATAATTTAAGTTCTTTTTATATATAATTATTTGTTATAAAAAATGCTGTTTTTTCGCTACTATATGGTATAATTTAATTGTTATTTAATTAAATTAATTAGGAGGTTTATTATGGAAATCGACATTAAAAATTATAAACATATTTATATGGTTGGTATTGGCGGAATTTCAATGAGTGGTATTGCTGTAATTCTTAAAAAGTGGAATTACGATGTATCTGGTTCTGATGGTACTAAATCTAGTCAAACAGACTGGTTAGAATCTCAAGGAATAAAAGTTAATATTGGCCAAGTATCTGAAAATATAAATAATACTATTGATTTAGTTGTATATACAGCTGCTATCAAAGAAGATAATCCTGAATTGATTAAAGCAAGAGAATTAGGAATCCCTACTATTGAAAGAGGAATGTTCTTAGGTGAAATTACTAAATTATTTAAAGATACTATCGGTATTGCTGGTACTCATGGAAAAACCAGTACTACAAGTATGGTATGTTGTTCTTTCTTAGAAGCTGGTTTAGATCCATCGATTCAAGTTGGGGCTGTTTTAAGTAATATCAATGGTAATTACAGAGTTGGTAATAGCGATTATTTTATTATTGAAGCTTGCGAATATTGCGAAAGTTATTTAAATTTTCATCAAAGAAGTGCAATTATTTTAAATATCGATAATGATCATTTAGATTATTTTAAAAATATAGAAAACATTCAAAAAAGTTTCGAAAAATATGTTTCTTTATTACCTGAAGATGGTTATTTAGTATTAAATAGAGATGACGAAAGATGCTATGAATTAAGAAATCATTCTAAAGCAAAAGTTATAACTATAGGCAAAGATAGTAATGCTGATTGGTATTATGATAATGTTACTTTTGATGATGATGGATTTGCTACTTATGATGCATATCATAATGGAATAAAAACTGGTTCAATAACTTTAAGAGTAGCTGGTATGCACAATGTTACTAATAGTTTAAGTTGTCTTGCACTTTGTGATGCATATGGTATTAGCACTGAAACAGTTGCAAAAGCGTTATTAAAATTTGGTGGTGCTTCTAGAAGACTTGAATTTAAATGTATGATGAATGGTGCTAAGGTTTATGATGATTATGGTCATCATCCAACAGAAATAATGGCAACAGTTAAAGGTATTCAAAATAAAAAATACAACGAATCTTGGGTTGTATTTGAAGCTCATACTTATAGTAGATTAGCACAACATTTAGAAGATTTTGCTAAAGCTTTAGTAAATTTTGATCATATTATTATTTTAGATACATATGCTGCTAGAGAAACAAATACATTTAATATTCATGAAGAAGATTTAATGAATGAATTAAAAAAACTAGGTAAAGAATCAGTTCATATGTCCGATCACGATGAAATAATTAAATTATTAAACGAACAAGTTCATGAAGGTGATATTGTTTTAACTCTAGGTGCAGGTAATGTTAATAAAATTTCGAACAAAATAAAAGAAATGAGTAAATAACTCATTTCTTTTTTTATATTATTTTACGTATGGAATTAATGCCATTAATCTAGCCCATTTAATTTGTTGAGCAATATGTCTTTGGTGTTTAGCACAAGCACCAGTCATTCTACGAGGCATGATTTTTCCTTTTTCATTAATATATTTAGAAACAATCATAACATCTTTGTAGTCTACGCTTTTACCAGCACACATTTGGCATACTTTCTTTTTCTTACGATAAAATTCAGCCATTTTAATAATCCTCCTTTTTAGAATGGTAGGTCATCATCACTTAAAGCTACTTCATCGCCAAAATCTTTAAATGGATCTTCGCTAATATCTGTTGTAGCTATGTTGCTTGAATCACTACTATTTTGATAAGAAGTACCTGCAGAGTTAGCTCCACTTCCAATGAAAGTAAAGTTATCTACAACTACATCTGTTGTATATCTTTTTGTTCCATCTTGTGCGTCATAACTTCCAGTTCTAATACTACCTTCAACTGCTAATTCTCTTCCTTTTGTTAGATACTTAGCAATTGCTTCAGCAGTACCTCTCCAAGCTATACAGCTAATAAAATCTGCTTCTCTTTCACCGTTTTGATTAGGTGTACGACGATTTACTGCTAAAGTAAATCTTGTTTGATTGATTCCACTTGCTGTTGTACGCATTTCAGGATCTCTTGTTAATCTTCCTACTAATACTACTCTATTCATATATATCTTACTCCTCATCTAATTTAATAATTAAATGTCTTAAAATATTTTCATCTAAATTAGCTTTACGGTTAATTTCTGCTTGAGTTTCTTTTGAAGCTTCAAAAGTCATAACAAAATAATATCCGCTAATTTCATGTTTAATAGAATAAGCAAGTTTCTTTTCACCTAGTTCTTTGAATTCAACTACTTTTCCTTTTTCGTCAGTAACTATTTTTTTAATTGCTTCAGCAGTTTTTTTAACTTCTTCGCTTTCCATAGTTGCTTTAACGATGAACATCATTTCGTAATTATTCATTCTTACACCTCCTTATGGTCTTTTGGCTTTATAAAAAATAAAGCAAGGAGTAAATTTCTTACTCGTTTCATATTTTAACATACTATTCATCAGATGTAAAATATTTTTTTATATTCATTTACACAAAAAAATAGGATGTATAATCCTATTTTGTAACATTGAATCTGAAGTAGCAAATGTCTCCATCTTGCATTACATATTCTTTTCCTTCTAATCTTAATTTTCCAGCTTCTTGAACTGCTTTTTCAGAGCCTAATTCTGCTAGTGCATCATAAGACATTATTTCTGCTTTAATAAATCCTTTTTGGAAATCTGTATGAATTATTCCGGCACATTCTGGAGCTTTCATTCCTGTTTTAAATGTCCATGCTCTACATTCGTCTGCACCTGATGTGAAGAATGTTTTTAATCCAAGTAGATCATAAGTTGCTCTAATTAATAAGTCTAATCCTGAAGCATTTAATCCCATATCTTCCATAAACACTTTTCTATCTTCATCTTCTAATCCAGATAATTCACATTCTAATTTTGCACACATTACTATTGTTTTTGCATTTTCTTTTGAAGCATATTCTTCAACTTGTTTTGTAAACTCATTACTTCCAACTATTGCATCTTCTTCATTAACATTTGCTGCATATATTACTTTCTTTAATGTTATTAAATTAAATCCTTGTAATTGTTCTAATTCTTCTTGAGAGAACTCTATTCTTCTTATTGGAATTCCTTCTACTAATGCAGCTTGAGCTTTTCTTAATGCATTTAATTCAAGTACTGCTGCTTTATCTTTTGTTGTTTCAGCCTTCTTTTCAATTTTGCCAATTCTATTTTCTACAATCTCTAAATCAGCTAAAATCAACTCAGTGTTGATTATCTCAATATCTCTTATTGGATCTATTTTTCCTTCAACGTGAGTTATTTCTGAATCTTCAAAACATCTAACAACTTCAACTATTGCATCAACTTCTCTTATATGTGATAAGAATTTATTTCCTAAACCTTCACCATTTGAAGCCCCTTTAACTAGTCCAGCAATATCTGTAAATTCAAATGTTGTTGGAACTAATTTTTTTGGTTGATACATTTCATTTAATTTATCTAATCTTTCATCTGGAACAGTAACAACTCCCACATTTGGTTCGATTGTTGCGAATGGATAATTTGCTGCTAATGCTCCTGCTTTTGTTATAGCGTTAAATAAAGTTGATTTACCAACATTTGGTAATCCTACTATTCCTGCTTTTAAAGCCATATTAAACACCTCAATTTCAGTTTATATTATATAAAAAAACAATTGATGTTTCAATTGTTTTTATGTAGTTATAGAACCATTTATACCAATTGGTAATCCAATCAAGTACCATCCTATTAATGCTAGTAATAATACTATACCTATAATAAGACTATAAACTCTTTGATACTTCAATGTTTTAAATAAACTTATTGGTTTATCATCTTGATTATACTTTTCTAAATAAGCAATATATATTGTGAAGTAAGCTAATATTGGAGTTATTCCTATTGCCATACATTCACCAAATCTTGCAACTACTTGAGCAAATTCAGGACTTAAACTACTATTCATAAATGCTGGAATAGCAGCTGTTGATATAATAGCCCATTTTTGTGTACCTGTTACAAAAATTGTTGATATTACTGATATAACAAATAATGCTACTATTAACGCAATACCGCTTAATGATAAGCTAGATAATATTTTTGCTAATGAAGCAACTATTACTATACCTATATTACTTTTTTTGAATACGTTAATTAATATTGATCCTAATAATATTAAGATTAATGTTTTTCCAATACCATCCAATGAATGTGATAAATCATCACAAAAATCATTATTTGATTTTATTGTTTTAGCACCAATACCATAGAATAATCCTAATACAACAAAGAATATACAAACAATAAATACAAATCCATTATTAAAGAATGAATCGTAACTAAATAGTTTATCTATATAGTATTCTTGATTATAATCTAGGAAGTTACCTGAGAACGGTAGTCCAGGAATAATATTATAAATAAATATTAATAAATATATAGCTCCTGCACTAATAGAAAAAATTAATCCTCTATATTCTCTTTTACCTAATCTTAATTCTTTTTTATCATCTTTGTATTCATATTTTTCTACTTCATTAACACTAACTCTTTCAGTTATAAATGTTATTAATAATGATACTGCTATAATTGCAAATGTCATTATAAACATAAAACAGCCTGTTGTTAATGTATAGTTAGCATCAATATTTAATGCATTAGCTAATGTATATTTAAGCATTTCACTATCTACTGCTGTTAAGAATGCACTTAATCCACTTCCGCATGTTAATCCAGCATATGTTGCTACGATTCCTACTAATGGATTTCTACGTCCATAAGTAAACATTAATGCTGATAACGGTATCATTACTGCATATCCAATATCACCCATTAAACTAAAACATACACTTATAAATACTAGCCAAAATGTAATTGTGAATTTTTTACAATATTTAGTTAATATAGTAAATGTAGTTTTTATAAAGCCTGATTTTTCCATTATGCCAATTCCTATTAGTATAATTATCAATGTGCTTAATGGTGTGAATGAAGTAAAGTTTGATACTGTTGATGTAAATATATACTTCAAACCACTTAAATTGAATAGCGACTCAACACTCTCTGATGTTGCTACATATTCTCCTGTAACAATATCAATTTTATTATATGTTGCTTCAAACCCTATTAGACGCAAGAATCCACTTGCAACTATTATAACTAATATTAATATAAAAAAAGTCATTATCGGGTTTAAAGTCATTTTTTCTTTAAACTTATTCATCTTGTCCTCCAATTACTTTTTTTAATTTCTTTTCAAATTCTAATCTATCCATCATAATTTCTCTATTACATTTAATACATTTTATTTTAATGTCTACTCCAACACGTGTTATTTTCCATTCATTAGTTTGACATGCGTGTGGTTTTTTCATTATGACTATATCGTTTAATTTATAACTATTTTTCATTATTGTGTACCTCCACTTGTGGATATGGAACACTTACTTGTGCTTTTTCTAGTTCTAACAGAATGATTCTATTAGCATCTCTTTTTGCTTGATAATGTTTATCTCTTTTACACTTAAATCTTATTAAATAATTTACGCAGTTTTCTGCTAGTTCATTTACTCCTAAGTATTCTACAGATGAACTACTTACGTTTTCAACTTCTTGTACTTTAGGTAATATTTTTTTATTAATAAGTTTTTCCATATCTGATACTTTTTCTTCATAAGGAAGTGGAATGTTAATTGTTACAATTTGTTCTTTTGCTGAAATATTCTTTATTTCTAATAAATTTCTATTAGCAACATTTAATACTTCACCATTAAAGCTTTTTATTTTTGTACTTTTAAGTCCAAATTCAATTACTTCACCAACAAATCCGTTGTAATCAACAATATCTCCAACTATATAATAGTTTTCTAATATTAAATTTATTCCATTTATTATGTCTTTTAAAGTATCTTGTAATGCTAAACCTATGATAGTTGCGGTAATTCCTAATCCTGCTACCATACCTTTAACATTAACTCCATATATACTTAATATTGTAAGTATATCTATTACTATAATTACATATTTTGCTATATTTTTAAACAATCTTGTAATTGTAGTTCTTTTTTTTCTTTCATAACTGTCTTTCCCGTTATTGATTGTTTCTTCTAGTAAAATTGTCATTGTTCTAAATACGAAATATGAGACAGCTATTGTAACTATAACCCCATAAACTTCTTTTCTACTGATTATATTCAGTATTGTTTTTAAAACGTTAGACATTATTCACCTTCTATGCTAATGCCTAGAATTTCTAAAATTCTATCTAGATCATTTTCAGAATCATAAGGTATTTCGATTTTTTTATTATTTATTTTAACCTTAGTTCCTACTCTTTCTCTCATGATAGATTCATAAATAGTAAATCTTGGGTTATATGTTGTTACTTTCTTTGTTTTAACTTTCTTTTCAATTTCTGGATTACTTAGGATTTTTTCTAATTCTCTAACGCTTAATCCATCTTCTATTATCATATTTGCTAATTTATTTATTTGGTCTGGATCTTCTAGTTTACTTAAAGCTCTAGCATGACCCATTGTTATTTTTTGTTCCATAACTAATTTTTTTGTTTTTTCAGGTAATGATAATAAGCCTAAAATATTTGTAATATAACTTCTACTTTTACCAAATTTTTTAGCTGCTTCTTCTTGAGTAATATTTGTAGATTTAATAATTTTTTCAAATGCTTCAGCTTCTTCAATTGGATTTAAATCTTCTCTTTGAATATTTTCAATTAAAGCAATTTCCATCATTTCTTGATCATTAAATTCTCTAATAATTGCTGGAATAGTTTCTTTACCTGCTATTTTTGAAGCTCTTGTTCTTCTTTCACCAGCAATCAATTCATAACCTTTAATTGATTTTTTTACAATGATTGGTTGAATTACTCCGTGTTCTTTAATACTTTCAGCAAATTCTCTTAGTGATTCTTCGTCGAATTCTTTTCTTGGTTGATAAGGATTGCTTCTAATTTCTGTTAATGGAATTTCTACAATATCGCTTTCTTTTGTTTCATTAACAATTGTTTTTTCAAAGTTATCAAAATCAATTCTTTCATTACTGAATAATTGTTCTAAACCTTTTCCTAATGCTTTTCTCTTAGTCTCCATTTCTACTAATCACTTCCTTTGCTAGATTTTGGTAAGCTAATGTTGCTCTACTTACTGGATCGTAATCACTAATTGGAATACCATGACTTGGTGCTTCAACTAATCTTACTAATCTTGGAATTATTGTATTGAATACTTTATTTTTGAAATATTTTCTAACTTCTTCAATTACTTCAAGTCCAATATTTGTTCTTCCATCAAGCATTGTTAATAATACACCTTCTATTTTTAAATCAGGATTCATATTTGATTGAACTGTTATTATTGTATTTAATAATTGTGTAATACCTTCTAACGCAAAGAATTCACATTGTACTGGAATTATTACTGAATTACTTGCAACTAATGCGTTCATTGTAGAAATTCCTAATGAAGGTTGACAATCGATAATTATATAATCGTATTTATCTTGAATTGGTGTTAATACTGTTTTAAGTCTTTCGTTTTGTCTAAATTCTTGATCTTCAAGCATTTTCTTAACGAATTCAACTTCAACACCAGCAAGATTTAATGTAGATGGGATTATAGATAAATTTTTGAACTTAGTTTTGATTATTCCCTGTTCAATTGTACAATTTTGTACCATTACATCATAAATATCATATTTAAAATCTCCATTATTGTAACCGCATCCGATAGATGCATTTCCTTGAGGATCTAAATCTATTAATAATGTTTTTTTGCCTTCTTTACCTAATGCGGCTGCTAAATTTATACTAGTTGTAGTTTTACCTACTCCTCCTTTTTGATTTACAAGTGAGATAATTTTTGCTGACATATCGTATACCACCTTTTCATGTTTATTTCTCTAAATAATTTTACCATATATAACGCAAAAAGTCATAGACTTTTGAGAATAAATTTAAATAAAAAAAGAGAACTTTTTATTATTTAGTTCCCTCTTCTTTTTCTTTATCTTTTAAAGCTGATTCAAGCTCTTCTTTAGTCATTTTTGTGTAACCTTTAATTCCAGCTTCTTTAGCTTCATCTTTTAATTCAGTTAATGTAGCATTTGTTTCTTCTTTTTCTTCTTTTGCTCCATCAATTGTTCCAGTTTCTACTAAAGTTTTAATTTGTTCTCTAGTTAAAGTTTCACGTTCCATTAATGCATCAGCAATTAATAATACTAAAGTTTCATGTTTTGATAATAATTTTTTAGCATTTTCGTAGCATTCTTCAAGTATTTTACTTACTTCTTTATCTATTTCTAATGCAACTTGATCTGAGAAATCCTTAGATTTATTATAATCTCTTCCTAAGAATACTCCTTCAGATTTTTCTTCTAATTGGATAGGTCCTAAATCACTCATACCATATTGAGTAACCATAGAACGAGCTATTTTTGTAGCACGTTTTAAATCATCTGAAGCACCAGTAGTTATTTGTCCAAGGAATGTTTCTTCACTTGCTCTACCACCAAGTAATCCAGTAATTTGTGATATTAATTCTTCTTTTGTTAATATTCCCATTTTTTCTTCTTTTGGTAACATCATTGTGTATCCGCCAGCTTGTCCTCTAGGAATAATTGTAATTTTATGTACTTCTTGAGCATCTTGTAATTTTAATCCAATTACAGCATGTCCAGATTCATGAATTGCAACTAAACGTTTTTCTTTATCAGTAATCTTGCGACTTGTTTTTGCAGGTCCTAAAATAACTCTGTCTGTTGCTTCATCAATTTCTTCCATTGTTATTTTATCTTTGTTTCTTCTTACTGTTAATAATGCAGCTTCATTTAATAAGTTTTCTAAGTCAGCTCCACTAAATCCAGGAGTTCTTGCACTAACATTTTTTAAATTTACTTCATCAGCAAATGTTTTATTTTTAGCATGTACTTCAAGAATTTCTTCTCTTTCTTTTACATCTGGAAGACTAACTGTAACTTGTCTATCGAATCTTCCTGGTCTTAATAATGCTGGGTCTAATACGTCTGGTCTATTTGTTGCAGCAATAATGATAATACCTTCATTAGCTCCAAACCCATCCATCTCAGTTAATAATTGGTTTAATGTTTGTTCACGTTCATCGTGTCCTCCACCAATACCTGATCCACGTTGACGACCTACTGCATCGATTTCATCAATAAATATTAAACATGGAGCACTTTGTTTTGCTTGTTTAAACATATCTCTTACACGTGATGCACCTACACCAACATATAATTCTACAAAGTCTGAACCACTAATGTAATAGAATGGTACATTTGCTTCGCCAGCTACTGCTTTTGCTAATAATGTTTTACCTGTTCCTGGAGGACCTACTAATAAAACACCTTTAGGAATTCTAGCTCCTAGTTTTTGGAATTTTTTAGGATTTTTTAAGAAATCAATTAATTCTTTTACTTCTTCTTTTTCTTCTTTTAATCCAGCAACATCAGTAAATCTTACTTGTCCACCGTCTTCACTTAATTTTGCTCTACTTCTTCCGAAGTCCATTGATTTATTATTTCCAGAAGCTAGTTTACTAAATAATACATAACCAACTACTAAAATAATTACCATAGGTGCAAAGTTTATTATTATATATAGCAAACTACTTGCTCCTGGATCTTTATTTGTTTCGTATTTTTCAATATTTTGTTCTTCAGCATATTCTGTAATTGTTGATATTTCATCTTCAATTATTCTTGCTTCAAAACTTTCTCCTGATGCATATCCATCTAATTTACCAGTTACATAGAAAATGCTTTCACTTTCTTTAGGTGTAATTGTAATTTCTGTTACGTTTTCATTTTGAATTTCTTGTATCAATTCACCAGTACTTAATTTATTTATTTTTGTTGTTCCCATGTTCATTACTACTAATGAAACAGTAAGGATAATACCTAATATTAAATATGGCATTATTGACATATATGAATTATTTTTCTTTTTCATGTTTTCTCTCCTTTTATTAAATTTAATTGTACCATAGTATTATATCATAGTTTTCATTCTTTGCTTTATCAAATTTCGATTTTTTTAAGCCAGGAATCCACAATATTGTATCATTTGAATCTACTAATATTGGTTGTGATATTCTTTCTTCTTTAGAAAGTTTACTATCAATATAAATATCTTTAAGTTTTTTTGCTGATGACATATTTTTTATTATCATTTTATCACCATTTTTTCTGCTTCTAACATATAATGGTAAACTTATTTCTTTACTATTCAATTTTAAATAGTAATTAGTATTTTTATCAGTATCCGTTAAACATTCAATAATATGTCCGTTTGGCAATAATGTTTTATCTTCAACTTTTATTTTATATTCTTGATTATTATTCTTTTGACGAGTTATTTTTAATCTATTATAAGATTTAGATATTCTCAAATTATCTGGTAAATTAATATCGATATTTGGTTTTGGATTTTCAATAATATCTAATATTAAATTAACGTGTTTATCTGATACTAAATATAGATTATCTATATAATTACTATCTAATACATATTCTATTATTTTTACTTGAAATAATGAATCTAATTTATCATAATCTGTAATTTCTAAAATATTCTTATGATATCTTTTATTAATTTCTTCTTGTATTAATTTATCTACATATGTGTAATACTTATTTAATTCTTTACTAAATTTTAAATATTTGAGATGAACGTTTTCATTTTCACTTTTCAAAAATGGTAATACATTATGACGATATCTGTTTCTTGTATGTTTATCTTCATTATTAGTTTTATCTACAACAAAGGGAATGTTATTTTCTTTATTATATTCTTCTATATCTTTTTTTGTAGTGTATATTAAAGGTTTTATTATTTTATAACCTTCTTTTTGGGTTTCTGTTTGGAATCCGCAATAACCTTTCAAATTTGATCCACGAGTAATTCTCATTAATATTGTTTCTACCAAATCATCACCATGATGAGCAGTAAATAAATATTGAGCATTATATTTTTTTATAACCTTTGAAAAGTATTCATATCTTTTTTCTCTTAGTTCTTGTTCATTATACTCTGTTGTTTCAGATTTTTTTTCAAATGTTGTTGTTTCAAATATTACATTTTTCTTGTCGCAATATTCTTTTACAAACTCTAATTCTTTGATACTTTCTTTTCTAATATTATGATTAATATGAGCACATACAATTCTTATACTTTTATTTAAGTTTATTAATAAGTTTAATAAGCACATTGAATCTGGACCTCCAGATAAACCAATAACGACTGTATCATTTTCTTTTAGTAAACTATTTAGATAAGCAACTGTTTCTTTCATATTATCACCTCTATTTCATTTTTAATATTGATTCCATAAATGGTAGTACTTCACCATCTAATACTTTTTCTGCATCTCCAATTTCAAAACCACTTCTTGTATCTTTAACTAATTTATATGGTTCTAAAACGTAACTTCTTATTTGACTACCAAAATCTATTCCTGTAGTTATACCTTTTAATGCTGCCATTTCTTTTTCTTTTTTTTCAATCTCTAAATTAAATAATTTACTTTTTAATACTTTCATAGCTTGTTCTTTATTTTGAATTTGAGATCTTTCATTTTGACAAGTAACAACTATCTTACTAGGAAAGTGAGTTATTCGTACAGCAGAAGGTGTAGTATTTACTCCTTGTCCACCATGTCCACTTGCACAATATGTATCTATTCTAATATCTTCATCTTTTATTTCTATATTTATAGATTGATCTATTTCAGGAACTACAGATACTGATGCAAAAGATGTATGTCTTCTTTTATTTGAATCAAATGGAGATATTCTTACTAATCTATGTACTCCTCTTTCACATTTTAGATATCCGTATGCAAAATTTCCTTTAATATGAACTGTTACTGATTTAATACCAGCTTCTTCTCCATTTTGTAATTCTAGTATTTCATGACTAAAGTCATTCTTATCACAAAATCTTTCATACATTCTTAATAACATATTAGCCCAGTCGCAACTTTCAGTTCCACCAGCCCCTGGATGAATTTCTAAATAACAATCACTATTATCATATTCACCATTTAATATTGTATTTATTTCAAGTTCTTCAATTTCTTTTTCTATTAAAGTAATATCTTTTTCTACTTCTTGTTTCATTTCTTCTGATGGCTCTAATTCTAGTAAAGATATCATTTCTTTATCTGTTGTTAATCTATCTTTTATATCTTTTAAATTTGAAACTGATTTTTTTAATATATTAATCTCCTTTGTTATTTTATTTGCTTTATCTATATCATTCCAAAAATTTGGTTCATTTTGTAATTCTGTTAATTCTTTTATTTTTGTCTCTTTTGCATCGACATCAAAGAGACCTCCCTATAGTTTCTAGTTTTGCTTCCATATTTGTAATACAAGTTTTTATTTCTTTAATTTCCATTTAAATCACCTATCAATATTATATCATATAAATAATTAAGAATTTCGTCGCAAGTTATAATAACATATATATTAAAATAACACAATGTATTAATAAACATTGTGTTGTTATTTATCAAAATCTTCTAGGAATGAATGATATTCGCCATCTTTTTTTGTTCCTAATATGCATGATAAATTAACATTGTCCATTGCTTTAAATATATTATGGTCAATATCTTTTCCTTCTTCTCTTAATTTTTTTATTAATTGTTTCATTGCATATCTTTTACTTTTTGTTTCTTTATCTTCTACATAATTTTCTGCTGTAAACTTACATGCACAATTCAAGAATGTTAATTCATTATATTTAGTAAATGATTTTATATCATCTTCTTTAACTAAATATAAAGGTCTTATTAAATCTACACCTTTAAAATTATCGCTATGTAGTTTTGGTAACATAGTTTTTATTTCTGCTCCATAAAACATAGATAATAAAGTTGTTTCTATTACATCATCAAAATGGTGACCTAATGCAATCTTATTACATCCAATTTCTTGAGCTTTAGCATATAAGTGACCTCTTCTCATTTTTGCACACATATAGCATGGACTTTTAAAATCTACTTTATCAACTACTTCAAATATATCTGATTCAAACATTTCTAAAGGAATATTCATTTCTTTTGCGTTATCTATAATTAATTGTTTATTTTTTTCTGCATATCCAGGATTCATACATACAAATCTTGCTTCAAAGTTAATCTTTCCGTGTTTTTTTACCTCTTGAATACATTTAGCTAATACAAAAGAGTCTTTTCCTCCACTTATACAAACCATTATTTTATCGTTTTCTTCTATTAGTTTATAATCTTTTATAGCTTTTATAAATTTAGACCATATTTCTTTTCTATATTTTTTTATTAATGATCTTTCTATTTCTTGATATCTTTCCATGCAATCATCCCTTTTTTTAGTTTTGTATTATAACATATTATACCATATATAAAAAGAAAACTAATTTTCGTTAGTTTTCTTTTTTCTCATTATTAATTGTGCTAATTCGTTTATATTATCTTCTTTTGTCATCAATTGATAATTAATAACATCTTCTACATTTAAACCAGTAATATTTGCTATAAATTCATCTGTAATCATTGGGTTACTTCTTGATAATAATTTCATATATATAACTTTCATTTCTGCATTAGAGCAATTAGCTAAACCTTTTTTTATATAATTATTGTTCAATAACTCTTTAATCTTATTTGGATGATTTATAGCTATATATTCTACTATAGAATTCTTGTTAGGTATTAATTGATATAATTTGATTAAAACAGTAATTACTTCATCAATTGATATATTTAATACTTGTGAAATAAATCTTGGTTCATATTCATTAATAGAATATAAATTATATATTAATTCTTCTATATAATTTAATTTAATTGTTTCTTTTTCTTCTTTAGCTATTTCTTTTGGATTAACACTATCCTCTTTAATTATTTTTTCTGGATTAATACTTGCATCTATTATTTCTGTTGTATATTCAACATCTTCATTATTTGTTTCTGTTACTTCATCTTTAATTTTAACATCCATTTTTTCAATTCTTCTTTTTAGACTATTTATAAAGAAATAGAATTGAGATTTTTCTGTTTGACTAAGTTTTATTCTTGTAAATACATCCTTTAAATTTGGTCCATATAATTTTTGAGCAATTTTATAACCTAAATATTTTTTAAACTCTGGTAATACTTCATATAATTTAGATGTGATTTCTTCTAATTCTTCAGATGATTCATTATTTGAAGCTATTCTATATATGAAATACTTATTTTTTTCAAATACTTTATTTTGACTTTCATATTTTTTTTGAGTTTTTTCTTTTTTAACTAATGATCCTTCTTTTATTTTTCTTCTTATTGTTGTTTTATAACAATTTATATTTATTCTTTGAGATTTTGTTAATTCAATTGTATCATTATATTCATCTAAATTATTTCCATATAATGCTATTATGTTTTTTGCTACTTCTGAATTACTTGCATGTACGTTGGCAATAATTATTTCTTTATATTCTTTAACTTGTTCTTCTGATAATCCTTCTTCAAATAGTCCTGCAAAAAAAGTTTTATCTTTTTTTGTGCTTAGTTTATTAGTTTGTTTTTTTCTCTCAACTATTTCTAATTTTCCTTCTTTTATTTTTTTTCTTATAGCTGTCTTGTAGCAACTAATGTTTATTCTTTTGCTTTTTTCTAAATTTAGTATTTCGTTATATGAATCTAAGTTTTCTCCATATAATGCTATTATGTTTTTTGCTACTTCTGAATTACTTGCATGTACGTTGGCAATAATTATTTCTTTATATTCTTTAACTTGTTCTTCTGATAATCCTTCTTCAAATAGTCCTGCAAAAAAAGTTTTATCTTTTTTTGTGCTTAGTTTATTAGTTTGTTTTTTTCTCTCAACTATTTCTAATTTTCCTTCTTTTATCTTTTTTCTTATAGCTGTTTTGTAACATCTTATATTTTGTATTTCATTCTTGTTTAATTCTATATTTTCATTATATGATTCTAAATTTTCTCCATATAATGCAATTATATTTTTTGCTACTTCTGAATTACTTGCATGTACATTAGCAATTATAATTTCTTTATATTTTTGTTCTTGTTCTTCTGATAGTCCTTCTTCGAATAATCCTCTAAAGAATGATTTTTTATTTTCATTTTTTTCTTGTTTTTTATTTATTGTTTCTTTTCTTTCTGATTCACTTTTATGTAATTTAAATGAATTCATATATTCTCTATATTCTCTAATTGCTTTTTCTAAATTTTCATAAACATATTCAATAAATTCATTATATTTTGAATCTGTTAATTGATATTTTGTTATTATTTCACTTTTTGTTAAAGATTGAACTCCAATACCATATGTATATTTGAATATAGTTATTGCATCTTTGTTTTCTAAAAATCCAAGTGCATCGTCTAATTCTTTTTTTGATATATTATAATAATTTAATAAATCTTTTTTACAAGCAAAAACATGTGTTTTGCTTTTTTCATCTTCTTCTGCCATCATTTCAATTAGTTTTGTATCACTTTGTTTTAATAGTATTTCTTTAACATTTGCTAATGTTTTTCCTCTAAGCATTAATTTTTTTGTTAATTGTAATTTCTTTTCAAACCATTTTAATTTATTTTGGATTTCAATGTTTTGATAATAAGTTAATGATTGGCTACTACTATGTTTAAAATCATTTCCAAATATATTAATAAACTTAAAGTATGATCTTTCTTCTCTTTTTTTCATTGTTTCTAATATCATACTTACCATAGATTCGTCATAGTTATTAAAAATTTCGTATATGTTTTTTTCCTTTATATTATATTCCATTTTTATCATATCTTCTTCCTTTTGCTTTAATAATGTACTTAAGTTATTTATCAATACACTTGTAAAACTTAATCTATCTTTTTCGATTATTGACTTAGATACTGCTATTTCATAAGCTTTTGTTAAGTGTGAATCTCTTGTTTTAATATTTCTTTTTCTCATAAAAAATTCTAGTTCTTTTTCATAAGCAAATTGTATTGCGATTAGAATGTCTTCTCGATCATTTTCGATTATTGAAATTAATTCGTTTATAAAATAATCTGCTATTGAAACTTTCATTGATATTTCATTATCTCCGTTAGCTTCTCGACAAGATATATATGCTCTTTCAAAAGCTTCATTTATAATATCTTCATTAAAATCAATATACTCAAATTTATCCATTATTTTTTTCTTATACTCATTCATGTTTACACCTTTTTTGATATAATATCATTCTATTTTTTTATATACAATAAAAAGAGATATTTTTCATTATCTCTTTTATTTATCTTGGTATTATTATTTTATATACCAAAGTTATTTTAAATCAATTCTAACTAATATTCCTTTTACTTCTTTTCCAATTTTTTTCCATTTTTGTTCTTCATCAATAACAAAACCAACTGATTTAAAAATTTCTAATGTTTTTCCTCTATCAATTTCAAAATTATCATATAGTTTTGTTATTCCATCTTCTTTTGCTTTTTCACATAACATCTTTAATACTTGTTTGGAATATCCTTTTCCTCTATATTTCGATTCAATTACTATTCCACATTCGTATCTATTATCTGTTTTGTTATATTGATAATTACAATATCCTACATATTCATTAATATCATTATCTTTAATATAAGCAAAATATCTTTTTTCTTTTATTCTTTTATCATATACTTCTTGCCATCTCTCTTTTGGGAATGCAATACAACCTGTTTCATAATTATATCCATAATATGATACGTCATATCCGGCATTATAACTCATAGTATTAGGATCTTTTTCTATTTTTTCTTCATACCAATATTCTTCTATTTCAGGTATGTGTAATTCTATATTGTGCATATTATCACCTTTTCTTTTTTTATTATAACAAAATAAAACAAGATTAAATCTTGTTTTATTTTTCTAAACCTAATTTTTCTACTTCAACACTAATATCTTTTGTCATATAATCTACTACGACTTCATATTTTTCATTTTCTGATATTTGTGGAAGTTGTACTTCTTTATCAAGGTAATGTGAAGCTAACCTTAAATCTTCATTACTAATAACATAAGATTCTACACTAACTGAATTAGATTCATCTAATGTTTCTCCTTTAATGTCTAAAGTAGTATATATTTCTCCTTTGCTGTTATAAACAACTACTACTTCATCATTATATGAAGTTGAATCAACATTAGTATATGTAACTTCAATTGGATAGTGTATTTGTTCTTGTTCTATTTGAGTTTCATCTTTAGCACATCCAGTTAGTATTGTAGTTCCTAAAACAATACCGATACATAATTTTAAAGTTCTATTTTTTATTGCATCTATATTTATCATTTTAATTTTTTTCATATTACACCTCAATTAAAACACTTTTTTAAGCCATTGTTTAAAATCGTAAGCAGATCCATCTGAATCTCTTTTGCTTTCACAAGCAGAATCTTCTTCATAAGTTAAGTTATTTACTATATCTTCCATTGTTGTATTCATTACTTGTTGATCACCAAATTCAAATACAGCTTGTACGTTTCCTTCTGAATCTATATTAATACCTTCTAAACCAGGTTGATCATAATATACTTTTCCTTCATAATGGAATGATCCATCTGGATTTCTAGTATAAACACATACAGATGATTTATTTTTTCTACTGTATGATTGAGCATATACATAGTATTCTTGTCCATTGTAATTTGTTATAGACATACCTTGTACCATTCTTGGTGAATTGTAGCTATATGTTTGAGTACTTGTTACAGTTCCTGTTGTTGGGTCATAATTTACATTAAATTCATAAGTTGTTCCATGTCCTCTTCCTACGAATGTATTTGCATATAATGTTCCATTGTTATAATAAACCGTTGCTGGTTTTGAACCTTCTGGAAGGTTAATAGTACCAACTATTATTGATGAGTTATCGGCTAATGTATTTAAATCTAATGTTGCTTCTGTTCTAGTATTATTTTTTACTGTTTCAAATGCTGTTATCATTTGATTATAATCATATGCTTTAATTTTTGATCCAGAACCTGAAATATACATTAATCCATTATCTGGATCATAAGTTATACCACCTACATGGCAATTAGAAGTTAATATTATCTTTCCTTCATATTCACCAGTTTTATTATTGTATACATATATTCTTGGTTTATCACTATCACCTTCAGCATGTGCTGTTATGAATGTATAATCTCCTACATTTGTGTATCCTTGAACTATATAGCCATCTTCTGAAATGTTTGAATAATCTATATTGTTTACATTTATTGATTCTATTTTAGTAAAATCATCTGTGTTAGAATTAAAAAAAATTTTCCCATTTAACGAATTTTCTAATAAAATTAGTCTATCTCTTGTTTCTATAATTTTTTCTTCAAGATTTACTGTTGTATTCGCACATGCATGTACGGAGTCTATAGCTACTCCTTCTGGTCTATTGTTATATAGATAGGTAATACCAGCTGATATTTCATTATAATAATCTATTAGTGAATTAATATTTGCTTTTTCATCAGTTATAGCTGTTTGATCAATATTAATTTCCGCCATATTTATCAGCCTCCTTATCTAACATAAATATGTATCTGAATTTTGTGAATCATAATAAGGTAATGAGCTTATATAAGTATTAGTTTTAGTATCTAACTCATTTAAGTTACTTATTAAAGTATTACAAATTGTAATCATTTCTGAAAATGCACCATTATCATATCCTGCATTCTCAGCATTTCCATTTAATCTAATATAATCTTCTGACAATTCTTTTGAAGCTTGTGCTTTTCTTTTCAAATCATCAATGGTATCAATTAATGTACTTATTTTATTTTTATATTGATTCGCCATTGTTCTTTTTTCTGTTACTGTTTGCATATCCAAAAAAAGAAGGAAATTCCTTCTTATCCTCCATAATTTGCAAGAGCTGATGTTATTTTATCAACTACGTCTGCAATTAAAGTTTCATAATTTTGGAATTTAGAAGCAAAATCTCCAAAAGTTTCCTCAAATTCATCGTGTCTGTCACCTGAAGTCCAGTTATTTAGAATTGCAGATTTATCTTGATTAAATGTCATTGTTAAATCTTGGAATGCAGATTTTGCAGTTTCTAATTCTGTTCTTGCTTCTACTGCTTTATCTGTAATATCAATTGTATCATTTTTGTCTTCGTATGGATTTCTTGTTGTTAATGATATTGAATCTTGTAATGGAGATGGTACTTCTACTGAAGCTCCATTGCTTGATTGAATTTGTCTATACATTATTCCAATACTGTATGAATAACTAGATAAATCAGACATACTATTTCTAAAAGTTACCATATTGTTATATACGTTAACAATATTGTTTATTTGTACACCTGCATCTAATCCTTTCCAACAACCAGATAATATATCAATTGCATTTGATAAATTTTTAATAATGCTATATGCAGAACCACTAGCACCATTTGTTGTTTCATTTAATAAATGTTGAGAATCATTTAATAATTGTTCAACATTTTCTACTTTATGATTTAAAGCCATTTCATTCACCTCTACTGTAATTAAGTATAGATTATATTTTTTTTGAATTCAATCAATGTTTAAATTTTTTTACATAATTATGTACATAAAAAAATACAAGTTTCCTTGTATTTTTATTTTTTTCTTGCTTTTATTAAGCAATAATCTTCTTTATCAACATTTGTTATTGATATTTGATCAAATCCTACTATAGATAGTATTTTTCTTTCATTTTCAATAGTAAGAGGTGTATCAATATGTTTATGATTTTCTATATTTGTTTCCAACTCATATAGTTGTTTATCCTGAATTTCTTGTGATAGTGCAATTTTATCACAATTTATAAATTGACCATTTCTTTTTAAACAATCTAATATTTTCTTATATAAGATTATTTTTTCTTCTTCTTTAAAATGATGTAATGCTGATGTTGAAATAACGGCATCATATTCATTTCCAAAATCAACTTCAAAAAAATCTCCACATATTGTTTTTACATGATTTGCAAATGATCTTTTATTTAGTTCCTCTAACATATTTTCTGTGATATCTATAACAGTTACGTCTGCATTTGGAAATAATTCAAATAAATGAATTAATTCTAAACCAGTACCAGCACCTAAATCTAATACTTTTTTTGTATTAGTATCTAATGATTCTGCAAGCATTTTTTTTGTTTCCATATATGTTAAATGAACTTCATCATATGTATCAATTTTTTCATTAAAAAATGATCTTTGTTTTTGATTTCTATCATATAAATTCATTTTAATTTCCCCCTTTGTTCATTTCTATATTATTTCTAATTAAATCTGATAATTCTTTATCAGTTAACTTAATACTTTTTATACATAATTGTGTCGCAATACCATGTGTATAAAATCTTGTATCTCGGTAAATTTTTTTAGCTTCTTCTAAAGATATGTTATATTGTTTTACCATTGCTTCAATAGTAATTTTATTTCTATCAGTATTTAACACTTCATCTACTGTTCTAGAACCAGCTAAATCAGCCATAAATAATGATAAGAAAACATTTGGTTCCTTTTTGGCATAAAGAGCATATGCATAACTTATGGTATATAAGTAATCATTTTCATCAATGTAATTATTTATAAATGATTCGTAATCTTGTCTCAAATATTTTTTTAAGTCATTTTTATATAATTCAAAATTATCATAATTCTTAAATATTGGTTGAGTTGAACATCCTATATACTTAGCTATATCTCTAACTGTTAAATTAGAATATCCGTATTTCTTTATATATTCTACGCTTTTTTTTAGGAGTATATCCTTAGAAAATTTTGTTGTTCTTGCCATAAATATCACCTCTACAAATGTATAAAATAACATTTGTTATTTAATAATATACTTTCCTACATATTATTTGTCAACTTTAAATAACATTTGTTATTTTATTTAAAATAATAAAAGGTCCTTATTGGACCTTTTTAATTGCTTAAATTTTATTATTTACCACAGCATTGTTTGTATTTTTTTCCGCTACCACATGCTCGACCTTTGACCATATTTTACTTATATATAGTACAAATAGTATTATGTGTTTTCCCTTTATTTTACGGGCATTTAGTACATTATATTATTAGTATTATCTATATTATAAATATTACTAATTTTATATATTACGTGGACAGATCGTGGACAAAAATCATTTTATCACAACAATTTGTTTACCTGCATTCATTATATACTAAATTTTAAAAATACACAATGCTAGATAATCCTTTTAACGAATTATGCATAGATTTTGAGTTTTTGTGCGATGAACCCCTTAACAAACTAGATACAACTGGATCCCATTCAAATCCACAAATCTTACACCTAGTTTTAATTTTTGAATGTCTTCCAGTATATTCTCCAATTATCTCTATATCTGGATTTATGTTTTTCAATTCATTTATTAAACAGTCTTTTTCTTTCAAAAATTTTTCATGAGCTTTTTTTGTTCCACATTTTCTGCAACCATCACCAGCCAACATATTGAAAGGAACACCACTCCATTCAAATCCACATATATTACATTTAACTTTTATTCTTTTATTTGAATTAACATATTTATCAATAACTTGTATATTTGGATGAACTTCGCTCATCCTTTTGCAGAATATATCATGTGTCATTGATTTTGAGTTTTCATATGCTTCATTCTCTATAGTTATGTAATCTTCTTCAGATAAATTATTCAATATACTATATTTATTGCATAATTCTTTAACCAATTGTTTTAAATAAACATGATCCATTTTATTTAGATCATCAGTAAATATATAGCAATTTTTATCAAAAGGTTTTAATGAATTTTTTGGAAACATATCATAAATAGTAATTAAATCAATATTTTTATCTGAACATTTTTCTCTCTTTATTCTATCTCGTTCAATATTATTTTTATGTAAATTCCAATTACCTGGTTCTAATGCAAAATTATATTTTGGAATATAAATATCTAGTTCCATTCCTATTGTTTTTCTATCACGTGATAATACTTCATCATTTCCTATTATTCTTGCCAAAGACAAATATAGAAATTGTTCCATAAAGCTTGTTCCCGATTTAGCACATTTAGGACACCCATGTCCCTGTAACAACGAATATGCTTTTACTTCCCATTCGTTTTCACATCTATTACACTTACATAAAACAAAGTCATGATGTGATTTATATTCACTTAATAATGTAACTCCGTTATTAATTTGTTTAAGTTCCTTTTGAAACTCATCATGAGTTTTCTTATGAGTTTTTCCTTTATTATTTTCTATTCCTCTAATTACTCTACATTTTGGACACGCTCTACCTTGAAGCAAAGAATACGCTTTGGCTTCCCATATATTATTACATCGAGAACATTTAACTTTGACATAATCAGTAGCTTTTGTATATTTACCAATTAGAATTACAAGAGGATTTTTTAATTCTAATTCACATTTAAATTGTTCATGCGTCTTACTCATAAGAATACTCCTTTCACACTTATATTATACTATAAATATATGTATTATCCTAATGAACAATTTTATAAAATACGTGGCACGTTTTGTTCTGAAAGAATGAAAGTGGCGATAGTATTTTAATTAAAAAGACGGACACGTTTTGTTGAAATTGTATTTCAATGAAAGTGAAAAAAGTCTTTTTATTTTTTTATGAAGCTAAATGCTGAAATAAAAAAAGAGCACCTTTACTACTTATGAAAGTTTGTAGTATTGGTGCTTTATTGGGATTCCAAAGGGTTTATCCTTGGCACACATAGTTATTGGCTCTGCCAATATCGTAGTGTGTTACTATAATGAAATTATAGTTCTTAGTTTAAAATCCAATATCGAAATCATCATCTTTATCAATTTCATCTCTATAATTGGATTTTATTGGCTGTTTCATATAAGAAGGAACGTTTGCATATTCAAATAATTCATCTTGTCTTTCAGTTCCTACTGATGTTTTATAAACATCTTTATTATTAAATAAGTTTTTATCATATATATCTTTTACTTTATCAGTAACAATATCTTTTGTTTCTTCATTTCCTCTTATAAGAAGTTTTCTAAAGAATTCTATAAGTTTTTCAACTATTTCATATATGTAATCTTTTAATCCTTTATTTTCTTCTTCTAATTCATCATTTCTCTGTTTTAAATATTTTACTTCATTAGTAAGATTTTTATTTTTTCTTTCTAGTGTATTATAAGAATCAACTTGATCTTTTACTTCTCCTAAAACTACTTCAACTCTATCTTGTACACCCATCAAATCATCAACTTCTTTTATAACTCTATTCATAGAATCAAATGTTTCTTTTTTTACTTTTACATAATCTTTATCAAACAGGATATTCTTTTTATCTTTAAGGCTTTCATTAAACTCATTTAGTTCATATTCTAATCTAGAATGTTTATTACCTAAATCTTTATTTAAACTATTAGTTATCTTTTTTAATTCTTTTATTCTTATATGTTCTCTATCACTATTCTTTATTCCTCTTTCTAAATCAAATCCTTTATCATTAAGTC
>JAEDJT010000094.1 GCA_016296185.1 Bacilli bacterium
AAACTAATACATTTATTCTATTTAATATTTCTTGGAACATTTAAATCACCTCCTTTAAAAGTTTTCACTTATGTAATCTATATTAATACTAAACTTAATTGCATTCCCATCAAAATTAGTTAAATCCGTATCTGAAGTAAATCTATAAGCAAAAGCTACTCCACTAGCAAAATCATTAGTAGGGATAGTAGTATCTACACGAATTTGTGTGCCTAATTGAATATCTTTTGTAATATTAGCTATAGGTTTAAATATGCGTTTACCATCTGAGAAGTTATATGCTAACATACCTAATTCAGCAGTTAAACCTTCTGGAATATTGTTTTGAGTAATAGTAATCATTCCTTGGGTTTTAAAATCTAATAATCTAGTATATAATTCTTTGTTTTTATATTCATTATGTTTTAAACCTGTATCTGGTTGTACATCAGACCATGCTCCATCATCTATTCTTCTATATACATATCCATAATCACTATCATTCTCAGTAGGAGTTATACTAAATATTGAAGACCAACTAGGGTATCTACTTTCAATATGAACTTTAGATTGATAACATGGTTTAC
Organism: Bacilli bacterium; assembly: GCA_016296185.1. Classification (GTDB taxonomy): domain Bacteria; phylum Bacillota_I; class Bacilli_A; order RF39; family UBA660; genus Coprovivens. The sequence goes on from JAEDJT010000094.1 coordinate 567, forward strand.
CAAACATAATTTTATCTTTATTATTTTTAATATTATATCCAGTTATTATGCCATGTATAAAAGGACTTTGATTAGAAACATCTATTAAAGTTAATAAACTATCTAACTTATTACCATATACATATCTTTCAACACCACAATTTTCCAACTTAACTAATCCAGTAGGATACCACCCTATAAGTCCTCCTTTAGTAGATATAGTTGTTGGATTTTCTACACCAGCTTCTACACCAGCACCTAAACGACCTCTAGCTCTTAACCATTTTCCACCTCTAGCTCCTGGTTTACCTATATTGGTATTCTTTATGGTCATATGACCACATCCATATGACCATCCTTCAAAGTCAAATATTATAGTTTTTTCTGGTTGAGCAGTATTTTCATAATCTTCATAATATAAACTATCTACCGTAACATTTCCTTTAGAATGTATAATTATAAATTCATCAAAATCATCTTTATCTGCTCCAAGATATCCAGTAGCACAATGCACATTTTTAATAGAATTATCTACACCACAATGAGATAATCTAACACCTACTCTATTGTATACTAATTCTAAATGATTTATATTAAATAAGTGACTTGCTTTATCTATATAAATTCCATAATGACAAGTTGATATAGATATATGTTCTCCACCACTTCCACCGCATGAATATCCTTTAGATATAAAAGCATAATCATACCCATGAAATCCTACATTATAAAAATGGAAGTTACATTCACTCCAACCAGTATTTGTGCTACATCCGAAACATACTCCAGTAGGTATTTCTGAATATCCATTATAAGAACGGAAGTATATGTTTTGAACATTAAATCTTGATTCAGGTGGATTTTCTTTTGAGATATGCATAAAATCTTGTTTGTTAGTATATATAATTACTGGTTTACCTTGATAGCTATATATATCTGAATTTGTAGTTTCTCCCATTAGATTTACTTCAATATAATTTGAATCTATACTATTTAAATCTATTGGATTAAAATAATAAGTACCATGTTTAAGTTGAAATTTCTTTTGTCCTTTTGGGTATTTAACTATAAGACTATTTAATATTTCAGTATTAGTTATGGCATTTTCTTTGCCTTCTTTAACCCCTTTATCATTTAATATTATTATATTATTATTAGTTAATTTATCTTTAAAAGATTCTACAACGGAAGTCATTCTTTCAATTCTTTCTATTATTTGGTTAAACAATTAAATATTTCCTCCTTATTTACTATATTATATAAACAAAATAAAAGAGAGGATTAATCCTCTCTTTTTAATCCTTAAATATAATTAATAAAAAAAACAATATTATGAAGCATATGACTTTAATCATTAATACCACCAGCTAAAATTTTACTAATGTTACATAATAATCGTCTATGCTATAATATCTCTTAAATAAAATTATTCTTCGTCTTCTTTAACTTCTTCTTCAGGAATTTCTTCTTCAACTGGAACTTCAGTTTCTTCTATTACTTCTTCAGGAACTTCTTCAGGTTCAATAGGAATTATAGGTTCTTCTACTTCAGGTTCAATAGGAACTATAGGTTCAATAGGTTGTTCAGGTTCAATAGGAATTATAGGTTCTTCTACTTCAGGTTCAATAGGAACTATA
>JAEDJT010000012.1 GCA_016296185.1 Bacilli bacterium
TCAATTTTGTATTACAGAAAATACAAAATTGACATAATTACTATTTTTGTATCTTACAAAACACAAAATAAAAGAGTACTATTTAAAGTACCCTTCCATAATTACATAATAACAAATACTAATAATAGAATTACTAACATTTTTATCATCTTCAAATACAATATTTTTATTCATAAAATAATTAAATAACGAACTAAAAACTCTAGCAATTAAATTACTATATATAACATTAAAAATTAATCCAAATATTATAAATAAAATATAATCTACAATAAAAGATAAAAAAGATGATAAACCATATTTAATTAATTGATTATATATAAGTATAGAATCTTTAATAGCTCTAAAATGAGTACCACTATTATTATCTTCATATATAGTTTCAATTACATATTCTTCCAATTCAATATTACATTTAGGTGCTCTAAGTAAAACATTCATTTCATATTCAAAACGATCACCATTTATATTAAGTAAAAAATCTAACATATTATAATTAAAACCTCTTAAACCAGTTTGAGTATCATATACACTTACACCAGTAGATAATTTATATAATATTCTAGTTAAAGAATTTCCTAACTTACTTTTAAAAGGTATTTTTTTATCTCTTAATCTTTTACCAAGAGATATTTTATTATCTTGAATTGTATCAAATAACATTAAAGTATCTTTAATCGTATGTTGACCATCAGAATCCATAGTCACAATATTACAATTTTTATAATTATCTTTAATATATTTAAATGCATATTTTAAAGCATAACCTTTACCTCTATTATTATCATACTTAAGTACAGTAGCCATATCACTGCACTTATTAAAAATACAATCATATTTTTTATTACTACCATCATTAACAATAATAATATCTAACTTATTCTTAGATAATTCACTAACAATATCAATTAACTTATTTGTTGGTTCATAAGAAGGTATTAATACTACTTTCCTCATTTCTTACTCTCCTCCATAAAAGGAATAAATAAAGCAAGAGGAATGAAGAAAATAGTATATATAATATATCTTGAAGAAAATGCTATAGGAGATCCAAGCATTAAACAAGCAAATATTAATAAACCAGGTAAATAACATAAAATATATTTAAACTTATCTTTATACAATAAGATATAAATACCTATAAAACAAATCAATGTACCAATAGCGCTATTATTCATAAAAGATAAAAGATTAGATAAAGGTGTCCATAGATTTATTTTAAATACTTTATTAATAACATTAGTATTATGACTTACATCAAAATCTTCTCCATATACAATTTTACCCATAGTATATTCATAAAAATCTCTTAAAGAATCACTACCAATACCATAACCTAAAGTATAATAATTCCAATAACCAACAGTAATATAAGAATAAGCTTTTAAATAAGAAACATAAGTTTGATAGTAACCTACCTTATGATCAACTAAATATTCACTATCAAATTCAAGACTTTTCTTTATATTATCAATTGTTAAAGGAGTAAATTTATCTTTAATATCATAAGTAGTCATTAAATGATCAATATATTCTTGAGATTTATTATCTATCTTTTTATCATTTGCAACAACATAAGATATTTGTTGTAAAGAAATACCAATATTTTCAACATAAGGAGGATTATAACCTAAATGACCAAATAAAGGACCATACACTAAATAAATAACCAATAATACTACACTATTCATAAAATAGAATAGTTTAGTATTAGAAAACATTTTTCTATATTTTATAAATAAAATAATAGACATAAACATAACTAAATATAAACCATTATTTCTAAATAAACTAACTAATATACATAATAATCCATATAGATATGGTTCATATTTTTCTTTTAACTTATTACCATTACTATGTACTATATCAATAACATTTAGAGCATACATAAATAAGAAAATTGAAAATAAACTATCTTTCCATAAAGAAATCGCATATGTAGGAATTCTAGGATTAATAGCAAAAAATATCAAACAAGTAATTATTATTTTTTTACTAATTTTTTTGTTTTTCAACCATACCATAAAATAACTAAAAGTAAATAAATAAATTAATAATTGAATAATAGTCATAGCACCAAAAGTCCAAGTACTATTTTTACCACATATAAAATATAACAATCTAATATATAAAGAGTAAAAAACAGAATATCCATGACCATCTATCTTACCAGTAGCTTGAATATATTGAACCAAAGTATCACTATAAACTCCACCTGGAAAAAAAGTTAAATAATATGGAGACCATAATATTAAAAGTACTATTAAACTAATAAAAAATAATTTTTTATTAGATATTTTAAATTCCACTTTTTTTCTTTTTTTATTAATAAAATGATCCAAAATATAAAAGAATACAATCCAAATAGCTAAAAAAGCTAAAAAATATAAAATATCAGTAAATTTAAATTTATCTAAATAAACTTGATCATTAGCACCATTCGGACTTAAAATTGTATAATGAAATTTAACAGCATATAATCCAATTAAACTATTAACTAAACAAAATATATATTTATATCTCTTTACTACCTTTTCCATAACATCCACCTTTATAGATTATAACATTTAAAAAATATAAAAAAAAGACTTTACAAATAAAGTCTTTTTAAGAAACCATCTTTATAAATTTATCTAAAGTAGTTGAGTTATACATATGGTATCTAGGAATAGCAAACTTATCAGAATTTCTAGTAGATTTATAATCACCACCTGCAAACGCTAATTTAAATCCAGCTTCCTTTACTAAATCTTTAGAATGACTTGTATATGCATAGAATGGATAACAGAAAGCTATATCACTACCAGCCATTTCAATAGAAGTTTTTAAATCTTGTCTAACTTCATCATCAGTTAAACAAAGCATTTTAGCACCTCTAGAAACACCACTACAAACATTTTCATCATGCATACTATAAGAATGTGATTCAATATCTAAATTAGGTGATTCAAAATCACTTTTCACATAAGCACGAGTAATCCAAAATAATGTAGCATGAGCATTATATTTTTCTAATGCAGGAATTAATAAATTACCATTTGATCTACCTGTACCAATCCAACCATCATCTATAGTTAATAAAACACTTCTTGCTGGAAGTTCTATTTCACCATACATCCAAGCACGATATTCTTCCATAGTTAAAGTTTTATATCCATTATCATTTAACCATTGTAATTCTTCTTCAAAATTATAAATACTCATAGTATTTCCACCAGAAGTACTACCCTTTGGTGCTGTATTAAAGAAATGATAATTTAAAACAGCAATTGAAGTAGCTTTAGCATTAACACTAGGTAATTGAGGTAATGGTTTAACAACATAAACAACTTTTCTAGTAACTATAGTTTCATTACCACTTAAATCTTTAACAGTATAAGTAACTTGGTATTCACCTGCCTCATTAATGTTAATATTATTTTCAACTACAACAGATTCTGTTAAATTACCATCAACTACATCAGTAGCTTCAAAACCAGGTTCATTATATTCAATACCAATATAATTTTCAATAGTTTCATCGCCAGATAAAGTAATAACCGGAGCAACATCATCAATAACAACTACTACTCTAAGTTTTTCATCTTTTTTACCATTATGTTCAATTTCATATTTTATAGAATATTCACCAACTTTAGAAGTATCAACTTCCCCATCAATCTTAATATCATCAGAAATATCATTATCTCTAAACTTAGCAGAAGCCCCTAATTCAGAATATTCTTCTCCATATTTAATTTCAATTCTATCATCACCATTTAAAGTAATAACAGGATTACTATGTTTTTCTAAATAAACATGATTATAGTAATATTTATATCCAAATAATGATGCAATAGCAATCAATACTAATATAACTACACAAATAATAATAATTTTATATTTCTTTTTCATATGAACACCTACATTAAAAATAGTATATCATTTAAAATTAAATAAAAAAAGACACTAAATGTCTTTTTTATTATTAATATAATCTTTTAAACAATTAACTGTTTCATTAATACCTAATTTATCAACATTAATCATTACATCATAATTATTAATATCATACCAATTTCTACCAGTATAAAATTTATAATGTTTTTCTCTATCTTTATTAATTTTATTAATAATTTTTAATGCATCACTTTTATTTAAACCATAATATTTAACAGCTCTTTTAACTTTAGAATTATCATCGCTATACAAGAATACTTTAATAGTATCTTTATTATCTTTCAATATATAATCCCTTTCTATAACAACTTGCTAAGTATATCACAAATAAAAAAATTGTGTAAGAAAAAAAAGATAGAAAACTATCTTTTATATTTCTTTACAAGAAAATTTTCTTGTTTTTCATAATCATTAATTAAAGAATGAGTACTTGGAGCATATGCAAATAAATCGCTTCTTTTCAAAGCATATAACATTGAAATATCAGGTATTTGTTTAACCATAGTATCAATTTCCTCTTCAAACATTTTTTGAACACTAATATCATGATAATAAATTAAAGCAGAAACTAAATCAACATCACATGCAATATTCTTATCAATTATCCAATTCATAAACATTTCTTGTGAAACAACCCAATGTCCAAAAAAATGACCAACACCTTTATCATCTAACCAAAAACAAGATGGTTTTCCTAAATCATGGAATAAAGCTGCTAATCTTAAATGTATTTCTGCAGGCACTCCATCAATAACATGCAAAATATGTTCATAAACATCATAAATATGCCAAGGATTCATTTGATCAAATCCCTTGCATATTTCAAAACCAGGAACAACACTAAACATATATTCTTCATTTTGTTTAATTAATTCACTCGGCTTCTCACTCATAAGAATTTCTAAAAATTTTTCCATACATATCAACTCATAAAAGTATTATAACATAAAAAAATAAGAAAAAAATTTCTTATCTTATATATTTAGTTAAAGATTGAGCATATTCATAAACATCTTTATAACCATCTAATTCATTCTCAAAGAATTCAACTAAAGATCCCATAAATTCTCTTCTTTTAGAAGATATTAAATCAGCAATCAATAATTGTTTTTTCTTAGTATCAATAGGTTTATATTTAATAATATCTAATCTAATTAATAAATCAATTAAACTTTCTAATTGAGCAGTATTTTGAGTAACATATTTAAACTTATTATCAAAAATATGATGTTTATATCTTCCAGGATCAATAATTCTCATATCACTATTTTCTTTGTCAAAAATATAATTAACAGGAGAAATATCAGCTACAACTACATAAGAATCACTTAATAAAGCGAAATCTTTTTCCAACAATTCTAAATTATATAAAAATTCTTCACTACTCATTAAAATAATACCATTCTTATCTTTTTGATTACCATTAACTAAAGAACTACTATATCCAGCATAATTACCATCTTGATCATATATTAATTCTTCTGGCATTATTATTTTTTTAGTAGGAATAGAAGATAGATACAAATGATGATTTTCTTTACTACCATAACCATCACTAATTGCATTAGGATAATATATTTTATAAAGTTTATCACCTATTTTAAATACTTCACCTTCACTACCTTTACCAAAAGGTCTTTTATTATCAGGTATGATTATTTCTTTACAACCACAATAATATTTCATAATAAGCCCCCTCAAAGTAATAATAAATTATCATATAAATATTAATTAATCAAATTTTAAAAGGAATAGATACAATCTATTCCTTAAATAAATATTCCTTTAATACATCAGTTGAATCATAATACATATTCATCCCATTATCAACATAAGTACATGAAATTAAAGAACTATAATTCTTCTTATTATCTTTATCTATATTCTTAACTAATTTATCATAATCTTTTTCACCATTAATTTTTCCACTTGCTACTCTACCAATTGAACCATTTTTACCTTTTTTTATAGTTCTTTTAGTTTTTATATATTCGTAATGATTATTATCAGTAGCATAAATATGATAACAATATATATGACCATTATCTTCACTATTTAATACACTATGACAAATCATTGCATTAAAATCATCTTTAGGATCAAAACTATAATAAGTAACAGCACCAATAAAAATAATTAATAATAAAACAATAAATGCTATAACATAATATCTTTTTCTAATACTTTTAAAATCAATCTTTTTCATAAAATCACCATACTATAAATACCATAGTTTTTCATTATTTTTTCTAACTTCAGATATAATTCCACCACCAAGACATTTATCATCAACATAAATAACACATGCTTGTCCAGGAGTTACACTTTTAACATTATCATAATGAACAATAACTTGATTATTATCTAACCATTCAAGTTTAACATCTATTTCTTGTTGTCTATATCTAAATTTAGCTTTACAATCAATTATTTTTTCATCACCTAAATAATTAAAATTACTAACTAAGCAAGCATCAGACATTAAATATTCATTATCATCACCCATAGCAATATATAGAATATTTTTATCCATATCTTTACCAACAACATATGTTTTACCTTCAGTACCACCAATATTCAAACCTCTTCGTTGACCAATAGTATAAAAAGATAAACCATTATGTTGACCAATAACTTGATTAGTTTTTACATCAACAATATCACCTTTATTATTTTCAACATATAAAGATAAAAAATCTCTAAACTTAGCATTAATAAAACAAACATCAGTACTATCTTTTTTATTAGCAACTTCTAATCCAACAAAACTAGCTAATTCTCTAACTTTATTTTTTTCAATTCCTTCTAAAGGTAATAAAATTCTTTTTAATCTTTCTTGTGGTACTTGGCATAAAAAATATGTTTGATCTTTATTTAAATCAACACTCTTAGATAAATTACCATCAATAACCTTAGCATAATGTCCAGTAGCCATATAATCACAATTAAATTCAATCATTTGATCATACAAGAATTTTAATTTAACATCTCTATTACATAATACACATGGATTAGGAGTTAAACCCTTCTTATAATCATTAATAAAAGAATCAATAATCATACTTTTAAATTGTTCTCTATAATCTACTACATGATGTTCAATACCTAACTTTTCACATACTTTTACAGCATCAGTAGCATCAAAATCATCTATAAATTGAAAAGTAATACCAACTACTTCATAGCCTTCATTTTTTAATAATAATGCAGCAACTGAAGAATCAACTCCACCACTCATTCCAACTACAACACGAGCCATAACATCACCTATTCTACAAATCCAATCTTAGTAAATGGAAATAATACTAATCTTGTAGTACCTTTAACTTGAGTATCTTTAACAGGTCCAAAATCTTGACTATCAAAAGAATATTCTCTATTATCACCTAAAACAAAATATTCATCATCACCTAAAGTAACTCTACTAAAATCAGGTGTTGTTCCCTTACCATATTCCTCATCAATTCTTTTATCATTAATATAAATAACACCATTCTCACATAAAACAGTTTCACCTGGCATACCAATAACTCTCTTAATAATTTTTTCAGTTTTAATATCAACTACAACAATATCAAATCTATCAATACTAGATCTTTTATTTAGAATCATTAATTCACCATTAGTTAAAGTATCATTCATTGAATCACCATGAACTAAAACAGGAGTTACAAAATAAGTTCTAATAATAATAACAGCAACTAAAATAATAACATAAGGAATAAATTCCTTAACAATATTAATTACACTATTTTCCTTAAGATCTTCATCTATTCTATTATTACTAACTTCTTCATCTTTTAAATCTTTTAATAAATCTTTACTCATAATTAATCACCATATTCATTTTATCATTATTTTAACTAAATTTCATTAATATTATGATATAATAATCAAGTAAGGATATGATATTATGCAAAGAAATAAAAGTACAAAAACAGAAAAAATAATTCTAATATTATTACTAATAGTATTAGTTGCAGTAATAATATGGGCATACTGTGTATTCACAGGAAATAGCATTTTCAACAATAACAAAGTTGAATCATACGAAAAAACATATTTCGCTTCATTTAATAAAAATTTAGATGAAATAGATAAATTTAAAGTACCATATCAAAATAATATCAATAAAGAAAATTCAACATATGAAGCAATAATAACACAAACAGATAATTACATTAAAAATTATGATGAAAAAATAACATTATATTATACAGATTTAACAAAAGAACAATTTCAAGAAGTTGAAGATTACTGCCATGCTTATGATGCAATAGAATATGACTACACATTAACATGTTCAGTTGAAAATAATAGAATTACAATGATTAATAGTTTTAACTTAGAAAGTCTAGATGGTAATACAAAAATAGAAACAGATGATTTAAATTTTGAAATAGATCTTAAATATAATGATTTATATGATAAATATGAATCTGAACATAATATAGAAGCAATAATAAAAGAACCTGAAATTTAGGTTCTTTTTTATTTAGGCAAAAGAAAAAGAAAGATTAATTTCTTTCTTTTACTTTGTATTCTTTTCTCATTCCTTTTAAGAAGTTTAATTTTGCTCTTCTTACAACACCCTTCTTAACTACAACAATTTTATCAATTGCTGGTGAGTTAACTGGGAATACTCTTGTTATACCAATACCATAAGATTTTTTACGTACTGAGAAAGTTTCAGAAACAGAACCACCTTTTTTAGCAACTACTAAACCTTCGAATGCTTGGATTCTTTCTTTTTTACCTTCTTTTACCCATACGTCAACTCTAACAGTATCTCCAACACGGAATTCAGGAATGTCTTTTCTTACATGCTTCTCATTGATTTTATCAACTAAATTAGCCATTTTAAATTCCACCTTTCATATGAATAAATTTACTTACCGGTAAATCATAAAAATTAATTCAGCGGATTTACTTCCTTGAAGCACTTAAAATTCTAACACAAAAAAACTATATTGGCAAGATATAGTCTTTAATTTATTTGAATTTTATCATATTTAGATTTCTTTTTAGCATATTCCTCTGCTTCAGCTTGTTTTCTATAGCTATTTGCAACTACATATAAAACAACTAATACAACAAATACAACAGCTAATTTAGATAAGAATTTTTGTTGATTTTTATCTCTTCTATTTTGTTTTAATCGAGAAATAACATAATCAGCAGTTTTTTCTCCTTTTTCACCTTTAGCAATATAAGTAGAAGTTTTTTGAACATTACTATTTTCTACAGTAAAACAAACACCATATTCAGACATATAACATTTATCAATTATAGTTCTTAATTGATCTAATTTAGTAGTTTCCTTATCAAATAAAGGTTCAATTTTACTTCCCCATTTATCACTGGCTTCTACACACCAATATGGAAATAAAGAATATAATTCTTTATATAAAAAGAAATTGCCTTGATTCATAGCTTCTTCATCAAAAGTTTGAGAAGCAATATAAATATCTTGTTCAGAATCATAACCATATATTAAAGAAGCACTATAATTCTTATCACCTAAACTATTACCATATTTATCAAATTCTTCAACTACAACAGACATAGTTATTTCTCCACCATTATCACTATTAGATTTAGCAACAATGTTAAAAGATTTAAAATCTCCACGACTATTTTTATAATCAGTTGTAATCTTTCCACTATTAGCAACAGCAGCAATAGTATCATTATCAATATAAGCTTCAACATTACCTATAAATAAAACAAATAATAATGCAAACAAAACCCCATATATTACTCTCTTCATTATAATCACCTACAATAAATATATCATAAAGAAACAAAAATAAAAAGAAGATATCTATCTTCCTTTACTCTTTTGTTCTTCCATCTCAAGTAAAATAGCCTTTTGCTTAATTCTTACTTGTTTCATACGAAGCTCATTTTCAATTAGTCTTAATTTTTTTAAGAATAATTGTTCTTTATCATGATTAATAAACTTTTGATATTTATTTAATAATATTTCTCTTATTAACTCAACTTCATCTAAAACTATTCTTACTTCATCATCAGAAGAGTCATCATCATTTATAACCTTCATAGCTAAAGCAGCTAATTTTTTAAATGATTTATTAAATTTCATAGTAAGTATTTTATCTATCATAACACGGTCAACAATTGTTACTTCACTTACTTTAACATAACCATCTTTATTCAATTTGGGTTTGAATTTATAACCTTCAATTTCATGCATAGAAATAACAGTTTCATCTAAATGTTTTTTGTTAATATTATAATTAGACATAGCATCACCATTACTTCCTAACAAATATTATATCATTGAAATTACATTTTTGTTTATTTTTCTAACAAATCAGGTCTAACTTCTTTTGTTATTTCAATAGCTTTGTTATAACGCCATTCATTAATTTTAGCATGATCACCACTAGTTAAAACTTCTGGAACTTCCATTCCTCTAAATACTCTAGGTTTAGTATATGTAGGATAATCAAGTAAATAATTTTCATTAAAAGAATCTTCAATATGACTTCTTTCATTAATTACACCAGGTATTAATCTTACAATAGAATCAACTAATACCATTGATGGAATTTCACCACCAGTTAAAACATAATCACCAATACTAATTTCATAATCAGCTAAAGTTCTGATTCTTTCATCAAAACCTTCATAATGACCACAAATAATAATTAAATGTTTTTCATTACTTAACTGATAAGCCATTTTTTGTTTATATGGTGTTCCACTTGGAGTTAATAAAATAACTTTTGATTCTTCAGTTTTTATTGCTTCAACACAATCAAATATTGGTTGACAAGCTAGAACCATACCAGCTCCTCCACCATAAGGAGTATCATCAACTTTACCATGAGGATCTAAAGTATAATCTCTAAAATTATGTAAATTAATTTCAACTTTACCATCCAAGACAGCTCTTTTAATTATTGATTCATCAAAAACACCTTTAAACATTTCCGGAAATAAAGTTAAGATATCTATTTTCATAATATCAACCCCTTAGCATTCTCAACAGTAATTACTTTATTATTCAAATCAACATTTTTAATAAAATTATCATGTTTAGGAATATAAAAATTTTTAACACCACTTACACATAAAAGAATATTAATACCATTTTCTTCTATATCTTTAACAACACCTAATTCTTCACCATTTTCAACAACAGTAAGACCAATTAAGTCATCAAGTAAATAATCACTACTATTTAAATTTAAATCTTCTCTATTAACAAATACAGGTTGTTTTAAATAATGTAAAACATCATTAATATTGTTATATCCATTAAAAGTAACCATTTCAAATTCTTTATGATGTCTATAAGAATTAACTATCTCACAAGTATTTTCATCACCAATATAATATTTAATACCTGGTTTAAAAACTAAATCTTTTTTATCAAAATTACTTTTAATTCTTAATTCACCTTTAATACCATGAGTATTAACTATTTTTCCAATTCTAACTAAATCCATTATTAAACACCCTTTCTATTTATTTTCTTTTACTTATTTCATATAAAATAATACTAGTAGCAACTCCAACATTTAAACTTTCACAATTACTCATATTAATATAAATATAATCATCACACATATTTAAAATAGAATCACTAACACCATTACCTTCATTCCCCATTACTAAAGCTAATTTTGAAGGATAATCAATAGATGAAACATCAGTTCCACCATCTACTTTAGTACCATAAATAGTATATTTATCACATTTTAAATTTTCTATAACTTCTTTTATATCATTTCTAATAATATTAATTTTAAATAACATTCCTTCAGAAGCTCTTATAACTTTTTCATTATACATATCTACACTATTATTTGATAATACAATAGTATCAAAACCAAAAGCAACACTACTTCTAATAATAGTACCTAAATTACCAGGATCTTGAATATCATCTAATAATAAAACTTTATTACCAATTTCTTTTCTATTTAATTTACGACAAACTCCTACAATTTTTTGAGGATTTAAAGCATTAGTTAATTTTTTTAATACTTCATATGTAACATAAGTTTTTGGAATATCTAAATCACAATCATAATCTTCAGTTAATAATACTTCCATTAATACACCACTATTATTAGCTTCTAAAACTAAATGATCACCATAAACTAAAAACTTATCTTCTTCATCTCTATATTTCTTTTGTAATAATTTACTTAAGTTTTTTATTTTTTTATTTTCTAATGATGTAATAATTTCCATACTATCAACTCCTTAATGCTTTTCTTGCTTCTTTATACATTGGAAATCTTTTTCCAACTTGATCCCAAAATCTTTTACTATGATTAGCTTCATAGAAATGACATAATTCATGAACAATTACATAATCTATTAAAGCAATATCCTTTTTTAATAATTCTGTATTTAAAGTAATAATTCTCTTAGTTACATTATTAACTCCCCATCTAGAAGTCATACATCTAACCTTCATTCCAAAATCTGGAATATTATCAAAATAAGGTAACCAATCATTTATTCTAATACTAAAAACTCTTTCACATTCTTTTTTATACCATTTATCAAAAGCTGCTTCATTTTTAGCATATATAAAACCATCTTCATAATAAGGCTTTTTAACAGTTTCATCAAAAACTTTAACAGTTGGTTTTCCTAAATATGTAAATACTTGTTCTTTTTCTTCTTTTTTAGCAACTTTAGTATACATTTTATAAAGAGGCATTTCATTCTTTTCTATCATTTTACTTAAATCACGTTCTGTAACAAATCTATTACAAGTAACATATAAAATACCATCTTTAAATCTAAAATAAACATTTTTATTATTTTTTCTTTCAATTTCTACTTGAAACTTTATTCCATTAAGTATAGCTTCCATATAACCACCATACCTATTTTATCATATTATTTGTGTTTACTTAAAGATAAACCATATGCTCCGTAATCTTCAACAACATTTATATGATAATTATCTAAAACTTCATATTTATATGGACCTTTAGCTCCAGCAGTAATATCAATTTCTCTTAAATGATAACCTTCAGGTATTTCATAAACAAATTTACCATCTATATTATTAACAGCTACACTTTTACCTTCATAAACTGGTTCATTATTATCATCATATCCAATTAAAACATCATTTGTAGAATCAACAATTTTAAAAGTTCCTATTTGATCACCATTATAAATAATAGTATCATCAATAACAACATAATCTACATCCGATTGTTCTAAAGCTAATCTTAAATACTTTCCTTCAAAATCTTTAATATCATAATCAAAACTAACTCTAGATAAATCAACATAATTTTCTTCGTTAGTTAAATCATCAATATAATTCTTAACCCTATTAACTTCTGAAGTCTTATGAATTTGCATTGCACCAATACCAATTGTTGTAGCTAAACATAACATAAAAACACCTTTTCTAAACTTAATATTTTTAACCATATGAAACACCCCATTAATTGCCATAATTATAAGAAAAAAAACAAAAAAAATCAAATTTAAACCAATAAAAAAAGAGTATAAATAATACTCTTTAATTAGAATTCAACTTTAACGTTTTCTCTTTCACTTTCAGTAGCTTCAAAATATTTTTCAGCTTTAAATCCAAAGATAGCAGCAACAATATTTGTTGGAATCATTTGAATCTTATTATTGTAGTTCAATACAGTATCACTATAGAATTGTCTAGCAGCTGAAATTTTATTTTCAGTTTCAGATAATTCTTCTTGTAATTTATTGAAACCATCATTTGCTTTTAAATCTGGATAAGCTTCAGCTAAAGCAAATAATTTAGAAACAGCTTTAGTTAATTCTCCATCAGCTTTCATAGCTTCTTCAGGAGTAGATGCAGTATTATATGCATTACGAGCATTAACAACACCTTCTAAAGTTTCTTTTTCATGTTTCATATATCCTTTAACAGTTTCAACTAAATTAGGAATTAAATCAAATCTTCTTTTTAATTGAATATCAATTTGACTCCATTGATCTTTAACTCTATTTCTTAATTGAACTAAAGTATTGTAAGTTCCAATAGTAAACAATAATACTAATACTAAAACTACTAAAAGAATAATTAAACCTATATTCATAATACGTCCTCCTTATAATTTAATTATACTACTTTTTTATAATTTTTTTAACAGATTTTAATAATCTATACACTTTATTTTTTGGACTTATACTAATTTCAAAAGAACCAAGTAATTCTTCAACATATCCACCAAATCCTTTTTTAAATTCATATACACCATAATCTTTTCCTTGAGGATTAAATACATCTTGAATACCATAGAAATTATATCTTCTATATCCATTATCAGCAGCATATTTAATTAATTCCCATTGTAATCTATATTGACCACAGAAATTCATATATTCAGCATAAGATCCACTAAATAAATATACAATTTCATTACCATATAACATAAACATAGCAGCAGATAAAGGAATAATATTGCCTTTTTCTTTCTTTAATTCTTCTGTATCTTTAATCTTTTTAATGTTATTAAGAATATCATTTCTCATAACTTCTTTTTTCTTCTTATTAGATGCAGAATCAGATAATTCTTCTACTTTTCTTTCCATTTCTTCATTATCAGCTTTTAAAGCATTTATATAAGTATCACAATTTAATGAACAAATTTTAAAAGTAACATCATCACCAAATACATCATACATGCTTTCATAATATTCTAATGATTTATCAGCAAAATCTCTTCTATCACAAGTATCACTAGTAATTTTTTTAAATTCACTTAATTCATCTCTTTTAAGAGTTTTAATATCTAACTTATACTTAGATATAGTTCTATTAATATAATTACGCGTACTACTTCTAAAATCATTAAATAATTCATCACTAGATTTACCATTAATATCTAAAACATAACACCATTTAACTTGAGCACCATCATTATCTTTATATCCCATTCTATGTAAATTGAATTTAACATCTCTATTATCAATTTGTCCTTCAATTACATTAGCATCCATATCTCTTGATATATTAGGTATATAAGGGTCTATAACTAATCTTAAACCATTCTTACTTTTTAAGAAATTAATACAACTACCAGTCATATATTTTAATAATTTATCATCATGATAATCTAATATAAAACCTTTATAAGCTTCAAATGTTTTAGCCCCCATAAAAGTATGACCAGTACTAGCTATTAATGAAGCAGCAACAATTTTATTATCTTTTTTTACACCAACTAAATAAACTTCTCTACCATCACGTTCTAATTTTTCCATCATAGGAATAGATTGAAAGAAATTATTAGTATCTTGTTTTTCAACAAATTTACTAAATTCATCTTTAGTTAATTCTGTAAATTTCATAATATCACCTATACTTAGTATACACTAAAATCCCTACTTTTCCCATAAAAAAAGACTTAGTTTAACTAAATCTTTCTATTTATTTTGAGTTAAAGGATTACGACAGAATTGGCAAACACCAGTTTTTGCTGACAACATATTACTTGCTCCACAATGAGGACAAATAACAACACCAGTATTTTGAGCCTTTTCTCTCTTTTCTTGCATAATTAAATCATTTTTAGCTTTTTCCTTAGCAACTAATTCTTCTTGTCCTTTTACATAGTTATTAACTAAACCTTTAGCTCCACTAACAAATTGTGTAACTACATAATTAACAACATAAGAAACAATTACAAATACTACACCAAAAATAATTAAATTTTTACTATATCCTAAAAATTCTCCATATAATGAACTATCAACTATTTTACCTAAATAAGGAACCTTTAAACTAGTAAATCCTAAAACATAATTTAAAAATTTAGGAATTAAAATAACAACACCTAAACTAATTAATGTACTAGGAATAAAATATACTTTATGTTTTCCATAAACAAAATATCTAAATACTATTAAAGCGAATCCTAAAAAAGGAATATAATATAACAGTAAAAGAATTACTGGTAAACTACATAACATTTTAATTAACTTATTGTCAAACATATCTATTGTCCTTTCATAATATTATTTATGATATTATTTTTAGCCGTTTCACCACTTAAACTATGATCATTTCGACCATCAATTGAACTACTAGATAACTTAGTTCTTGATTCAAAGAAATCATCAACCTGCCTCAAGTTAGAAGTTTCATTTTTTGTTTCTAATTCATAACTATGTCTCGCATCAGAATTTCTATATTTAGAATAAATAATAAAGAAATACACAAAACCAGATAATAAAAATATCCAATTAAAATCAAAATCATCTAACATACACATAACAATTATACCTAGTATTTCTACAATAGCAGAAATAAAGAATAATAATGGCATATGAATTGGAACACTACCCATTGTTTCTTTAGTTCTAGCATTTACAGCAACATAATGTAATATTTTTTTATTACCTTTAATTTGTAAATAACTATATAACCATACAGGTAAATAAGCAGCTTTCCATTGTTCACCTTTTACATCTAATTGTTGAGTAGTCCAATTAGTACCACGATCATAAAAACTCATAGTTTCTCTTGTTGAAAATTTAGCAACATCTTTAGCTTGTTCATGAACAATAGGTTTTAATACATCAATATTTGTATCTCTTTTTTCAGAAGTAAAACCTCTTAAATAATTCGCATCATATTTAACACAATTTTCAACATCAAACGGCATTATTGAATTAATAATATTAGTAGTTTTAGTTGAATTATTCTTATCTAATTTATCAGCACTAGATTCAATAGATAAACCATTAATAATAATATCAAATTCTCTTTCTACATTATAACAATCTGCATCATAGTATGTTTTTTTGTGTTCATCACTACCAACAGTATATTCTCTTGTTTTATGTTCAGCTTTACCTTTAAATGTAGCATGACCATTAACATCTACTAACATATAAGGTAAATAAACACCCATTACATTTTCAGAAGTAAACTCTTGTTTAAATTTAGGAAAAGCAAAGAACTTTCTTTTACCTACAAATTTATCAATTTCAACTTTAGCTTCTTCTTTAGTAATACCAAATGGTAAAACAATATCAGGAATACTACCATTAGGAATTTGTTGATTAACACCTAAAATACTACGACACCAGTGACATTTTGCAGATGTAGCATTTGAAGTATCGACTACAACTTCTGCACCACAACTTTCACATTTAAAAGTTACAACATCATTAGCATCAGCAGAAATATTTGATGCTCCAGAAGCAATAACTTCACCTGATAATTGTGAAATATCATCAACTAAACCATCAACTTTTTTAGCTTCAAATTCATGTCTACAAAATTGGCATTTTAATTTACCAGTTTTTATATTAGTCATGATATCTGTTGATCCACATTTAGGACACTTATTTTGTCCATCTTTGTTACCAACATCAGTTTGAACAACAGTTTGT
Source organism: Bacilli bacterium (assembly GCA_016296185.1). Taxonomy (GTDB): domain Bacteria; phylum Bacillota_I; class Bacilli_A; order RF39; family UBA660; genus Coprovivens. The sequence goes on from JAEDJT010000012.1 coordinate 17,335, forward strand.
TCAGTAGAAACAGTAGAAGCTACTGCAGCTTGTGCAGTAGCTGTATTAGTATCAACAGTATTTTCTGTATTTACATCACTACCATTATTCATAAACTAGATTCCTAAAATTTGAGCTTTTACTTTATCGTAATCTTCTTGAGTAATAGCACCAGCATCTAATAATTTTTTCATTTCTAATAATTTAGCTGTTCCATCTTCAGCAGGTTGAGCAGCTTGATTAGTATTAATAAAAGGATTAGTTCCACCATCAGTAGGTTGAGCAACAGCTCCCATCATATTACCAGCAGCGTTCATACCCATGCCCATAAATGCCATACCAGCACCACCATTTTGTCCAGCAGCTTCAATACCACGAGCAGCAGATTGTTGCATGAATGAGTTTCCTCTTGCACCAGATAAAGCATCTGCTTTTTGAACATCTGTAAGTAATGCTTTAGTATTTTCATCGTATTCAATAGATAGAATTGCAGTTTTAACAATTTCTAATCCTCTTGAAGTTTTCCATTGATATGCAGCTTCAACAGCAGCACTCATTGATTGAGCAAATCCAATTTGATCTCCTTGGATTTTAGAAATTCTATTTCCTTTAGAAGGATCATTTGTATAATTTGAGAATGCAGCAGATAAAGTTCCTACTACTTCATTGAATAATTGATCTCCAATAGGATTATCCATATCACTAAAATCAAAAATTGGAGCACCAGGTTGTAAATAACTAGCTGGAACTACATTTTTAACAAATAATAGTGGATCCTTAATTTGAATTGTATAAGTACCTCTTGTAACAGCACCAGCTTGTGTATTTAAGAATGCATCATCCCAATAAATAGGTCCTTGAGTACCAAATTTATTTCCAGCGATTTCTTTTAAATTAACATAGAAAGCTAATTGTTGACTAGAAGCTTGTCCACCAAATTTGAATTTTTCCCATGATGAACTAATAGTAGATGCTAAAATACCATCTCCACCAAAGAATGATTTTGAATTAATATCATCAGATTTAAATTCATATCCTCCAGCTTCAGCAAGTAAACCTGTTACTGCTCCATCTTGCATTGTAATTAATGCTGTTCCTTCTGGAACGATAATTTTACTACCATTAGTAATTACATTAGCTGAACCTTTAGTATTTTCTCCACGTCCATTGTTAGTTCCTTTAGGTACAGCTGGAAAAATAGCAGCTGTAGCTGAAAGACCAGCTTGTGGTTCATAGAAATCTAACCATTGATCAGCAAAAGTGCCTCCTAAAGCACCTCCAAAAGCTTTAATAAAACCCATAAACTTACCTCTTTCTTAAAATAGATTTTATAATGAATAGCAACAATCTATCCGACCCTATTCCTATTCCACTTAATTATATCATAATAGAATAATTGACTACAATAAAAAAAGAGTCTATGACTCTTTTCTAACTTAATGAATTTACTTTTTCTTTATAAGTATTTAATAAATTAGTATAATCTTCATTATTATTTAAATCTAATGCTTCATATAAACTACTATAAGCAATAATAACATCTTCTATTTGACTATATCTAATTAATTTATCATCATCAGATAATTCTTCAATTCCAGATTCAATTTTAATAACATCATTTTTAATTAGAATTAAAACATCATCAACTACAATAGATAAATAACTTTGAGCTTTAGAATAATAATTATTATCTTCTTCAATCTTACTAAATAAAACATAAGCTTCATTATATGATTTTTCATTTAATAAATCTAAAGCTTCAAAATATGGTTTAGCATTATTACAACTAGTATCAAGTTTATCAATTAATTTTTGATAATCACCATTGTTTAATAATCTTATAGTGCCTTCACCATTAGTTTCAGTTATTGCATAAATATCAGATAATAATTCTTTATATTTATTACTATCATTATTAAATGAAACAATAGAACTATATTCATTAGTATTTAATTCTTCTAACTTATCTTCAATTAATTTATACATTTCTTTTTGAGTTTTTTCCAACTCTTCTCTATTATTTCTAATATCCATTAATAATTTCTTTAATTCTTTATCATTATTGCTATTTATAAAATTATTTAAAAAAGATTCAGTATTACTAGAATTATATACTACATTTTCATTACTTTTTTTATTATCCATTATATATAATGCAGTAAAACAACCACAAATAATAACAATCATAATAACAAAAGCTGTAATTAAAGTACGTTTTCTTTGTTTAATGCTATCATCAGAATCAAATACATATTCTTCTTGAACTTCTTCTGGATCACTAGTTAAATCAATATCACTAACAGGTTCATCAGCAATATAAGGTTTAATTTCATTACCATTATTCATATCTTCAATTTGTTTATTAATTAAACCAGTTAATGATAAATCATCTTCTGAAGTAACATTAGGTTTAAATTGAATAGTTTTATCCATATCATCTAAAAATGGATTTGTAACTTCATATTCATCTTTTACCTCAACGCCATTATAATCATATTCAGCTTCATTATCAGATAGATTAGTATCAATAGGTTCAATTTCAATAGTTTTATCTAAATCAGTGATTTTAGTTATCTCACTAGTATCAAAAGGTACTCCACCAATTTTTTTATCACTATCATCTTTTAAATCAGTAACAAGATTATTTAATGAAGGTAGATCATCTAAATCAACTTCATCATCTTCCATTGCATCAATAGCTTCTAAAAACTTCTTTCTTTCATCTTCTTCAGATATAACAGGAAGAACACTAGTAAATGCACTTTGTTGTTCTAATAAAGAACCACATTCAGGACAACGTTCAAAATCTCCATCTATATCTTTATTACATATTAGACATCTCATCTAACCACACCCTTATACTCTAATATCATATCATACAATAAATAAAAAAAGAAGATATAAATCTTCTAAATATATTTACCCAATACTAAAACCTTATCTGTAATATCTTCTCTTCTACCATCAGAATATATAGATTTAATTAATATAGAATAAGCTTCAGGATTCTTATCAACAAATTCTCTTAACACTTTATCATGATAAGCTTTAGTAGCATGATAACAATAAGCAAAGAATAAACTACCATTATCTTTTAAATGACCATGTAAATCTTTAACAGTATTAATATATTCACTACTATTTTGATAATCTTGAATATTAGATAAGAATATAGCATCGTAATTATTACTTAATTTACAACTTAAATTATTAACATCTGTACAAATAAATTCACTATTAAAAGGTTTATTAAATAAAATATTTTTTAAAATAGAATAATTACTAGGAGTTAAATAATCATTACTACTATATATAGTATATGGATCACTTCTATCAGTAAAAAATAAAGAAGTAGCAAAATATAAATAGTTTCCACTATACTTACATAACTTATATAAATAATTAAAATATTCATATACATCTTCATCTAAATATTTTGCAAACTTAAGATATATTTCATAATTAAAAATATTATTTTTATTATCTATACCAAAATATTCTATAAAAACTTCTCTATCTAAATTCATTAAAGCCGTTCTTTTCAGTTTCAAAAACATTAAAGTTAATCTATTAATATCAAATAAATCTACTCTATTAGCTCCATGTAAGTAAGCATTTAAATAATGATCACCAGAAGAACAAACAGTTAAAACATCTTTACCATTTAAATCAGGAATATAACCACTAATATTTTCTGTAGTAAAAACATAAGTACTATCATATTCAGTAAAAGTTCTATTTCTATCTAATTCATTATAAAAAACTTTATTTACTTCTTTAAGTTCCACAATAACTCCCCCAAGTAAAAATGATTATATATCATTAATTTTATTTTGACAAATAAAGCTATATTTTATATACTATCATTCGCTAAAGGGGGTTATTATATGGCATTCAATCCGATAGATCAATTGGCAAGTGGTAATGCATACTTCATATTCAACTTAACAGAATATGATAGAAAAACACTTATAGAAGACATAAGAAAAAGTCCAAAAAGAAATATTATCATAAAAAAGAATGCAAGATTCTTAATGAAGCTATATCGTGGATTCTTACTTTATATTTGTTATGATGTAGAAGAATTCAAAAATTTAACACAAAAAATAATAACACCTAAATTCTTAAACAATTCATCAAAAGTATTTAATTTAATGAACAATACATCATGGGGAACAGATTATATTATTAATAATATAGATGAAATATATAAAAATAACGAAGATATAATAAATACTATTATTAGTACTTTATTTATGAATTATGAAAATAATAAAAAATATATAAAACAATTATCTATCCATAAAAACTTACATATAAGATATATTTTTATGAGAAATCTTTTATTATATAATCAAGATAAATTACCAGAAATATATGATGATATAACAAAATACCTAACAAGTTATACATATCAAGAATATGAACAAATAACATTCTTTCCAGAAAAAATGAACATAAAAGATATATCAGATTTAGCTAATATAACATTTAATACAAATAGTCATTTATGGCCATTATTTAAAAATTACATTTTAAGTAACTATAAAACAAATGATATTGCTGAAAATCTATCTACATCAAAAGAAGGAAAAAAAGAATTAGAAAAAGATCTAGAAACACTATTCGAAACATCTAGAAGATATAAAATACATTTAATAAAACAATATAAAAATAAATTATCAAAGCAATTATTAGAAGAATATTTAAAATATCTAAATATGTTTAAGAAGAATAACAATTATGATAGTGCTATAGAAAAAATATTTACATATGAATTATATGAAAAATTAAAAGAATATACAGATAAATATTTATCTTTATCTAAAACACAAGATGTATACCATCTAGGCGAAGGAACTACATGTAGCGCATATCGTATTGGTGATTTTACATTAAAACTAGTAAAAACAAAATGGTCATATGAAGATATAATATGTCCAAATTTATATTTAATTGCTAAAAATCTTGAAGAAGACTATATTAGAGATCAAGAAGGAATTGTAAAAGCTGGATTAGAAGTTCAAAAATATTTAAGTAAATCAGCAAAAAACGTTCCATATCAAACAATACAAGAATTTAGAAAAGAATTAACTAGAATGGGATATAAATTAAATGATTCAATGATTAATGGTCAATGTGGTGATAATTGTTTATTATTAGATGATTATCATGATGCAGATACAAGATATCCAGAAAATCTACCAGAATGGTTTAAAGAAACACCATTAGTATTAGTAGACAGAGATCGTGTATATAGAATTGAACAAGATTATATAAAGCAACAAAAATCAGGATATTAATTCCTGATTTTTTTAATTTCTTAATATTTTAGTTAATACTTTATGATCAAAATAAATACTCTCATCATTATCTAAATCAGCAGATAAAGTATCATCTCTATCATATCCTAACTTATAAGCTATATTATGACATATCCATTCATTTCTTAAAGATTCAATACTTCTATTCCAATTAGAAGGATACATTTCTTCATAAGTAAGTAATATATTTAAAACATCATCAATAATATCTTTATCCCAAATTAATGAAGAATTAAATACTACCATATCTGGATTATCAGCATCTCTCCTATCAATAACAATAATATCATTAGGTTTAACAATAGTCTTAACACTTTTTAAATCACTATCACTAACAATATATACATTACCACTTCTATAAGAAGCAAAAGGTTCTAAATTATTATGACATTCATAATTAATTGAAAATATAGGATTATATTCTCTATCTTTATGACCAAATAATCCTAAACCAATAGAACCCATAATTAGTCCAGTAGCAATTAATCTTTTCTTTTTATTTTTAATTTTATTCTTCATTATTACCTCCTGATTATAAAAAAAGAGAATTAACTCTCTTTTACTTTAGCTGGAACTCTTGTTTTAGTAACACAATCATAACCAACTAATTCTGATCCTTCTTCACATGAATAAATAACACCAATTGAATTTTCTAAAATACAATATTTACCGTTTAATTTACCTTCATCACATGAATACTTAATTTTTCCTTGTGCAATTTTTCTACAAGTACCATAAATATCTTTAGTACCTTTAGGACAATTTATTTCTTTAGTAATTGCAGGACTTTCCATAGTAGTACTTTCTAAGCATTCTCCACCTTCTCTAATTAAACAAACTTCATAACTACACATGTTTTCAACTAAAGTATGACTAATTGTATCAGGAAAAATTTTATCATTACATTCATATTTAATTTCAGGTTCTACTGGCTCATTACTAATACACATACCAGATTCAGCAGTATATCCTTCTCTACAATTAATTTCAGAATGTGCATCTTTTCTTTCCTTACAAACATAACCTACTTTAGTATAACCATCTCTACATGAAGCAATAGCATCTTTGTAGTTTTCAATGATACATTCATCACCATCTAATTCACCATTAAGACAATAATATGTCTTTTCAGTACCACATCCACATAATAACAAAACAGCCAACAATAATAATATTCTTTTTTTCATATTATCACCTTATTCTATAGGTTCAGAACTATACCAATATACTGAACCATCAGTATTCTTTTTAAAAGTATGTTTATACTTTTTCATATCATTTTTATTATTAGTTAAAATCATATCTAAAATAATATTAGCTTCTTCAGTACTATTTTTAACTTCATCACTTAATTCAACTTCATTTATCATATTAGATTCAGTATATAAATGACTTTTACCATTATTAAAAGTATAAAATAAGAAAGAATCCTCTATATATAAATAATTATCATCCTCATATGCTTTATTAATCTCTCTTATAACAGCACCATATTCTAAAGAGCCATCAGTAAATGAATAAGTATAATAACCATCTTCATAAGTAACGTTTTTACCAACACCTATTTCAAATGATTCATCAATTAATTCATCACCATATAAATATAAAGAAGCTTCATGCATAAGATCACTACTAAATTTATATGAAGTTCCTTTTAATATATCTCCATCAATAGCTTCTCCTGATATTATTTCAATATTATTCTCATTTAATTTACTTTTTAAATAATCATAAGAAGCAGATAATAAATATCCATTATCTAATTTATTCTTATTTATAAAACTACTTTGATAAGCATTTACTCTTATTTTATTAGTACTATAAGCTGGAATAATATGATAAGCATTAATAACTCTACCACTACTTATATCTAATTCTAAAACTTGTTTTTGAGTTGTAACATTAGTAATAGCATCTGGTTCAAATTTATTACCAATAATGTAACCAATACCAAAGAAACCTAATACTACGATAACTATGATTATAATCATCAATAATACTATTATTTTCTTACTATTCATATTACAACACCTCTACTATAATAATATACCAAAAAATAAGCAAAAAAAAAACTACTAAAAGTAGTATTTAAACTATTCTTCAGTAGCGTCTTTTTCTACTACAGAGATAACTTCTTTACCTTTGTAATAACCACATTTAGTACATGCACGATGAGGTTGGATTGTTGCACCACATTTAGGACATGCTGTTAAAGTTCCAACTTCTTTTTTTAAGTGAGTACGACGCATTCTTTTTTTAGTTTTACTTGTTCTTCTAAAAGGTACTGCCATAATTTCACTCCTTCCCTTCTTTATCAAGTAACCCCAATAACGGAGCTAATCTTGGATCTACTACTTTTTTTTCTTCATCTACTAGTTCCCAGCCTTCACCAGACATACTAATCTTTTGATTAGGGTCTTTTCGAAAACTAATCGGAACCTCTAGTACAATATTTTGCCATAAAATATCCATAATATCAAGTTTTTTTAACTCATTTGAATTAATTTCTGATGCATTTTCACTTAAAACTTCTGAAATTTCAATATCAATTGGATAATCACAAGGTTCTAAAGTTAAAGCATCTAATAGAACAATACTACCATTTACTTTACAATCAAATACGATTTCATTAGTAACACTATAGTATGCTCTACCTTCTACATGAATATTTTCTGCCTTTTGAATGGGCGTATTTTTAATGTAATCATCATTAAATTCAATATTATCATTGATAACTACACCTTTTTCATCAACTTTAGCTAAATCAATATACATAATATCACCCACTAGCGAAATAATTATACCTTATTTTTATAAAAATAACAACTCTTATTACATTGCAAGAGATAATCTCTTATCTTCAGTTAAATTATTAATAACATTTTTAATCATTCTTCTATTAGTTCCCATACTAGATTTAATAATAATTCTAGTCACATCAGGTACATTTATATCTTTCTCAGATAAATTATCAAAAATAGAATCAAGATTATTACTACTAATAATTCCTAATTTATTAACTAAATATTTAGTATAAAAAGGATTACTAGAACTTAAAAAATCATATAAATAATTAACTTCATTTTTATAACTATCACTATTAACCCCTAAACTATATATACCATCATTAATAGCTAACTTTTCTCCAATCATTTCATTATCAAATATTGGAGAAACTCTAATAGAACCATCACTTTTATCAACTATAAACGTAATATTTAAATAATGTCTATCACTATTACCTATTAAAGAATCAAACAGAAATAAATCAACCAATTTATTCATAATATTAGTTACATATTTAGGATAATACTTACTAAAGAAATACCATATATCCATTAAATGTAAATTTAAAGAATCTTCGTTATAATTCATATATAAATCTTCTAAAGAAAGTAATTCTTCTTTTTCAGGATCATATACACTTTCACTCATGATATATTTTCTACCATTATAATCCCCTAATTCATAATGAGCATGATCTATACCATATTGAGTAGCTATTTCTTCAGCAATAAATTCATTAAACATTAAAGATCTATCAGCTTTTTTACAATAATATTCTTTACCATTATATAAAACAATAAAATAAACACCAAAATGTTTGATAATATTATCTTCCTTTATCTGTATCATAACTTCCACCCCTGAAATTGCGAATTAGTATAACATAAGAATAAAATATGGTAAAATATTGCTGAGGTGTTACTATGAACGTAATAGGTATTATTGCAGAATATAATCCATTTCATAATGGACATATATATCATATTAATAAAATAAAAGAATTATATCCTGATTCAATTATTGTAGCTGTTGTAAATGGATATTTTACACAAAGAGGTACTATATCAGTATTGTCTAAAGAAGATAAAGCAAAAATATCTCTAAATAATAATATAGATATAGTATTAGAATTACCATTCATATATGGTACACAAGCATCTGATATATTTGCATATAATTCAGTAAAAATATTAAATGAATTGAAAGTAGATCATATTGTATTTGGTTCAGAAACAAATGATATTGATGTATTAAATAAAATTGTTGATATTGAATTAAATGATCCTACATATCAAGAAAAAGTAAAAGAATTATTAGAAAGTGGTATGAATTATCCAACAGCTATGGCTAAAGCTTTAAATTTAACACAAGACTTTAATAATCCTAATGATTTATTAGGAATCAGTTATATAAAAGCCATAAGACAAATTAATCCAAATATAATACCAGTTACAATAAAAAGAACAAATGATTATCACGATAATGAATTAAATGATAATATAGTTAGTGCATCTAACATAAGAGAAAAATTTCTTATTGGTGATGACATAACTAACACATTACCTAATAATGTAATACCATTATTAAAAAAAGTAACAAATGATAAATTATTTAACTTATTAAAATTTAAAATATTAACAGATAAAGACTTATCAATCTATTTAGATGTAGATGAAGGAATAGAATATAGATTATTAAAATACGTAAATGAATCTAAAACATTAGATGAACTAATCGTTAATGTAAAAACAAAAAGATATACATATAATAAAATAAATAGAATGTTATTACATATACTTATTGGTTTAACTAAAAAAGATAATGACAAAATGACATTAGATTATTTTAAAATATTAGGTTTTAACGAAAAAGGTCGAGAATATTTAAAAACTATTAGAAAAGATATTACTTTACCTACTACACCAGTTAAAGATTCACTTGTATTTAAATATGAATTACAAGCAGCTTATCTATATGAACAAGCTACTAAAGAATCATTAAATAATTTTGACATTAAAAATATACCAATACAAAAGAAGTAACAATTGTTACTTCTTTTTATTATTAAAAATTATTTCCATTCCATCCCCAGTTATCTATTTCAGTATAACTTACATAGATATTTGATGGGTCTATTCTTAATTCTTCATTAATAATTTTAGTTATTGCTTGTGTCATAGCATTATAAGAATTACTATCTGCTCTTCCATATAATTTAACATCTATATAAGCAATATCAATACTATTATCACCTTTAAAATACATATTACATTCAGGTACAAAATCTAACATTAACCAAGATTCACTTTTACCTATTAAAGTAATAGCTTCTCCTAATTTAGATTTAATATTAATTTCTTGATCAACACTAATACTTTTATTAGTTCTTGTTTGTATAAATGGCATTTATATCATCTCCTAAAATAATTATACCATTAAATACTAATTCTAGTTAACTTACTTTTATCTAATTCCTTTAATCTATCTTTATTTAAACTCAATAACAAATTAGGTTGATTATCATACATATATTTACTAGTTTCTCTAACAATACATATAATACCATCTTCTATTAATGGTAATAACATAGTTTCAAAAACTTCTTTAGCTTTCTTCTTATCATTATATCTATTATATAAACTATTAAAATCTAATACAGTTTTATTATCACCTTTCATAGATATAAAATATTCTAATATTTGATAATCTAATGCTTTCCAATCTCTAGTAGCAGTTGCTGCTAATGTTCTCATAACATATTCTTTTTCTAATTCTTTTTTTGTATTAATCATCATATATTTTAAAAATTTAGTTAAATCACTATAATCTTCACACATCCTAATAGTTTTATCATAACTACTATCAAAATTAATACCTCTATTAAAAATAATATATGGATATATACCATTATTTAATAAATACCACATAGCAATAGTTCTACTAGTTCTACCATTAATATCAAAATACGGATGAATATGTACAAAATAAAAATGCATTATTTGTGACTTAATAAAATTTTCAGTATCATCACTACAAGGATAACCATTATTAACAAAATCAAAATAATATTTCATATATTCAGGTATTCTTTCAGCTTCTAAGCCTTCTCTAACAGAATCATCTAATCTACCATTATTTAATATATATACAGGAGCAGTTCTATATAACTCACCCATTCTATTCTTATCCTTATCACATAATAAATCTTCACTTAATATAGAATATAACTTAGATACAGTTTCAGGAGTAATTTCTTTTCCAGTCATAATATATTTATAACCTTTATATAAATTAACAATTCTTCCTCTCATATCACTATTAGTAATATTCTTAGCATTTTCAATGACATTTTCAATAGTAGTTATTTCATCTTTTATACCTTCAACATTATTATTAGCTTTAACTTCATGAGTAAACATAACTTTTTTTGCAAATAACTCACTATTAAAGTATTCATCAATATTAATAAACTCTTCCAGTTCTCTTCTAAATTCATCTAAATGTCTTTTATCTAAAGTAAAGAAATGACCATTCTTATTTTTTATAGATAAAACTGTATCTCTATTCATCATAATTATCACCAATGTCGGTTATTATAATATAAAATTCCAATAAAAAAAAGTCTTAAGAGACTTACATTTTTACAGTAGAACTTACCTTAGTATTTACTACTTCAGTACTAGTTAATAATTCTTTAGAATATTTACATGCTTTCATAGCATCTAATAAAATACTAGTCATATTAAATGAGCTTACAAAATGATCTTGATAAAGATCAAAAATATAATCAACTAAATTTTGAATTTCGTTAGCATGGTAATTTCTAATAACTTTAGCTACTTCTAAATTTCTATCAGCTATTTTAAAACAGATCCAATCAAATAAACCTTCTTCAGAAATAGAATTAGTCATATCAAAACGAATTACTTTTTCTCCCATAAAAAATCCCCCTTTTTTTGACACAAGAGGAATTATAGCATTTTATATAAATAAAAGTCAAGTTTATCTATTTTCACAATACTCTACTAAATTTTCATTTCTTTCATCAGTATCAACTAAACCAAATACTTCACATTTAGTATAAGTAGTTAAATATAAACCAAACATTTCATCATTATCTTTCATTAAATGATGTTTCTTTAAATAATTATATTCATCATAATCATATGTTTCACCATACATATTATAAAACATTTCTTCTTTACTAAAATATTTATAAAAATTAACATATATATTATTTATTTCACTATCAATATGATTAATACCATCATTATTTAATGTAAATATAGATTGATATATTTCATCTAAAGTATATTCAGTAGATAACATTTCTTCTTCTACTTCTTCTTCATTATATAAAGCATTAACCTTATCTATAGAAGAATTCCAATCAATATCAACATCTTCTGTAGTAATAGCATATGTATTATTAGACATATTTTTTATAACAGCAGAAGCACTAATAACAAATAAAAATAAACTAGCTGCAACAATAATATCTTTCTTCATATCTATCACCTATCTTTTATTATTATAAACTATTTTTGACAGTTTTCGCAATAGTAAGTACTTCGACCACCAATTACCATTCTTTTTATAACAGTATTACAAGTATAACATTTTTCATTTTCTCTTTTGTGTACTTTTAAATTTTGTTGAAACATACCAGTAACACCTAAACTAGAAGTATAACTTCTAATTGTTGTACCACCAGCTTTAATTGCTTCTTCAATAATTATCTTAGAAGAATCTTTTATTTTTTGACATTCATCTAAAGTAATACTAGAACCTAATCTATTAGGATATAAACCAGAAGCATATAAAACTTCATCAGCATATATATTACCTAATCCAGAAATAATTGTTTGATCAAGTAATAAAGTTTTTAATGGTAGCCTTCTTCTATGAAAATTATCATAAATATATTCTTTACTTAATTTATCATCTATCGGTTCAATACCTTGTTTATGAACACCTTCAACAGTTTCTAAATCTTTTTTTAATACAAGATTCATTCTTCCAAATTTTCTTGTATCATGATATCTAAGATCTGTTCCATCAGTAAATGAAAAAATAACATGTTCATGTTTGTTAATTTCTTCATTATGATCTTTAATAAAATACTTACCTTCCATTCTTAAATGGCTACATAAATAATAATCACCAATAGAAAATATTAACCATTTACCTCTTCTTAAAATCTCATCAAATTCTAAACCAATTAAATTTTTTTTAAATTCATTTATATCTGATTCAATCATTCTTTCATATAAGACATTAACGCTTTTTATTTGTTTTTTTAGTATTTTTTTTCTTAGTGTTTGTCTTACTGTTTCTACCTCTGCTATTTCCGGCATTTGCTTTCACCCTCTTAACTGTTTTTACTTTTCTAGTACCATTAGTCATATTAATAATAGCTACATCGGCTACTTTTAATAAATAATCACTCATAGTAACCATAAAAGTATTAATATCAATCATACTAATAGTTTCATTAATAGCTACATCACAAATAACATATCTATAACCACCAAAATATTTTATATCAATATTATCTAAAGCTTTAATTTCACTTCTATCAGTTATTTCTTTCTTATATTCATCAGTTAAATCAATATTTTTACCAACCATAGTTTTAAAACTATTAACAATATTCTTTAACGCTTTTAATAATACTAATCCACCAATTAATATAACAGCAACTCTATCAGCATATTTTAATACACTAACCCATTTGCTAAATTTACTAACTAACATTGCTAGTAATATAATTCCATAATTATAAAAATCAATAGAACTGTTACTAGATGCAATACTAATAACACCTTTTTTCTTTTGATAAGTTATATTAGTTAATAAACAACTAACAGCATATTTAACAATTATAAATAATAAAACAAATAATATTAAGAATAAACTTGGCTTCTTTATATCAGATACAAAACTAATATAAATAAGTGCGATACTGCCTAATAATACTAAGAAATTAATTAAAGCAGTAACAATTCCCATACCTTTCTTAATATCCTTTTTACTTGCATTATTAAATAACATTACAAAAACATTTTCTAAATCATATAATGCACTTTCTAATACAGCATAACTTCTACATATAAAACTTACTAATACTTTTAATAAACCAATAATTAAATCAGTAAGTATAAATCTTTTCATTTCTTTCATAATAAACCTCCTCAATTTTAAAATAATCACCTATTTAGTTTCATACCAGTCAGAACCATAATCATGACTTACACTGAATGGTACATCTAATTTAACACATGTTTCCATATGTCTTCTAACTATTTCTTCTAATGTATCTTTTTCAGATTCAACAACATCAAATATTAATTCATCATGAACTTGTAATAACATTTTACTTTTTAAATTACGTTCTTTCATTTCATTAAATATTTTAACCATAGCTATTTTCATAATATCAGCACTAGTACCTTGAATTGGTGTATTTAATGCAATTCTTTCTCCGCTTTGTCTAACCATAAAGTTTTTATTATTCAATTCATCAATAACTCTTTTACGATTAAATAAAGTTTTAACATATCCATTCTTATAAGCTTCTTCAACTATACTATCCATATAATGTTTTACACCTGGATATATTTCATAATATTTATCAATAAATTGTTTTGCTTCTTTAGGACTTATTTCTAAGTTTTCTCCTAAACCAAATCCACTTATACCATAAACAATTCCAAAAATAACAGCTTTAGCAGTTTTTCTTTGTTCTTTTGTAACAGTATCAATAGGAATTCCATAAATATCAGCAGCTACTCTAGTATGAATATCCTCACCATTTATAAAAGCTTGTTGTAATTCTTTAGAACCACTTACATGAGCTAATACTCTTAACTCCATTTGAGAATAATCTGAACTTAAGAACATATCATATTGTGGTAAGAATGCTTTTCTAATTTTTCTTCCATCTTCATCTTTAGCAGGAATATTTTGTAAATTAGGTTCAATACTAGAAAGTCTACCAGTTCTAGTTAAGTTTTGTTTATAAATAGTATGAATCTTACCATCTTCTCTAATATAATTAGTTAATCCTTCTAAATAAGTACTTTTTATTTTAGTTAATCCTCTATATTCTAATATCTTACCAATAATAGGATGTTTATTTTCTAATTTATTTAAAATACTTACATCTGTTTTATAACCAGTTTTTGTTTTCTTAGCAAATGGTAACTCTAACTTTTCAAATAAAATAACTCCTAATTGTTTTGGACTACTAATATTAAATTCTTCACCAGCTAAATCATATACTTCAGATTCCAATTCTTTAATTCTACTATCCATTTCTTCTGCCATATCGTTTAATATGTCAGCATTACATAAAATACCATCATATTCCATATTAGCTAGTACATCAATTAAAGGCATTTCAATAGTATTATAAAGTTCAAACATCTCTTCTTTATTTAATTGTTCAATATAATCTTTATTAACATCATATATAAATCTAGATTTTAATACGATATCTTTTTTATCAAAACCTTCTTTTAAACTAGTACTATAAAAATTAACTTCACAACCATTATTATTCATTAAATAAGCAATATCATCTTTAGTATTAATATTTAATAAATAAGCTGCAATCATAATATCTGAAGTTACATTTAATTCTAAACCTTCTCTTTTTAATACAACATAATTCTTCTTTTGATTAAATGTACAAATATCTTTATCTTTAATTATCTTTAATACTTTATCTATCATTGTATTAGTAACAAATAAATTACTTTTACTATCACTAACTGACATTCCAACAATATCACCAGAATGATAATTTTCCTGATCAACTTCAATATAAACAGAAATAGTATCTTCTAATTCATTAATATATTTTAAATCTTCATCACTACTAACATTTTTAAATTCAATACTTGTTTCTTGTCTTTGAGAACCTTCAACATTTTTCTTTATTAATGAATAAAATTCTAAATCTTCATATATTTTATTTAAAGATACATAATCAGCACCAGTATATTTAATATCTTCTAAATTAACATCTAAAGGTACATCTCTATAAATAGTAGCTATTTCTTTACTAATGAAAGCACTTTCTTTATCTTCAATTAGTTTTTCCTTCATCTTTCCTTTTATTTCATCTATATGCTCATAAATATTTTCAATTGTTTCATATTGTTTTAATAAATTAATAGCAGTTTTATCACCAATACCTCTAACTCCAGGAATATTATCTGATGGATCTCCAGCAAGTGCTTTATAATCTATCATTCTTATTGGTTCAAATCCCCAATCTTCTTTAAAGTTAGTAGGATTATATCTAATATAATCTTTAGTTTTTAATAATTTAACTTCAACAACAGGACTTATTAATTGTAATAAATCTTTATCAGATGATACTATAGTTCCATCAAATTCCGGATCTTGATCACACATTTTAGCAAATGTTCCAATAATATCATCGGCTTCATATGGTTCTAATTCAAAATATGGAACACCCATAGCTTTTAAAATATCTCTGGCTATTGGCATTTGCATCTTTAATTCATCTGGAGTAGCTTGTCTTCCAGCTTTATAAGTTTCATATTTTTGTCTTCTAAAGTTTTTTCCTATATCAAAAGCAACTGCAATATAAGAAGGCTTTTCTTCACTAATAATTTTATTCATCATACCTATAAATCCATATAAAGCATTAGTAGGAAAACCTTTACTATTTTTCATAACATTACCAGTATATGCAGTAGCATAATAACTTCTAAACATTAAATTATTTCCATCAACTAAAACAATCTTTTTCATACAATTCACCCTAAGAATTATTATAACAAAAAAAGATATCATTTTGTTGATATCTTCGCACATTCTTCAATAAATCTTTCAAAAATTTTATTAAATTGAGGTAAAATTTCAGGATGAAATTGAACACCAATTATAAATCTATCTTTTCCAGTATATTCAATACCTTCAATAATACCATCATCACTCTTAATACTTACTTTAAAATTCTTACCAACTTCTGTAATACAACTCTTATGTAAACTATTAACTTCAATTCTATCATTATCAAATATTTCATACATAATACTATCTTTTTCAACATTAACAAAATGAGCTAAAGTTTCATTAGTATCTCTATAAACATTAATTGGCCAATGATCAGTACCATTTTCAATTAAAGATAACACTCTTTTATCATCTTCATATAAATTAATAGAAAACATTCCTAAAGTTTGCATTCCTAAGCAAATACCAAAGATAGGTTTCTTATTATCATAAAAATATTTAACAACTTCCAAATTACTATTTAAAACTCTATCGCCACCAGGTAATATAAGTCCATCACACATATCTAAAACATCTTTAATAACATTATCATTTGAATATGGTATTAATAATGGAATACCACCATTTTCAATAATTTTATTAATATAATTATTACCAAACCTATATGTATCCTGAAAAGTATCATCAGTTAACATATAATTACTTGTAGGTAAAATTCCAATTACAGGTTTTATATTCATTTATATACACATCCTAGTAAATATATTATAGATTATTTTTTAATAATATGCTATTATTTATTATAGGAAAGAGGTTAACAAAGATGAAAAATTTAGATGCTAAAAAAATAGCAATTATAGTAGCAATATTAATAGTAGTAGCATTAGTAGTTGTACTAGTATTAAAAAATGGAAACAAACAAACCGAAGCAACAGCTGAAGAAACAACTAAGTTAGAAGAAATAACTAATAACTATATAACAGAAATGAAATTAGGTTATGCAACTGAATACTTAGGAAAAGAAAAATTATATAGTAATGATAAAACAACAGTTAAAGATTTAACAGACGGAGATATTCTAAATACAGCATTTAGATATATAGAAAATGAAAATAAAGATGCAATGATAATTGACGAAGGCTTACAAATTTCTCTAAAAGCAAACGGTTATGAAGTAGCAAATTATGAAACAATAATCAAAGGCGAAGAAGTTAGAAAAGCAATTAAAACATTATTTGGAATTGATTGGGAAGATAAAGGATATGCTAATGATAGTGAAAACGAATCATATTTCACATTTACTTATGACAAATCATTAGATGTTTACTTCCAAGCATTTAACGAAAATTATCGTAATGTAAACTTCAATGCTATTAAATCAGTATTAACAAAAACAATCGAAGCTACTAAAAATAAAAAAGAAGCAAAAATTACAATTGCAGTTGCATTTGCAAATCATATAACTGAAGAAACATTAGTATACAGTGACATTAATAATAAAGATAAAGTTTATAGTACTACAGAACAAACAAAAGAAATTAAAGAAGATCAAATTGATAAATTTACAAAATATACAATCACTTACAAAATTGATGGTGACAATTATATTTTTGAATCAATTGAAAAACAATAAAAAAAAAGATATTCAATC
>JAEDJT010000095.1 GCA_016296185.1 Bacilli bacterium
AATGGTGCCCAAGGCCGGACTTGAACCGGCACGAGGGTTAAATCTCGCAGGATTTTAAGTCCTGTGCGTCTACCTGTTCCGCCACTTGGGCAGGCACCTAAGTCATTCATTTCAAATGACTATTTGAGTATAACGCAACTTTTTTAGTTTTGCAACACTTTTTTATAAAAAAATAAAAAAAAGAAGTATTTTACTTCTTTTTACCTTGCTTATATTCACTTATCCACATAGGAAGTTTCTCTCTTAATGGACCAAAACCATTCAAATCAACATTACTACTTCCATCTTTTCTATAATCAAAATTCTTTATAGAAAGCTTTATTTTTTTATTTTCATCATCAACATCTATTACTTTAGAATAGATTTCATCATCGACTGCAACATAGTCATAAACGTTTTTTACAAAATTATCTGATATCTCGGATATGTGAATTAAGCCACTATAACCAGCTTCAGTTAATACAAAGAAACCATATTTCTCTATTCCAGTTACTTTGCCTTTAACTACATCGCCTACTTTATATTCGGGCATTTTTTCACCTCACGTTACACATTATACCACAACTATTAGTTTACACCAAATAAATTATGACTTATAATGATTAAAGGTGATTACAAGTGGAAAAAGAATATAATGTAATAGATCATATAAAAGAATTACTAGATTCTATTCGTCCATATCTTAATATGGATGGCGGCGATGTAGAATTTGTTAAATATGAAGATAAAATAGTATATGTTAAATTAACAGGCGCTTGTGCAGCATGTTTAATTCAAGATGATACATTAAAAAATGGTTTATATGAAACTATTAAAGCAGATATACCAGAAATTGAAGGAGTAGTTAATGTAGAAATTTAACTACTCTTTTTTTATCCACTTAAATATATTAATATTAAATATCTTTTCTATATCTCTAACATAATCTTCATATACTTTATAATTATTAATATATTTAACTAATTCTTTATCATCTAATTCCTTTGTTATTACGTCATCTAATAATTCAAAATACTTATAAGGAATAATTAATCTACAAAATAAAAAAAGTCTTTCATAATCGTTTAAATTAGTTATTATTTTATATAATAGATCATAATCTTTATTTAACACTATATAAGAAGCTATATCTCGTAATTTTAAATCTAATGTTACATACATTGGATTATAAAATTCAACAGTATCAAGATATAGCTTTTTATGTGTTAAATAAACACTACCCTTATATTCTATTTTAAAATAACTCATTAACATTTCAATAATACCTGAATAATAATCATAATTATAATTATTATTTAAATCTATTTTATCTTCATAATAATCTATCTTTCTCAACCATAATTCTCTTATAGATATATATTCACTATTATTAATAACAATATTATATTTATTAACATCTTCTAAAGTAATCTTATCTATTAAATAATTTAATTTTAATAATATATATCCATTAGATAATATATTATTATCTTTATTAAATACAAAACTATGTAGTTTTATATTTATATTATGTATAAAAATATTAATATATTTTAAATATTCTTCATCATAATTACATTTACATAAATAGTAATTATAACCATTAACAAAGAATATAATGCCATCATTATATTCTTTATATAAATCTATATTTATTTTGTAATATTCACTTAATATTTCTTTCATATTAAATTATATAAAAAAAACTTCAGTTTATTACTGAAGTTTTATACTACTACTGGAGTAACAGGTTGTCCTTCGTCTGCTTGAGCTTCAGGAGCTGGAGCAGCTTCTGCTTGAACTACTACTGGTTCAGCAGGTGTAGCTTCTACTGGTGCAGTTTCTACTGGTGCAGCAGCTTCTGATTGTACTTCAACAGGTGTTTCTGCTGGAGCTTCTACAGGAGCTTGACCACCATTCATCGAACTTAGCATTGATGCCATTTGTTCATTTAACATTCTTTCTCTTTCATTTAAAGCTTCTTCTCTTTCTTTAAGTTCAGCTTCTTTTATATGTAAATCTCTATATATTTTTTCTGTCATTGTAGCAATTAAGTTTTTAACACCTTCTTGGAACACTCCTTGAGCAGCTACTACCACTTCATCAAGTGTTGCTTTAGGATCAAAACTTGGCATTGCATTAAAGTTAACTGTAACAGCAGGTTGTTGTACTTC
>JAEDJT010000045.1 GCA_016296185.1 Bacilli bacterium
TACCGCACTATTCGTTTGAAAACCGAGGGAGCGGAGGAACGGACATGAAGAAGAACAGGGTGCGGATCCGGCCTTTCAGGATTCTGTCCGTGGTGCTGGGCGTGATTGCGCTGGTTATGCTGTCCCGCTTCCCTGCGAAGGCCGTGAGCCTGGAGCGCCAGCAGAAGCAGCTGGAGGCCGCGGCGCAGGCGTACTATGACGCGCAGAGCAGGAACAACCAGCTGACGACCGAGCTTTCGGAGATCAATACGGCGGACTTTGTGGAGCGCACAGCCCGCCGCGACTACGGCTACTGCTGGTACGGCGAGACCATCTACGAGGTCGGCAACCTGGACGAGATCGCGCAGGAGCTGGCGTTTGACGTCTACGGCGAAGATTAATCCTAGATCGAATCACGGAGGGAACGCCATGCGCCTTGCCTGTATCGGGATCGGTTCCAATGCCATTCGCCTGCTGATTGCGCAGTGGACGCAGGGGAGGCTGTGCGCGCTGCGCCGTGAACGTCGGGGGACGCGTCTGTTCGCAGGGCTTGTGAACGGCGCGCTGACCGAGCAGAGCATCAGGTCTTCTGTGGAGGCCGTCGCGGAGCTGGCTGTGCTTGCCCGCCGGGACGGCGCGCAGGAGATTTTTGTTTTTGCCACGAGCGCCGTGCGCGACGCATCCAATGGCGAGGACTTTACCCGCCGCGCGGAGGCGGCCAGCGGCACGCGGATTGAGATCATCTCCGGCGAGCAGGAGGCGGTGCTCTCCTATATCGGCGCGAGCGAGGGCGGGCGCTGCGGCGTCATCGACATCGGCGGCGGCTCCACGGAATTCACCATCGGCGAGGACGAGCATGTGCTGGGCGCGGTGAGTCTGCAGATGGGCGCAGTGCGCATGAACGCGCAGACGCCGGTCCTGCGCTGTGAGGACTATGAGGCGACGGTGGAGCGCTGCATGAGCATGATCCGAAGGGATGCGCAGGCGCTGCTGTCCTGCCCGGCGGCGGAGCGCTGGGTGGGCGTCGGCGGCACGATGACGACGCTGGGCGCGATGCAGAAGGGCGTGCCGCTGTTTGACGCGCGGCTGTGCGAGGGCATGCGCGTGCCCCGCGCGGACGTATGCGCGTGGGGACGGCGGCTGTCCCGCCTGCCGATCGCCGAGCGCCGGCAGATTGTGGGCCTGATGCCGCACCGCGCGGACATCATTCCCAGCGGCATCGCGATCCTGGAGGCGGCGATGCGGATGTTCGGCATGGAGGAGCTGACGCTCTCTGCGCACGGGAACATGGACGGCTACCTGAAGAAAAAATTTGGAGAAATGTATTGACAGATGATGGAGACTGCGATATAATGATTAGCGTCGTCAGAACGACGCGCCTGATATCGCGGGATGGAGCAGTCTGGCAGCTCGTCGGGCTCATAACCCGAAGGTCGTAGGTTCAAATCCTTCTCCCGCAACCAATTTGGTCCGTTAGTCTAGAGGCCTATGACGTCTGCCTGTCACGCAGAAGATCACGGGTTCGAATCCCGTACGGACCGCCATTTTGGCTCCATAGCTCAGTCGGTAGAGCAGAGGACTGAAAATCCTTGTGTCGCTGGTTCAATTCCCGCTGGAGCCACCATGATGGAAACAGAAAAGATACCCTCTAGTATCTTTTTTTAATGCCATTTATATTATATATATAGAATAGTATTTTATATTAATATAAAAAAAATAATATATTTGTAAAAAAATACTATTATTATTAAAAAATATGTGTTAATATCTTTTTGGATGTGATGAGACCCATTTATATCCATAAAATAGACATATTGAAAAAAAATAAAAAAAATAAAACTTTTTGTTGACATATGTCATTTATATTGGTAGAATTAGATTTGTCCAGAGGAAATTTGGGAGATTAGCTCAGTTGGTTAGAGCACTTGCCTTACAAGCAAGGGGTCACAGGTTCGAGTCCTGTATCTCCCACCATTTGTGCCGACTTAGCGTAACTGGCAGCGCAACTGACTTGTAATCAGTAGGTTGGGGGTTCGACTCCCTCAGTCGGCACCACTTTTTTTGGGAGAATAGCGAAGTGGTCAAACGCGGCAGACTGTAAATCTGTTCCTTCGGGTTCCATGGTTCAAATCCATGTTCTCCCACCATTCTGTATTGCCTTGTAGCCAAGTGGTAAGGCATCAGACTTTGACTCTGACATTCCGATGGTTCGAGTCCATCCAAGGCAGCCATTCTTGTTCCGCTAGCTCAGTCGGTAGAGCATTTGACTTTTAATCAAAGGGTCTGGAGTTCGAATCTCCAGCGGGACACCATCGAGCAATACAGCAGCGATTAGTAATAATCGCTGTTTTTATTTTGTGTTTTTATAAAAGTATGCTATAATACATTTTACTTAAAGGGGTGACTTATATGGGAAATATGGCTTTTGAACTATATAGAGTTAATGGAAGAACTGTTAATAGACAACAATTCTATGAATTATTAGAAAATACATTAAAAAGATATCCATTTGCTTCATTAGAACAAATAGTATTAGCAATGAAAGCTGATAAAAGATATACAGAAGATTTAGTATTAGATTATATAGTAGAGTTTGCTAAGAAATATCCAGGTATAAGTGTTAGTCAATTATCAGAAAAATTACTAGTTAGTACTAAATTTATAGATAAGTTAATAAAAGATGATCGTATAGTAGTTACTGATATGCAATCATTACCACTTTTAGATAAAGTTCAAGAAAAATCTAGAGAGTTAAATCAAAGATTATTAGAACAACCTGAAGAAAGAGATGATAAAGTTTTAGTTCGTCAACTAAATCAAACATTAGTTATAAAAGAAGAACCTAAAACAGAAACATTAGAACATAAAAATGTGTTCCATACTAGTGCATTGAGAGAAAGAACTACATCTTTTTCGAAAAAATATACAAAATAGCATAAAATACTTGCATTTCTTAAAAAATAAAGTTATAATTAACTTGCGTTTTAGAAAGAGATGCATTGTTATGCGCTCATAGCTCAATTGGATAGAGCGTTTGACTACGGATCAAAAGGTTAGGGGTTCGACTCCCTTTGGGCGCACCATATTAATCGAGAAGTAGCACAGCTTGGTAGTGCACTAGTTTTGGGAACTAGGGGTCGCAGGTTCGAATCCTGTCTTCTCGACCATTTGAAAAATACTCAACATTAGTTGAGTTTTTTATTTGTTATAAAAAGTTCATTAATGTATTCTTTTTCAATTTTTAGAGTTGCTCCTCTATGTACGAGGAAAGTATTTCTAGATTCATCTTTTTTTTCTATGTTGAATTCTATATAAATTTTATTTTCTTTAATTAATTCTATGATTGTTTCTTTTTTTTTAATTTATAAAAGTCTATTTTTTTATATTTGTAATATATATTATTATTAATTGTTTTACTATATGCTGTTATAAATGCTAAATTATTTAATTTAATATATGCTCTTTCTAATAATTCATATATATTCCAATATATAACATTAGATATTGTTTTTTTATATTTGTTTTTTATATTTAATATTAATAAGTCATTAATTATATCTAGTTCGAAATAATATTTGTTTTGTATTAGTTTTTTTGGTTGATATTCGCATTTTGCGTAAAATCTTCTACTTTGGTTTTTATGATATCCGAATTTGTCTAATAAGTAATATAAAGGGCTTGTATTATTTATAGTCATATTTGGTACCATACTTAATAGAGATATTGCTGTTTTGCTATTACCAAGTTTTGTTTTTATTTCTATTCCTTTGTAGTCAGGTAAATATGATGTATCTTCTTTTTTGTTTATTAATGTTTCAAATGTATATCCTACTCCTGTTGATCCTTTTCTTAATGATTTTATATAGTTTAATTTTTTTATTCTATCGAATTCTTTTTTTAATTCTAATATGTTGTTTTCTAAGTTGGTCATATTTCTCTCCTTTTTTTTGTTAAACATACATTATTTATGCTAATTTGTAAAATCTATAAAAAGTTATTTTGATGGGCAATATTTTTTTATTTTTCTTTTTTTACTTATCTTCTTGTATTTTTCTTACATATAAAAACTTTTTTTGTTTATATATTTTTTGTAAAAAAATTTTTTTAATTATTATGTTTATGTTGGAGATGTATAATTGCAATGTTTATTTTAATTATGTATGTTATAATATGTTTATAAGTAGGTGAGAGTATGAATAGAATGGAAGTAAATGATGTTGTTAATAAGATTAAGGCTTATATTAAAGCTAATGATGAGCTTATTAATGAGTATCTTGTTAAAATTAAGGAATCATCTAATGAGAAGGAAATGGATAGATTATTTAGATTGGTAAAAATTTGTAAAAAAAGTATTTCGGATTCTCAAAAACAATTATCTGTTATTGACGAAATAGATATAACTCACGGTAAGTGAGTTTTTTCTTTTTTTTAAAATTTATTAATGTTATAATTATTTATAATAGAGGTGTGTGTATGAAGGTAAATAAAAATTTTAAAGTTTTTTTTGTAGTATTTGTTTTGCTTTTGTTAACTGGCGTATCTACTATTTTATTTAAGAAAAATGTTTCTTATAGTGCTGGAACAATAATGAAATACGAAGATATGATTGATGGTACTTTTGTTCCTTTTGATACTGTTGTAACAGTTGCTCAAAAGCATAATGGTAATTCTAGTGAATCTTATGGCCACACTTATATTGTTTATTGCAGCGGTGAAATGTCAAAAGATGATTGTATTAATAAATTATATGATGCAAATCGTGGTGGTTATAGTTATTATGATTGGTCCGAGATGGATACTGAATTTACTAAGCATGTGAGACTTGATGAAGGTTCTTCTGGTACGATAGCTAATTATTCTGATTTATTTAATTCCTCTGATTCTTATATTGGTTGGGAAGTTATAGAAACTATGGATGTTGGCGATGATAAAAAGGTTGATTCTTCAAACTCTTCTGATTTTGATTATTATAATAATGCTACTGCTGGTATTGCTTTATATCCAACAACAAATAATGTTGAAAAAGAAGACGATCCTAGTCTTTCAAATGATTATGAAATTTGTGTTAAATGTAATGCAAATGTTCCTGAAAAAACAACTTGGTATAAATTTACTCCAATAAATTTTGGTGTTTATGATTCTTCTGACAATCTTGTTGTAAGTGGAGATAGTTCATTGAATGAAAATTCTAATATTGACTTTTATGATTTAGATGATTATGGAAGATATTATGCGAAGTCTGAAAATTTTAATGTTTTATCTGGTCAAATTGTTTCTTTTAGATTTAGAGGTTCATATATAAATCCTGATTTGTATTATAGACAAGATGAAAATTCAAGTTTTAATTACTATGATTATTTATCTAATGTAGATGATTCTCAACAAAGTTTATATTCTGCATATAAAAAAGAAGTAGATGTTGATGCTGAAATGTATATTACTTTTTATTTAGATTCATATTATGGTAATTATGTCGGTATAAAAGAATATGGAGTATTAACTCCAATAAACGAAGGTACAAAATTAGATAAAACTGGTCTTTCTAGTGGAGATATAATTTATTATGTATCTGAATGTAATTCTGGATTAAAATGGGATGATTATTTTTATTATACAGCTCCTGTTACTTATAGTGTTATTTATAATGATAATGGTGCTACAGAGGGTACAGTTCCTATTGATAATGAAGTATATTTAGGTGGTAGTAATTATACTATATTAGGTAATACTGGTAATTTGAAAAAGAATACTTCAGCGTTTGCTGGATGGTCTAAATCTGTAATTAGTGAAATTATTAATGAAGCTAATGATGCTGTATTGGAACCTGGTAGTATTGATACTATTGTTGATAGTGATGTTAATTTATATGCTGTATACTGTGTTGATGAAAATCAAAATGGTATTTGTGATTATAAGGAAAATAAATATTCTGTTATATATGATAAAGGTATTGGTACTGGTTCTGTTCCAATAGATGGAAATAAGTATTTAACTGGTATTAATTATACAGTTAAAGGTAATACAGGTAATTTGAAAGCTACTAATGCAATATTTGATGGATGGAGTTCTACTTTAATTAATGAAGTTATAACAAGTCGTTATGAAGGTGTTATTGAACCAGGAACAGTAAAACAAATGGGTGATTCTAACATTACATATTATGCATTGTACTGTGCTGATATAAATAATAATAATATTTGTGATTATAAAGAAGATAAATATAGAGCTAATTATTACGGAGCGTTAGCTACAACTGGTAATCCTCCAATTGATAATAATAGTTATTTATCAGGTTTATCTTATCGTGTTAAAGGTAATACAGGTAATTTAGATATGGTTAAGGCTACATTTGATGGATGGTCAACTACAGAGTTAACTGAAATAGTTACAGAAAGATATGCTGGAACTATTGATCCTGATACGGTAGTTACGATGGGAACAAGTAATGTTGATTATTATGCTATATTTGCAGAGGATATTAATGAAAATGAAATAGCTGACTATAAAGAAGATAGATATAGTGTTATATATCATGAAAATATTGCAACATCAGGTACTGTTCCAGTAGATAGTAATAGATATTTAACTAAATTAACTGCTAAGGTATTAGATAATACGGATGATTTGAAGTTAGATAAAGCTATCTTTATCGGATGGGCTAAAGAGGAATTAGGTTTATTAACTGAAAAAGATACAACTCATAAAATATATACAAAAGATAATTCTATTATTATTACTGATACTGATATTAATTTAAATGCTGTATTCTGTGCTGATACTAATGAAAATGATATTTGTGATTATAATGAAGATGGTTATTCTGTTATTTATGACAAGAATACTGCTACTTCTGGAGAAGTTCCAGTAGATAATAATAAATATTTAGAAAAATATACTTATCGTGTTAAAGGTAATGAAGGTAATTTAGATGCTAATAATGCAACATTTGTTGGTTGGTCTTTAAATGAATTACCAATAATCAAAGAATATGATGATAGTATTGTAGATCCTGATACAGAGATTAAAATTGGTAAAAGTGATGTATTATATTTTGCTGTATTAGCGGAAGATATTAATAATAATGAAATAGCAGATTATTTAGAAGATAGATATACTGTTACTTATGACGGTAATGGTTCTACATCGGGTAATGTACCTGTTGATAATAATAAGTATTTAACTTTATTATCATATGAAGTAATGGATAATATTGGTAATTTAAGTAAAGATAATGCTAAGTTTGTAGGATGGAGTACTACTAAGTTAGAAGATTCAACTGAAATACCTAATGATTTAGTTCAACCTGGTACTACAAATACAATAAAAGATTCAAGTATAGTATATTATGCTGTATGGCAAAAGAATGAAGAAGTAAAAAATCCAAATACAAAATCATTTGTTATATGGGCAATAATATCATTTATTTCGATTAGTTTAGTACTAGTTACAATATTAAATAAAAAAATAGTTAAATACGAATAACTATTTTTTTATTTACAAAATAATGTTATTCTATATAAGAGGGTGGTAATATGAAGTATTTAAATAAAATACATTATTATTTAATATTTATATTAATGCTATTATTACTACTATGGCCTTTTAAATTAATATATCAATTAACTATTTCAATAGTATTATTACTATTAGACTTAATAATATTTATTTGTATTAGAAAAACAATTAAATTAGATAAATTAGATATAATATTAGGTATATTTCCTTTACTTAATCTATTAATACTAATATTTAAATTAAATGTTTTACCTTTTAATTTAAACCTTACTAATTTAATAATAGAATCATGTATTATATATTCATGTTTAATACTTAGAAGAACTATATTAAAAGATAATAATATAGTATTATTATTAGAACTATTGTCAGTATTTTATATGTTAGTAGGAATACTATGTGTTAGTCTTTCTAATGATTTAATTTTAATAAATATATCATCTTATTTTGGTGATACTTATATTAACAGTATAGATAGATTTTATGGTACTTTAAACTATCCTAATGCTTCTGGTTTAATAGGTGTATTAGGAGCTATTTCATCATTATATTTAATATCTAATGATGACAGTAATAAATATTTACATTTATTTTGTTTTAACATAACAATAATGTTATTCTTATTTACATTTTCTAAAATGATGACAATAGATTTAATAATAGTATTATTTATTTATATATTATATTTAATAATATATAAAAATAATAAAGAGATATCTAATGTTATTAACAGTATAATTTCTGTTATTATTCCTTCTTTAATATCTATATCATTATTTAGATCATATTTAATTAATCATAATGTTTTATTATTTTTAATAGAAATAATAGTATTAATAATAATATCTTTTATTATTTATTATATTTTTAGTAAGATTAATAAATTTATTAAAACAATAATCTTTATTGTTTTAATAACTATTATTGTTTATTTAACTATTAAACCAATAAGTAAACCTTTAGAAATTAGTAATGTTAAGGAATCTAATAATTATTATATTGTTGATTTTTATTTAGAAGGTAATACGGAATATACTATTAGTATTGATTATGAGAATAGGAATAATGAAAAGATTTATTTAGTAGAGTATTATTTAAATGGTTTAATTCCAACTGATAGAAAAGTTAAGGCATTTACGAATAATACAATTACTTTTAATACTAAAGATAATTCTGAGTATTATATGATTTATATTGAAGGAATTGATAAGTATACTAATTTAAAAATTAATAGTATTGATATTAATGGGAAGAAGGTTTATTTAGATTATAAATTTATACCTTATCAAATTATTCATCAATTAGAATTATTAAAATATGATAAAGAGAGTGTTACGCATAGATTTTGGTATTATAATGATTGTTTAAAATATATTAGAGATAATGGTTATTTGGTAGGACATGGTTATAATTCTTTTAAATATTATTCTTATGGTAATTCTAGATATTTAGAAGATACTCCTCATAGTTATCCTTTACAATTATGGATAGATTATGGAATATATGGTTTATTTGTTTATGTATTTATAATTATATATGGTTTATCTAATATTATTTTATATAGAAAGAATAAAGATAATTTAATATATTCTTTATTATTTATTTCATTAATGATGTTTAGTGTTTTTGATGCAACTTTTGATAGAAAGATATTTATATTATTAATGTATATTTTGATATCTATAATATCAAAATATAAGGAAGAAAAGAGTAATAATGTTATGTTTATATCTAGTGCTGGGGGACATTTTACTGAATTAATAAGATTAAAGAAGTTATTTAAAAATTATAATTATGTAATTATTACGGAAAAGAATAATGTTTCTTTAAGGTTTAAAAATAAATATAATATTAGATATTTAAAATATGGAGCTAGATATTATCCATTACAATATCCTTTAGTATGTATAATAAATTTATTTAAATCTATTTATTATTTTTATAAATATAATCCAAGTGTTATTGTATCAACTGGAGCTCATTCATGTGTTTTAATGAGTTTTTTAGGTTTTATTCATAATAAGAAAATAATTTATTTAGAAGTATTTGATAGAATTGACAATCCAACATTAACAGGTTATATGATATATCCAATAAGTACAATTTTTTATGTACAACATAAAGAAATGCTTAAGATATTTAAAAAAGCTAAGTATTTAGAGGGGGTATATTAAATGATATTAGTTACAGTTGGAACTCAGAAGTTTAAATTTGATAGGTTATTTAATTATATTGATAATATTACTGATGAAGAAATAATAGTACAATGTGGTGAATCTAATCATAAATTTAATAATAATGTTAAAGTATTTGATTATATTCCTTATGATAAGATGCAAAGTTATATAAGTAAATGTGATATATTTATATGTCATACAACTCCATCATGTGTATTTGATGCTTTAAAACAAGATAAAAAGGTAATAACAGTACCTAGACAACATAAATATAAAGAACATTTTAATGATCATCAAATGATATTTGGAAGTTATTTAAAATCTATGAATTATTGTTATGTAGTACATAATGAAGAAGATTTTATTAATGCTTTAAAAAGCATTAATAAAACTAAATTTAAGAAATATAA
>JAEDJT010000046.1 GCA_016296185.1 Bacilli bacterium
GTTGACATTATTATTTCAAAATTACTTTGATTGCATAAATTATTTTTGTCCTATATCGGCAAAGTATTTTTTTCTAAAGCTAAAAAACTACAACCTTGATAAAAATTTTTTTCTCCAATATATCCTATTTCTTTTATTGTAGGCTAATGGATTACTAATCTTCCCTCTGGAAAAGGAATGTCATTTTTTGAAAGTAATAGTAATCTATTAACTTCCATATGATTCGTCCTCTTCCTCAGTTAAAGTATCATCTGAACCATGAACTGCTCTATACATTAAAGTATATCCTTGAAGTTCTTCATTTAAGATTAACTGATTAGCACCGACGAAATTCAAAATACCAATTCCAGAAAGTCTTGTTTTATCAAGTATTCCATCAATATAACCGCAAATTTTTAAAGGTCTAATACGATAGTCTCCTAAATCAGAATATTTTGTATGACAAATTACATCAAAAGTAATAGTACAATCTCTAAATTCAGGATTTCCAGCATTTGGAGTAAAATTATCCATTGTAATTAAAATATAAGACTTTACTTCTTCATGCTCTCCAAAATCTAACTTTGGAATAATTCTAATATAGCCTTTTTCTTTTAAATCTTTAACAGATGTACTTGAAATTAATTTTCTGCAAACATCTGTTTGATTTTCTAAACAATCTTTAGTATTTATCATTAAAAGTCTCTTTAGCATATCACTATAAGGGCGGCTTTCGATAAATAATTTATTTATAATAGTTCCAATATCTTTTTCAACAGAAAGAAAAGATGATTTTAACTCTTTAATAGCTAAGTCTTTCTTCATTATAAAAACTCCTTTTATCTCTTTATTATCATAATGATTTTATGGTAATATCAACAGATTCTATTACATCATTACCGTTTAAATAGGATAATTTAAAATTGCCGCTTTTTGAAGTTACAACCTCAATAGTAACAGAATCTTTTGTCTATTTAATTATTCTAACCTTAGAATTATTAACTGCCCAAATACCATCTTCAATAGGAGAATCAAATGTATAGGATTTAATATCTCCAGGGTATATTTCAAATTCTCCAACAATAGAAGAAGTAACAGGCGGCAATGGCTCCTAAGATTCCTCTTCTTTCTAGATCTCTTCGGCGATAGAGTTCGTAAAAGTTTCTTTTAGATTTACTTCCAAAACGCCATCTCCGCTTTCTGGGTTAACAACTTGTGTTTCCCATAATTTATCATCTATTTTTATTTCTTTAAATCTATGAAAATAGTCTAAAGTTTCCTCATTCTTTGTAATATAGATAATAGCAGTATAATTTAAATCATTAAATGATATATTGCTTTTCTATCTCCAATTAATTTGGGTTTCTACTGGACCTCTAAAATAAATTTTATAGATATGTCCATTAATTTCTACTTCTTTTTTACACTATCTTATTTCCGCTCTAAAATAAGCTAATTCTGTTTTTTCTTGTAAATAGACTATCCAATAAGTGCCAGTATCTTCCCAATAAAATACGCTTCCGGGTTTTACGTTTGTTGGCACCTCAATCTTCTAATCTTCACCTACTATTGGAGCATTATAAGGAATTGAGATAATTTTATTATCATAATCATTTTTTAGCTTATCTGGATTAATAAGACATTTGAATCTATTAGTATATTCAAAAGTTTCATCATCTCGTACTGCTATAGTACCAGACTAATATGAATATAATATTGATTTTTGTAAACTCCAAAGTTTATCTCGAATCATTCTATCACGTTGGCAGCCGCCGTAATATTCCAATCTTCGATTTAAATTGCGTAATCCTGACATTCTTGAATAATTCTATTCATTAAACCAAGACATTCAAATATTGTTCTCCTATAAAGAAGAAAATCTTCTTCTTGAGTTAAAATGAATAGCCCTTCTAATTTACATAATAATGTTAAAAAAGTAGGTGTATCATATGATAGAAGCCTATCTAAGCCGCCAAGTTCTTCTATCAATGTTTCTAAAGGTTTCTACCAATCCAATCCTTCTTCTCTACTTGGAAGAAGTTTATATATCTAATTTGTTATGCGTCTTAAATTATGAATTAAAGCCTTTGTATCTACAGATACATCATATTTTAGAATGTTTGTCATATATCTTCTCCTCTCAATGATACTAGAGTAGATAAATATATGCCACTTTCATCTTTCTTTCTTCTCTTATATAAACGCTATAAATGAAAGCCTTCCTTTTCATAATTTTTCTTTAAAGCTAATACTTTTGCCATATGGTTAGCTTGTGAAGTAAATTTGAAATCAGAACCGCTATATTTTTCTCTTACATTTTCAATAGATGCAAGCTACTGTCCTAGCCATTCTGCTACCATATAAGTAGCAATGATATTAATCTCTTCTTGTGTTAAATCAGAATGAAAATATCCGCCGCCATATATAAAGCAAATTACCTCTTCATTATCGCTTTCCACACCGCAATAAGTACTCTAATCTTCAATAAAGCTTTTTTCATAACTTAAATCAACTCTTGGAAATTCAAATTGATAAATTGAAGGAATTAGTAATTCCTCCAACATATCATTTGTTTCTCTTTCAGTTAATTCCATATACATATCATCAGTAATTTTAGAGAGGAAGGTATCATAGACTAATTCAAATGGGGTTCCCATTTTAATTCCTCCTTATGTTTAAAATTACTTTACTACATTATATTTTCTTGCGGGAGCCGCAGTATCTTTAGTAGTATCTCCTATTGGTTGAGCCTTTCTCTGTACAGTTTCAGTATCTGTCTTTTCAGCAGGCTCTGTATCAAGAATTTTATTTACATTAATGGCATTATTAACATTAAAGCCAGTTTTTTCAAAAATTAAATCTCTCTTTCTAATATCAGGAATTTCAAGTTGAATTGCAAGAGACTTTACAAGGTCAATTACGCCTTGAGGAGCAAAATTAAGACAATCTTCAAGCTAATCTACACTTCCAGAAAGCAGAAGAGTCTTTATTTCTTCTTCTGTATAAAAATATTCAGGCTCAGGATTAAGCTCAAGATACTCTAAAGCGCTCTTATCATTGATAATAAGATAATTCTTTAAAAGAAAATCTCCGCCAGGGATAGTGCTTAACTCTCTTAATTCTTCCAAATCAATTTTCTTGGTTTCTTTCAAATTAAATGTTCTATGAATACCATTAGAAAGAGTGTATCCAGTAGTACCATTATTTCTATTAGTTACTGATACTAAATTAGATGTTGAAATTTTTTGTTCCATATTAAATTTTCTCCTTTTTTCTCCTTGTTATATATGAAAAATAAGGAGATTAAAAATCTCTTTTAATCTCCTTATTTAATTTTATTAGGTTCTAGTGAGTGATGTATTCTCGTATACGCAGATATCATTAGTAAAGATAGCTCTTACGCCAACTTTCTTATATACCTGAATCTCTCTTGAACGGTCATAATTTACATACTCATCTACAATAGTGCCGCCCTCAAAAGCAATCTTAACAGGCTTAGTAGCGCCAGAAGGAATCAACCAAGCGTAAGCAGGATTGAGAACCTTTGTAGTATTTGTTTCATCTTCAAAAGACTGAGGGAGAACAATTACTCTATGTCCCTTATAATTTGCAATATAACCGTTATTCCACTTCTCGTTCTTCATTTCATTAGAAACCCAGCCCTCAGAAGGAACCATAGTTGCCGCAAATTCAAAAGTACAATAAATATCAGCCTTAGCGCCATAGGAATCAGAAATAGTAAGCAACTTATCCATTTCAGACTCTACAAAGCCAGCCTGAGATGTCTTATTAACAGTTTGAACATTTCCGATTGCACCGATTAGTTGCTTTTCAATTTCAACGTAGATGCACTCGTCAAGTCCTGACATTACAATATCAAGAAGCTCTGCGAAATCAACTCTCTTATCAAGCCATTCCTCGAAGCCAATCTGAGCTGCGCCACCGATTGCGTTAGTAACAACTTCATAAGACTTACCATCAAGCTTGAATACTTCATAGATACCAGCAAGTCCTACTTTACCGATGAACTGCTTAGCACGTCTCTTTGCTGCCTGAGTAGTCTTCTATGTAAAGATAGGCTTATCGCCCTGATTAAATGTTTTAATTTCTGCAAAATTCTTGTACATTTCCATAACTCTTACAGGAAGAACATCATCAATGATTTCCTCAAAAAGTTTGAAAATTCTATTCTTATTTTCTCTAAACAGTGAGTAAGTACCTGCAATTTCATTTATCTCATTTCTGAAAGCTTCATTAAGCTGAGTATAACTGAACTTTTCATCTCCATAAGAATAAGCAACAGGAGCTGTAGGCTGAGCCTTTGCAAGAGCCTTACCCATCAATACTAATTGTGTATTATCAAGTGCCATAGTCTTTTAACCTCCTTTAAATTACTTAATTCTTTGAATCTTAAGACCTGGTTGACCATCAGGCATTGTATATACTTTATTTACTACAAACTGAATAGTATCAATATCTCCATCCTTATCAAGAACAAGAGTATTAGAGTCAACATTCTTCTTCAATTTGAGAACATCACCTTCATTGTACTCTACACCAGTAGCAACCATATTGGTAGTATAAATATCACCAATATTAGTCTTTACCAATCTAGGACAAATGCCATCCATACGATAACCATACTCAGTATGACCAGGAGTTGCATTTACACCGATATTTTCAGCACCATCACCATAAGCACCGGTAAAAGGTCTGTGTGTAACGTAGTTATCTCCAACTCTAATCATTGCAAAATCTTTATAGCTTAGATAACTCTCATAAATCTTAATTTCTTGATATACCATAAAAGGCTCCATACCTACAACAGTAGGATCAGCTGTTACCTTATGAGCAGCGCCATCATAGTACATATATTCGCCCTATTGAAGAACTTTTACATTGCTGTCAAGAGGCAAACTTGCAAAAAGCTGACCAGTCTTAATTCCTGAAAGCTGGTTAGGCTCAACTTGACCATAACCAATTCTTGTAAATTTAGCCATATCTATTTTATCCTCCTATTATTATTATAGTTTAGTATTTCTTAAGGATTTAATCCATCCAGGAGTAGAATCTCCGCCTGTACCATTTAAATTAAAAGTAGTTGCGGGATTTTTCTCATCTGTATTATTATCATTTTTATTAGAATCCTCTAAATTAAAATTGACCTTTTTTCTAACACAAATTACAGAAAGTTTAGCTTCAATTTCATCCAAAGAATACTTATCAATATTAGTAACAACATCTTGCTTATCTTCTTCAGATAGCATATAGAAAGAGCCAATAAGTTTTTTCTTTTCTTCCTGCTCAATCTTCAACTTAAATGCATTTAACTCATTAATAGTTGCTTGTGCAGATTCCAACTGAGATTTAAGAGTATTGCATTGCTCCTCTAAAAGAGAATACTTTTTCTTTTCCTCATCATCGCCGCACTTATTTTCAGTAGCTTTCTTCTTTTCCTCTTCTGACATATCATCAGCTTCATTTTCTTTATCAGCAGGCTTATCCTCTTTTTTATCTTCTTTATCCTCTTTTGCATAAGCATCTGCAGCATCTTCTGCAGGAGTGCTTTCAGCTCCAGTAGAAGTATCTTCAGCCTGAGTATCAGTAGGGGCAGGAGCTTCTGTTTCAGGTGTGGGAGTCTGAGTCTCAGGAGTTTCCTGAGGTGTTATATTTAAATCTTTATCCATTTGTTCTTTTCCTCCTTTTAAGGCTGTCTCAAGGTCTTTCATCATAGTGTATAATGTAGAACCCATTGATTTTTGATTATTAGAATAAAGTGAAGCGCCTTCAAAGCAAGGCTCAACATCTTCTCCTAAAATACATAACTTAGAAAAAATTGCGTCATTGATTATAAAAAATTCCATATTAGGTTTAATATTTTCTGACCAATATCCGTTAAGAGTGTCTTTATCTAATTCCATAGATTGCGGACGACCCTCATCTATAACGTTTTTACATTCAGGATATTGTCCAGTCCATAAATAACCTTCAGTCATTAAATATTCTCTAATATGACTATTTCCCTCTTCATCAAATTGCTCGAAACACTAAAACCATACTTTTGCATCAGGAGCAACAAATCCATAGGGAATTGTTTTGCAACCAAAAGTAACTTTAGAGCCTTCGATAGTAACTATATCTCCATGGTCTTCGAAGTCTCCTTTTTCGGGCTTGTAGTATCCAACAATAGGAGATCCTCTAAGACTCGTAGACATTTCTGTTGCTGTTTCTTTATCTATCAATGTCTTATTTCTATTTGGACCAAGATAAAAAACTTTGATTTCACATTTAGAAATAAGAGGA
Source organism: Bacilli bacterium (assembly GCA_016296185.1). Taxonomy (GTDB): domain Bacteria; phylum Bacillota_I; class Bacilli_A; order RF39; family UBA660; genus Coprovivens. The sequence continues at coordinate 6,283 of JAEDJT010000046.1, forward strand.
TTAATATCTAATGGAGATAAATTGATGAACTCAGGGTCACTAATAGTCCTTAAACGGTATTTAGGCATAAACTATCATTCCTTAATTCATACTTTCTTTATTTAATATAGTCTTTTCTGATTTTTCATCATCAGCTTTTTCTTTTCTTCCTACTTCTCCACTCGCGGGCTGTGTTGGATTGGCCCCGCTTTCCGCATTTTTATTTCTATTAAGAACATCTGCGTTCATAGTAGAACTCATTAAAGGAGGAATAAAGACATTTACTAAATCAAGAATATCATTTTCAAAATATGCATTAGCTAAAATAGAACTCTAAGATTGTCCTAAAGCAATCTAAGGAAGCATTTTAGAATAACCTAATTGAGTCTATTCTTTATATAATTTAGCCATCTCTTTATAATTATAAATTGTAGTTGTTAATAGCTAAACTTTGAAAGTAATTTTTTTAGGAGATTTATTAAAAGGTTTCATTAAATCATTTAAAAATCTTTCAAACTATACAATTAAATTATATAAAGAAGCCTCATCATTTAAAATAGATTTCTCTAAAGCTAGATTACCATCAGTATTAAACTATTTCTAGGAAACTCCCGCTTCATTATAAATCTATCTTTCTACTCTCTCCAAATCATCAGTTGCTGTTGTATTACTTGTATCAGCCATATCTTCAACAGCGACATCCGCAAAAGTAGTTAATACATCTACTCCAATGGCTCGGCTAAGCATATGCACAGCATTATTATGTAAAACTGCCGCTTCATCTTCATCAAAAATAGGTTCATTATTTTTATCTAAAGGCATTTTTTGAACTACTATTTTTAATAATTTCTATTCCATCTTTTTTCTATCCAAATCCTATGCAGTATCTAAATCAATAATAGCTGGAATAACAGAAGCAAACATTGGGAAATCTTCGCCATTAATATTGAATTTAATAGCGCTACCTGGCTCTAACATATACCATCCAGTCTAGTCTCCTAAAAACTATGCAGGTAACTTATTTTCCTTATATAATCTATATCCTTTTTGGAAATCTTTAGGAAATAGACTTAACATTTTAGCTCTCTAAGTAGTATCTCTAAAAGTATCATCAAAGAATTTCATTTGAAATTCTACTACTGGAACACCATTGACAAAAAATCTAGACCGACAATAATTAACAGGGAGCTCCTAAATTACCATTCTATCATCTTGCGGAATACAATATCCATAATAGCATCCGTATCTAATTACCTTTAAAGCAACTTCACCAAAAAATTTCTTTATTTCAAAATTATCTAAATAATTTAGAGCTTTATAAAAAGAAGTCTTTATTTTTTCTGGACTCAATTCACTCTCTTGAACATAAGGAGTTAAAAACCAATCATATCTATATAGATATGCCATATATCTACATAGTCTCTAATAAATACCGCTTGTTTTATAAAAGAAATCTGAAATTTCTCTTAGAGTTTCAAAATCATCATTATATAAGGCTTGTAATACAAAATTTTTATCAGCAAATTGATTACCAACTTTTTTTAAATCACCTAAACTTAGAATAGCATCTTCTAAAGTTTTTGTGCCTACTTTTATTCGAGAATAATCTGTTGAAGAAAAGGGTTTATGATAATGCTATTCAACAGTAGACTAAACATTAGATTGCTATCTAATAGGCATCCTATCTATCATAGATTATATTCACCCCTTTCTTATTTTAATAACCTGCCGCTCTCATTATATAATCATAATCCATGCGTCCTTCATCCCAATAAGGAATAATAACTAAATTTAGATTATGTTTTTCGCAGTACTCTCTTTTTTTCATATCATTGTATTGCTATTTTCTTAATCCTGACATTCCGCCAAATTTACTTTTAGGTTCATAATGCTAAATGCCTTGATATTCAATTAAAAAATCTAAATCGCCATTATCATCGAATATAGCGAAATCAAATCTAAGTGGCTTGCCGCTTGTAGATATTAAATCATCAAAAATATATTCTTCTTTAAAAGATAATCCCGCAGATTGCAAAATTTCTTCTATTTTGATTTCTCCTCTTGAAGCTCTCATTTTCTCACCACTCTCTTACATAAAAATATTAAAAATAAATTATTACTATAATTTAAAATCGACCAAAGTTAATTAAAGAACATAAAATTCGCAAAATTATGCTTCTTTCTTCGTTTACTTCTTTCTTCTTCTTTTTTAATGTAATATAATCCATAAGCAAAAGCAGAAAATTTATCCTTCTTTATAGCCCTTGAAGCCTATTTTAAAATAATATTAACGCCTTCATTTTGTTCAACAAGATTTAGCATCTATTCTTTTAAAATAGTAGTTAAAGTAAATGGCTTTAGGTATTCCGCCCGCTTATTAGAATCCATTGCCTAACCATTCTTAGTTGACATTAATTTTAATTTAGCCTAACCTTCATCTATTAAAAATTTAATTCTGCCACTATTTAATTGAGTTTGAATATATCCGTATATTTCTGTATTAATTGGGGCATTAGCTTTAATTAAGAATAAAGCGTCATCTTGAACTTCTTTTGTTCTATATTTTTTATAAAATCCTTCGTCATCATTAATGATTCCAAAATCTGGAAGAAAATCTCCAGTATCTGGGTCTATTTGAGATTTGACCAAATAATCAACAAGTCCAATACCTAAACCATTAGCATCAATAGCAATAGCTCTCGCCTAATATTTATAAAATAGCTTCTTAATTGCAATGCACTAATCTTCAAAATGGTCATCTTCAAAAGTATAAAGATTAACAACAGTCTTGATAGATGAACCCTATGCTTGCGGAGTTACTTTAAATACAATACATTCTGTTGAGCATCCTTTTCTACCTACGTCTATGCCTAATACATAATATGCGTTTTTTGAAGAACGATTACTAAATTCATATTCTGGTTGTAATAACTAACGATGTTTATCAAATTTTTCTGATGAGAAGAATGCGTTTTCTACGTCACCAGACCATTCACTCTCATATTCTCTTGCGAAAGAGGCATCATTATAAGTTCCATCTATTTTAAGTTCTTGAATAAAACTTTTACTTAGGAGCTCTTCCATAACTGGAATACGCCAAGTTCCTCCAAGAACAACAGCTTCAGAAGGTTCTATAATTTCTTGAATTAAAATCTATAATAATTTTTCATAAGCGAAAGAATTTTTCCAGCCTGCGGTAGTCACATATATCTAGCTCTTATTAATAACTTCTCTTCGGTTACGAGATCCATCGGACAAACGCCTATCGACATTCATAGTGGGTATTATGATTTCATTAAGCAAGGTCCCGTCAACAAGAATAACTTCCTCTATTAGACCACCGGTCTTTCTCTTTCCTCTTGAACTCTGTCTTGCGGCGATAATATCTAGTTGACTTCCATTTTTAAAAATATAAATTAAGTCATCTTTTGAAGATTTTGAAGCTCCACGGCTCCAATCTATTTCATTTTTTAATCCAGGAATCAGCTTACATAATTCTTCAACTTTTTCTTTAGCAATACCTGCCGCCTGCTCTTTTCCGCCTGTCGTTACGAATAATTTAGAATTAGGGAATAAAATGCAACGTATCATCAATACTAAGATTGATAAAAAACTCTTTGAATAGGCACGGGGATATGTAGCGTAAGCATATCTATGCCGCATTACCGCCCTTAGAAAAACTCTTTGATAGAAAAATAATTTAAAATTTTCTGGATTATCTCCGCATAAAAATTCTACAAA
>JAEDJT010000013.1 GCA_016296185.1 Bacilli bacterium
TATTAAATGTTATGGAATGATAAATAGTACTGATTATAATATTTATAATTATGATGAACTAAGTAATAAAATAAGTAATATATTAACAGATAAAATAAATAATTATATTGATACTACTTTTGAATCAGGTAGTAATTTATTTGGAGTCAGTAATAATTATAAAATATATGTTGAAGTTACAATAAATAAGAATGGAAATACTGTATAATGAATGAGAAACAATACAATTATTTAAGTTTTTTTCTTACTAGAGTTTTATTTTTAGGCGGAGGTTTTAGTTTATTATTTAATAAATCTTCTAATAATGTTTTGTTATGTAGTTTTATGGGAATGTTGTTAGGTTATTTTTTATTATATATTTTTTATAAAAAAGGTATTAATAAGTATAATAAATACTTAATAGCAGTAATTATTTTATTTATTAATTTAATTGGTTGTGGTGTATTAACTAGCAGTTATTTATTACCTAATACTCCTATTTTATTGATAATATTATTATTTATTGGAATATGTATTTATGGTAGTAAAGATATAACCATAATTGCTAGAGTTAGTTTTATTTTATTCTTTATTTCTATAGGTATTATTTTATTAGCTTGTTTAGGTTTATTAAGTGAATTAGATTTTAATTTTAGTATTAGTAATAATAATATAATATCTGGTATTTTATTATTTGCTATTCTATCTTTATTACCTAATTTATTAATAATTGATTATAGTAACAATTATAAATTTTATAAAATTAGTAAAGGTTATATTATTGGTTGTATATCTAATATAAATGTAGTTATGTTTATTAATTTTATATTTGGATATAAGTTAGCTTCTATAGTTAGGTTTCCAGAATATTTTATATTAAAACAAGTTAATTTATTTAGTTTTATAAGTAACATAGAAAATATCTTAGTTATGGAATGGATTGTTACTATAATTTTATCTGGTATGGTATGTATTAATACTATTAGAAATAATAATATTTTTAAGTATTTAATTGTTATTCTTATTACAATAGTATTATGTATATTAACTAGTAATTATAATGTTTTATTTTATATAAAGAATTATATATGTTATGTATATATGTTTTTAATTATATGTTGTTTGGTAATAAAAAAATAACACTTATAAAGTGTTATTTTAATTTGAAATTTTTTGGAGCTAGTAGTATTACTAATATTATTAAAATAATAGATAGTATTATTACTGCTGGTATTATATATAATGTTAATGAAATAATATCTAAACTTACGTTTTCAGCAAGTAGCATAAATGCATATACTGTTGTCATTATTATTAAGAAATAAAAAATATTTTTTTCTTTCATATTCTTACTATAAGGTTGAATTATGTAATAAATACTTAAGTAGAATATTGAAAAGAATGAAGACAATAATAATGTATTTATTGTTATACATAACATAGTTAATGGTTCAAAATGTCCACAACAATAATATGTAATATTTATTCCAAGTATAAGAAGTATAGCAGTTAATAAATTATTTTTTATTAATGACTTTAATCTTAGTAAGAAAACATTTTTAATAATTTTTTTATTTCTATAAAAGTTGTAATTTAACATATATTGATCACAATGAAAAAACATTGTTTTTGTAATATCAGTTCCTCTATTTGAGAATAGTATTAATAATGATAAATTTAAATATCTTAAATATATGAAATCAGCAACATACGGTCTTGTTTTTTCTAATAGTAATGTTAATGTTATTAAACATACAAACACAATAGTTATTAATATATTATTTGATAAAGAAGAATTATATATTAAGTCTTTATGTCTTTTAAAGAATAAGTCATTAAACAATCTATATCCATGTTCTTTTTTTATTAAATCTGTATCTGTGTATTCTATTTTAGATGTTTTTTCAAATTTTTTTAATGATATGTTTTCTTCATCAATTACGTTATTAAATACACTGAATCTTCTCTTATATAATCTATATATAGAATCATCTTTTTTAAACCAACTATATAACATTAATGTTATTACTCCAATAGTTGTAATAATTATTAAAAATAGTTCTAAACTTAATGATATGTTTATTAATAATAAGAAGAATGGTATTATTAGTCCTGCAAATACTATAAATAAATGTAAGAAATTATTATCTCTTATTATTAAATCTTTTTTCGAATAAATAAATAAAAATAATAAATTAACAAAAAATGATGATATAAAATAATATATTAATAATATCTCTATATTAAATACTATATTACCAAACATTACTAATATTAATAACAATGGAAATATACTAATTACCATATTATAAATTGTATTTTTTAATATATCTGCAATAAAGTATAATTTAGCATCTAATCTTAATAATATTACATTAGTATATTTACTTTCTGTTGCTTTAAATGCTTTACTTGTAATCATACATACTAATGGTATTGTAAATAAAACACTTAAATAGACATGAGTTACTTGCATATTCATTTCACCTTTTAGCATTGCTAATAATGGTATTACTAAGAAACCAAATGTTATAGCAAAGTTAAATAATATTTCTTTTATTGCTTTTAAAATCATTCCTATAAAGGCAAATATTGTTACTACAAAACTGCTTGCATATAGTTTTTCATTATATAAATATTTTAATAACGGTACTTGTTTTAATCCATTTATAGTTTGATTACCTATAACTGTAGTATCTATTTTTATAATATTATTAAAAGTATTATTCATTATCTGTTCCTTTAATGTATTCTATAATATATTCTTTATTTTTATTTTGTTCATCAATTTTATGTAGTGTTTTATTATTTATAATTGTTATTTCATCACATAGATCTAATGCTAATTCCATAATATGAGTAGATAGTATTAATATACGATCTTTTTTTATCTCTTTTAGTAGTTGTTTCATTTCGTCTTGAGCAATTACATCTAAACTAGTTAATGGTTCATCTAATAATAATATTTTAGAATCCATTATAATATTTACTAGCATTTGCATTTTGTTTTTCATACCAAATGAATATTCTTTTAGTAATTTATCTATATCATTTCTATTAATATTCATCATATCAAAATATTCTTCAATAGTTTTAACATTTTTTATATGATTTTTATTAATATCTATAAAGAATTGTAAAAATTCTCTACCTGTTAAAAATTCTGGTACTAAAGGTTCTGATATTGAGTATCCTATCATTTCATTATTAATTGTATATTTTTGATTATCATTTGATAAATATATGTTTCCAGTATAATCTATATCATTATTTATGCAATTGAATAATGTTGTTTTACCACTACCATTACGTCCTAGTAATCCATATATTTTACCTTCTTCAAATTCATAATTAACATTTTCTAATACTACTTTTTTATCATAATTTTTATTAATGTTTTCTAATACTAATTTCATAATTATTCTCCTTAATATATTTTATCATAAAAAAAACACTATTTAGTGTTTTTTAATTTTTTTTTAAATATTCTTTTTGTTCCTAAATCAGTTTTTACTTCTTTAAGGAATTTAAAACCATATTTTTCATAATAATTTTCTAATCTAGAATGAAGATATACTGCATCAAATTTATGATATATACATCTTTCAAATGCATCATTTATAAGTAGTTTACTATAGCCATTATTTCTATATTCTTCTTTTATAAATACATTTGCAATATAAGGTGTGTATTTTTCATTATCTACGCCATCTTTTTCATTTATTTCATATGTACCAATTAGTGTATCATTGCTTATTAATGCATATATTTTAGGTAATTCATCATTATCTAATGTGTTTATATATAAATCATTTATTTCTTTATGACTTAGTTTTTTTGTTTCACCCCACCAGTTACTATAAATATTTATTATTTCTTTATAGTAACGGTTAGGTGAAGTTATTCTTTTTATTTCCATATTATACTTCTTCTATATTATAATCTGTAAATGATTTATCATTAGTTGGTTTTCCAATAACTTTATATACTGGTTTATTGTATGCTTCTGAATTTTTAATTATAATTTCAAATCCATAGTTATTTTTCATTCCAGTTTGTTCTAATTCTTCAATTATTTTTTCTACGATACCTTCATAATTTGATGTTTGTAGTCCACCAAATTTACCAGATACTTCAATTATATATTTGAATTCGTATTCATTAATAAAATCTATACCTTTCATGTTTAGGTATTTTTCAAAATTTAATTCTTTACTGAATTGATACATATATTCTTTATCATTTTCTCTTTTGTAAGCTTTTGTATATTCATCACAGTCATGACAATCACCTACAAATAGACATCCTGTTTTGGGATAGAATGCTATATCAGTGTTTGCTGATGTTACTGAATTTAATCTTTCTGTTAATGAACTAGTAAAATCGTCTAATATAACTTTGTCCATGTAATTATCTTCAACAATATATAATACTTCTGTTTCGTTATAAGCAATACTTATTACTGTTATTGTATCTTTACTTTCTGTAGTATCTCTGTTGTTTGCTGCACTCTTTGTTTTGTTTACTAAAGTACAATTTCTTTGTGATGTTGGTGTTTTTTGTGTAACGTTATTAATTCTTTTTCCATCATCACAAGTAAAATCTAAACCATATCTAGCTTTTAATTGTTTTTCAATGAAATCTTTTTCAGTAACTGCTTTTATTTCTGCTTGTTTACCAAATACATATTTGTAATATGGTTGACTATAATATTTTGATAATCCAAATGGTGTTCCAAATAATAAAACAATATAAATAATTATTCCGATTGTTCCTAAAGCTTTTACTTTTTCTTTTTCAGCTATAGCATATGTTATTACTCCTGATGTAATCATTCCTAGTATTCCACATACTGCTAAAGCAAAAGTATAGTATATTAAAGTGTCTTCTTTTGCTTCAATTATTAATGATCCAAAATATGCAAATGTTGCTCCTATAATACCACCTATTAATGATGATATACTTTGATTTGAATTTGTTTTATCTTTTACAGCATTTATTGCAGACATAACAATCATATATGCAGGTATTACATAAATAATATATTCACTTACTTTTATCATTGAATAAATTAAAATTGTATATATTACAAGATTTACAATAGCTAGTGAAAACATTTTTTTAGATTCTTCCATGTTTACTGCAGTTATTTCTTTTGCTTCTTGAATTTCTTTTTCTTTTGCTTCTTTTTCTGCTTTTTCTTCATCTAATTTTTCATAATATTCTTGAGGGATAACAATTTTTTCATTGTTAGCTCCTTCTACTTTAATTGATACTTCTTCTGTTTCAATAGATTTTTCTAATTCTTCTGGATTTACTTCTGTTTTTTTAGGTAGATTTAAATCTTGAAAATTATCATTATTATTTTCTGGCATTTTAATCACTTATCCTTTCAACCATCTATATTGTTTATATGTTCTTGTAAATACTATTAATGCTATTCCTGATATAGCAAATACTACAAATATCATATCCACTGTATCTGGATTAATTATTGTTTCTTCATAATTTACTATTATATTTACTGAATTTAATGGCATTATAAATTCATTTTCATTTATTTGTATTTCATTACCTTGTTCATCAGTTATTTTATAATTTAATAATTTATATCCTGAATTAGGTGTTGTTTCTAATATTATTTTATTATATGGTATTGCATCACCTGTATATGTTGTTTTTCCATATATGTTTGATTCTATATTTATATTTATTGCGTAATCATATAATATTTCTTTATTCTCGTTTAATATATATAATTTATTTTGTAGTTTATTAAATTTATATGAAATACCTTCACTTATTTTTGTACTATTTATTTTATTACCATCATAGTCATATGATAATAAGAATGTTTCAAATTCATTATTTGCTATAACATATATTTTATTTTCTAATATTATACAATCATTGAATTCTTTATAATCTTTATTATCATCGATCCATTTAATATATCCTTCTTTATCGATATATTTTATTATGGCATTTTTTTCATTATATAAATCTTCTTTGTAACCAACTATTATATTATTATCATTTACATATGTTGAATTGTAATAGTATTCTGTTATTCCATCTTTAGTGTTTCCACTATTATTTATAATGTAATAATCACTTTTAATTATATCTTTTATATTTGATATGTTACTTAACTTTGTTTCTTCAATATTTAATTCATTATCTATAACATATATGTTATTTGTACTAAGAATTCCATTGTTTATTAATAATACATATATTTTATTATCATGTATATATAATTTTGGATTTCCATTACTTATTATTGTAGATGATTCATTTTGTGATAATACTTTTAGATTTGAATCTATATAGTAGCATTTAAGTTTGTTGTTTTTTAATCCAACTAATATAAAGTTTTCATTATATTTAATAATAGATATATTAGTTAAATCACTAAATTTTTTATTTGATACTAGTTCATTATTTATGTAACTATTTAATTCGTTATCAATAGTTTCAATATATCCTGTGTCATAAGATAAAATACTGTCTATTTTTTTATCAATTGTTTTATCAAATGATAAGGCATTTACATATGTTGGAATAAATAATAATGCTAGTAATATAATACAAATTCTTTTCTTCATATTATCATCTACCTTATATCAATTATATCTTATTTTGTTAATAAAAAAAAGAGAAAATAAATATTATTATTTTCTCTTTTTAGTTAATTTCATTGTATCTTCTTGAGTTAAATTTTCTTCAACAAATTTTGTTAATTCTTTATATGATTTAGTCATATTAGGATGTTTTATTGTATCATTAATTTTTTCTATATAATTCTTTTTACATACTCTTGAATCAAGAATACTAATAATGCCTTTGTCATCTTCACATCTTATTAATCTTCCGATTCCTTGTTTTAATTTTATTAGCATTTCTTTAACATATACTTCTTCATGTCCAACTTCTGGTGATTCATAGCTATCCTTCTTATATTCAAGATATGGAGTTACTATTGGGAATGGTAGTCTAGCTATAATAACACTAGATAATGATTCTCCTTTTATATCAATACCTTCCCAGAATGTTCCAGTACTTAGTAAAACTGAATTTGTATCATTTTTAAATTTTTCTTTTATATCTTCCTGGCTACTACTATTATTTTGAATATATACATTTATATCTTTAAATTGTTTCTTTATTTTATTATATACATATTTCATATCTGACTTAGAAGTAAATAATACTAGTGTTCTACCGTTTGTTAATTTAATTAAATCGATAATCTTTTTATATAAAGCTTCTAAGTAAGCTTCTTTTTTATGTGGATTAGGTATTTCATTACATAAATATAACATTGATTTATTTTTGTAATCATATGGTGAAGCTTGTGATTCTTCAACATTTATTTCATATTCATTCATACCTATACCGTTTAATATATAGTCATAATTATTATCTTCTGTAGATAATGTTGCTGATGTTAAAATAAATTTTATATTTTGATTTAATTCATTTCTTATTATATCTGATATTTTTTTACTAACAAAGTTTATTGTATAGTTATTTTTAAACTTACTCATCCAATAGATATTCGAATCAAAATCTCTTAACATTTCTAAATCGTCGCTTATTTCTTCTAATCTATTTGTTGCTTGATCATATTTACTAAAATATCCATTATCCATATTTACTAAATCGATATAAATACTTTCTGTTAATTCAATTATTTCATCTAATGCTGCTTTAAATAGTTCAGTAAATTCAAAATCTAATTCATCACAATCATTAATATCTATATCTTTTTCTTTTAGTTTTTTTATGGCTGTATCTGTCATACCTTTTATTTCTTTATCTAAAGTATCAAAAGCATCATCAATTCTATCGTAGAAATCTACGTTTTTTAATAATGATAAAAATGTAACGATTTCTTTTCTTAAACTTTTTAATGAGAATTGTTTTGTATAGTTATCTCTAAATTTTGTTTCTAAATTATGTGCTTCATCACATACAATTATTCCTGCTTCATTTAATAATTTTCTATCAATTTCTAAATCTTTTGCTAATAGATTATGATTACAAATTACTATATCATTATTTTTCATTTGTTGTCTCATGTCATAGAATTCACATTCTCTAAAGTATGGACATCTAGCATATGAACATTTATTAACACATACTTCTTTCCAATCTTTTTCTTTTAAATCCGCTTGTTCTTTTCTATCTTGTTTTTCTAAATCTATTGTTACATCTGGATGATTTTTCATATAGTTAATTGCTCTTTGAGTACATAAAAAGTTAGTTTGTCCTTTTGCTATTACACAACTTGTATGATGATGTAACATTTTTGAAACATTTTCAACATCTTTTAATAATTGTTCTTGTAATGCAATCGTTGCTGTAGATATTATAAATTTTTCATGATTAATTAAATGATTATAAAATAAAGGTACTAAATATGCATAAGATTTACCGATACCTACTCCAGCTTCAATTATTAAGTTTTCATTTTTAGATAATGCATCAACAATTGATGTAGCCATATATATTTGTCCATCTCTTACTTTTAATTCTGAATTTGTTGGATTGTTAAAGAAATCATAAGTTCTATTTTCTATATCTTCATATCTTTCTCTTTTTGACTTTGCTATATCTTTTATACGATTATCATTACTACATATAATAGTTCCATTTTTAGATGTAGTAACCCAATTAAAACCTGACATAATAAAACACCCCTTTTTGTTGGGGTGTATTATAACATAATATTATTATATTTCCAAACTAACGTTCTACATCAATTGTACATTCATGTCCGTTAAGGTCATATTTTTCTGTTAAATTATCTTTTTTAACAATTTCTGTAGATAATGTTTCTGCTTGGATATATTCTTTAAATTGTTCTACGCATCTATCAATTTCTTCATCGCCGTTATAGAATAATTTAATTCTATCTGCAACATTGAAATCTTTTGTTTTACGTAATTGTTGAACTTTAGAAACCATTTCACGAGCAATACCTTCTAATATTAATTCATCTGTTAATGCTGTTTCTAAGATAATGAAGTTATTGTTTTCCATTCCAACATTAAATCCTTCTTTTGAAGAGATACGAATGTCTACCATGTCTGAAGTTATTTCTTTATCTTCTCCACCAATATTCATAGTTATTGATTCACCTTTTTGTAGTTTTGCAATTGAATCGCTATCTATCTCTTCTAGTTTTGTTTGGAATTCTTTAATTAATGGTCCAAATATTTTACCAACTTCTTTGAAGTTTGGTTTTACTGATAAGTTCATGTATTCATTTAAGTCATCAGCAAATACGATTTCTTTAATATTTAATTCTTCTTGAATTAATGGAACTAAATCACTAATTAATTCTTTATTTTTACCATCTAATAAAGCTTCTCCTAATGGTTGTCTTACTTTGATCTTAGCTTCTTCACGAACGTAACGTCCAATTGAAATTAAGTTTCTTACTAAGTCCATTTTTTCTTCAATATGTTCATCAATTAATTTTTTATCATATTTTGGGAATTCAGCTAAATGAACTGATTTTTCTCCAGTTAATTTAGTGTAAATTTCTTCAGTAGTATATGGAATTACTGGAGCACATAATCTACATAATCCTTCTAATACTTCATAAGTTGTAATATATACTGATTTTTTAGAATTATCTAATTCTGAAGACCAGAATCTATCTCTGTTTCTTCTAATATACCAGTTAGATAAATCATCAGATACGAATGATGTAATTAATCTTGTAACATTATTTAAATCATATCTTTCATATTCTGCAGTTACATCTCTTAATAATTTATTATATTTTGATAATAACCATTTATCGATTTCTTCTCTATCTTTATATTTAACATTACATTTTGAAATATCAATTCCATCAATGTTTGCATATGTTTGGAAGAATGAATATGTATTTTTTAAAGGGTTGAAGAATTTTGAATAAACTTCTTTAACACCTGTTTCAGCAAATTTTAATGGTGTCCATACTGGTGATGCATATAACATATACCATCTAATATTGTCAGCACCATATTTAGTCATTATTTCTACTGGATCAATAATGTTACCAGTTGATTTAGACATTTTTTTACCAAATTCATCTAACATCATGTCATTTACTACAACATTTTTGAATGATGATTTTCCTGAAATAATAGTTGAGATAACTAATAATACATAGAACCATCCACGAGTTTGATCTAATCCTTCAGCAATGAAATCAGCTGGGAATTGTGATTCAAATAATTCTTTATTTTCAAATGGATAATGGAATTGAGCATATGGCATTGATCCTGAATCAAACCAAACATCCATAACGTCTGTTACTCTGTTCATTGTTTTGCCACATTCAGAACATTTAATATGTAAATCATCAACATAAGGTCTATGTAATTCCATTTCTCTTACATTAATATCTTCAATAATCTTCTCTTGTAATTCATCTAATGAACCAATGACTTCTCTATGACCACATTCACATGTCCATACTGGTAGTGGGCAGCCCCAATATCTATTTCTTGAAATACCCCAGTCGATCATATTATCTAACCAGTTACCAAAACGTTTTTCTCCAACATAAGCAGGATACCAATTAATTTTATTATTTTCTTCAATAATCTTATCTTTATATGCTGTTGTTTTGATATACCAAGCTGGTTTTGGATAACTAATTAAAGCAGATTTACATCTCCAGCAATGTGGGTAATCATGTGTAATTTTAATTTTCTTAAATAATTTATCATTATCTTTTAACCATTTAATAATTTCAATTTCTAAATCTTTATCAGTAACTAATGTACCTTTCCATGGTCCTTCAGTATAGCATCCATCTTCTCCTACTGGATTAACAAATCCAATACCATTTTTAACGCATACTCTATTATCGTCATCACCATATGCTGGTGCAATATGAACAATACCAGTACCATCTTCAGCTGTAACATAGTTATCAGCAATTACTTCATGACATTTACCTTCAACTTTTACAAATGGCATTAATTGTTCATATTTAATACCAACTAAATCAGAACCTTTACATGATTCTAATACTTTGAAGTCTTCTCCTAATACTTTTTCAGCTAAACTTTCAGCTAAGATAAATTTGTATCCCATTGATTCAACTTTTACATAAGTTAATTCTGGATTAACACAAATTGCAACGTTAGCCATTAATGTCCATGGAGTTGTTGTCCATGCTAAGAAATATTCATCAGCATCTACTCTTTTTAATGGAACTATAACAGTATTAACTGAATCTTCTTGGTAACCTTGTGATACTTCATTAGCAGATAATTCTGTACCACATCTAGGACAATACCATAATACTTTATTACCATGGTATAGTAATCCTTTTTTATCCATTTCTTTAATAATCCACCATTCTGATTCAATGAATTCATTTGAACATGTTACATATGGATTTTCACAGTCAATGAATTGTCCCATCATATCAGTAACTGCATTTACTTCATCAATATTAGTTGCTGTAGTTTTGTTACATTCTTTACAGAAATTTTCTACACCAAATTTTTCGATATCTTCTTTTCCTTTAAATCCTAATTTTTTTTCTACGTTAACTTCAATTGGTAAACCATGTGTATCTAATCCTATTTTTCTTAATACTCTATATCCTGTCATTGTTTTATATTTACAGAATGTATCTTTAATAGTTTTTGCAAATACATGGTGGATACCAGGTTTTGCATTAGCATAGATTGGTCCATCATAGAAAACGAAATCTTTTGCACCTTCTCTATTAGAAATAGATTCTTCAAAAGTGTTTTCTTTTTTCCATTTTTCTAAAATAGATTTTTCTACTTCAGCTGTAGGTCTTTTGTCTAATTCTTCAAATTTTTTCATTATATTCATCCTTTCTTTTTTATAAAAAAAACATCCATAAAGTTAAGGGCGAACTATGTCCGTGGTACCACCTTAATTTATGAATGTAATTCATACACTTAAACTCTTAACGCGAGTAATCGTTTATTCTTACTAATTTCAGAATAACACATTAGAAGTGATCTTCTATAATTTTTCATTTACTAACATTTCACCAAGCAGTTAGCTCTCTATAAATTACTAGACTATAGACGTCTTCATCAATTGCTTTACGTGTTTTATTATACAACTAGTTATTTGATAATGTCAAACAAGTTTTTTATTTATTTTCTTCAAATAATGCTATAGAAGTTAGGATATGAATATCATAGAAATCTTTTTCTAATTCGTGATTATCTTCGTTAGCTATTCTTCCATTACCAAAATGAACTATTCTATCAATATTATCTATATTAATATTTCGATATATTTTAGGTAATGAACTTATTATAAATATATCATTATTTTGTTTTGAATTTAATAATACATTATAATTTTCATAATATCCTCTTACTATTTCTGAAGTTAATATTAGAGTTGGAATATCAAATACATTATCATTAATAAATTTATATTCTTTAAATGATGGTTTTGATATCATATCATCTAATAATATTTTTTCTAATACTTTATCTAAATCATAATTGTTGCTTCTTAGTATTAATTTAAATTTATTAGAGTTTACTTCTTTTGGAAAATAATCTAATACTTTATATTTAATTAAATCTGTACTTGTTATTAATCCATTTAAGTAATCATTAATTACTGTTTTAGTAAATTTATTTATTTCTGGAGTATAGTCAATTTTAACAATGTTATTCATTAAATTTGATACATATAATAATATATCTAATGCTGACGAATTTTCTGCAAATACTGTTTTCTTTGGTGTAACTATATTTATTCCATAATAAATTATATTATTAATTTCAGTACTATTAGCATTTCTTAAGTATTCAGGTATTTTATTATATAGTTCTTTTCTTTTATCTATATCTTTATATGATGTGTGTTCTAACTCAATTATATTAGTATAGTTTTTCATATTACCATCTATAACTTCTTTTGCAATAATTATATTGGCTCTATTTAGTGAGATTTCTCCAGTATATAGATTTTGTTTTATTATTTTATTTTTCTTTAATAAATTAAATAAATATCTATGAATATTTAATCTGTCGTACGGATATTTTTCTTCTACATAGTATTTTATTAACGGAAGATTACCATTTTTTAATTCTTGAATACGAGTTAATTTTCTTTTTAATGCTATTTGTTTTCTAGAGTCTTTAGTTGTTTGTAATGCATTATTAGTTTTTCTATCTTTTTCTTTAATATATTTTCTAATAGCTTGATTATCTGGATTATAGTTTAATAAATTTTTTTCTATTTCTAATGATGTTATATATGAATTAAATTCGTTATAAAAATCATAATAATCTTTTTCTATTTCTGTTAGTTGCTCGTTGTTATTAATTTTTTTTGTAATGTATTTTATTTTTACTTTGATATCTTCTGGATACATCATAATAACAACCTCTTCTCTATTATTAATTATAACATAATTATTAGTATTTTTATGATATAATTTTATTGTAGGAGATGATATAAATGGATAAGAATATTTTTAGAGAATATGATATTAGAGGTCAATATCCAGATCAAATAGATGAAGACGTTGCTTATACAGTTGGTAGAAGTTATGGTTCTTATATTCAAGAAAAATTAAAAAGAAATTTATGTGGTGTTGGTAGAGATAATAGATTATCAAGTCCACAATTATCTGAAAGATTAATTGAAGGTATTTTAGATTCTGGTTGTAATGTTATAGATTTTGGTTTAGTTACTACTCCAATGTATTACTATGCTTGTTTAAAAACAAATGTAATAATTGGTGTTATGGTTACAGCAAGTCATAATCCAAAAGATGATAATGGTTTTAAATTTAGTTTTGACCATTTAGGTAATGCTAGAGGTGAACAAGTTTATGACTTTAGAGATTATACATTTAAAGGTAATTTCTTAAGTGGTAGTGGTAATAGAACAGAATTTAATCCTGTAGAATATTATAAAAATTTTATTGCTGAAAGAATTAATATGGGAGATAGAAAGTTAAAGGTTGTATTAGATTGTGGTAATGGTACTACTTCTCTATTTGCAAAAGATATTTATAGTCAATTCGAGAATTTAGATATTACTATGATTTGTGATGAATCTGATGCTCACTTCCCTAATCATCACCCAGATCCAAGTGTTGCTGAAAATAATAGAATGTTAATCAATAAGGTTATCGAAATTGGTGCTGATATTGGATTAGGATTTGATGGTGATGGTGACCGTGTTGGTTTTGTCGATGAAAATGGTGAGATTGTTCAAATAGATAAAGCTATGATTGCTTATATTAGAGATATTAATCCTTTTGTAAATAAGAAAGAATATTTATTTGATGTTAAATGTGGTAAAGCATTAGAAGATGAAATTATTAAATTAGGTGGTAAACCTTTATGTTATAGAACTGGTAATTCATGGACAAGATATAAAGTTAATAAAGAAGGACTTCCTTTTGGTGGAGAATATTCTGGACATATGTATTTTACTGATAAATGGCCAGGTTTAGATAGTGGTTTATATAATGGTTTAAGAATGTTAGAAATCTTAAGTAAAAATAATAAGAAGTTCTCAGAATTATTTGAAGGTATTAATACTTATTACAATACTCCTGAGTTAAAGATGCATGCAGATGATGAGAAAAAATTTAATATCGTAAATAAAGTTAAAGAATATGCTACATCTAAAGGATATAAATTCCTAGATATTGATGGTGTTAGAGTTCAATTTGATGATGGTTGGGCTTTAGTTAGAGCAAGTAATACTGGACCTAATTTAACAGTTAGATTTGAAGCTGATAATAAAGATAGATTAGAAGAAATTCAAAAAGAATTTACTGCTATTATTGATGAAGAATTAAAAAAGTAGACTAATGTCTATTTTTTATTTTTTTTATTTCATCTGTTCTTAATTTAAAATCAGGATGAAAATCCCCATTTAATCTATCTAATTGATCTAACATATCTAATTCATCTGATAATTTTAAACATTGAGATATTTTATATAAGTATAAATATGCTTTTGGCATTTTATCTGATCCTGTATTTGCATATTCGTTTAGATATTGTAATGCAGTGTTATAGTCATGCATTTTATAATACATCTTACCTATATAATATTTGAATATTGGTGTGTTATATAAGAATTCTCCAACTCTGTATACATCTAATGCTTCTTGATTTTTTCTTTCTTTATATAGTCTATGTCCTGTTTCTAATATTTTATTATATTCATCTAATTGTTCTTCTGTTAATGATGATAAATATTCTTGTTCTTTAATATAATTTTGTAACATTTGTATTGATATTTCATTATGAGAAGTTATTTCTAATTTTTCTAATCTTTTTTTTGCTTCTTCTTTGTTTCCTTTTTTTATTAATTCATAGATTTCTTTATATATATTCGGCATTAATTCCAACTCCTTTATGTGCTTTGCTATTATAACATAAAGTTTTAATTTAGCAAAAAAAAAATAAATAGAGTTTTCTCTATTTATTTATATACATAACATCTATATCAACTTTACCATCAATTCCATCAATGATACCGTCTTCACATAGTTGCCAATATTTATATTTTCCTTGATAAGTTGTTTGTTCAGTATAATGAGCTAACCAAGTGTCATATTCTAGTTCTAACCAAGCTTTTTCTAGATAGTTTTTACTACTATATAACATTCCACTATAACCATCTTCTGCTACTCTATCTAAGAATATTTTTGCATTTCTTGTTAATGACCATAAACTTTGTTTGAATTCCATCACATCTCCCCAGTTTTCCCAGTCATATACAATAGGCAAGTCAACTTTGTATGGTTTTATTTGTTCAAGAATCCATTCTGCATCTTCGATGGCAGTTTTTTCATCATGAGCATATGTATAAATATATACTCCAACTGGAATTCCTACTTCATTAAATCCTTCAATATTTTGAATGAATTTTTTATCTACGTAGTATTCACCATCTATACCGATTGTTCCACCAACTTTAATAAATACAAATTCTACTCCAGCATCTTTAACAGCTTGATAGTTTATATCTCCTTGCCATCTTGATACATCTATACCAATTTTAGTGTTTTCATTTTTGTATTTATCGATTACATCTGTAAATAATGTTTCTGTATATACTTTTTCTTGTGGAGTTGATGTAGATGATTCACTCTTATTTTTAACTATTATATTAAAATTTTTTTTATTAACATTTCCTGATGCATCTTCTGCTACAAATGTAACTGGGTATGTACCAGGTTTTTCTGTATCATATATTCCTTCTATACTACATTTGGGATGATCATCATAATCATCTATACATGTTATATCTTCAGCTATATTTCCTTGATATCCTGTATTTACAGTATAACTACTATTTAACCATATTGATGGTGCTGTAATATCTTTTACAGTAATAGTAAAAGTATATGGTATTTTTATATCTTCATCATTTATATATTCTATTGTTACTTCTTGTTCTCCAACTTTTTCAGTATTTATCTTAACATCTTTTGTTATTTCACCATTTATATAATCGATATAAGATGAAGCATATGTATCTTTAGTATAAAATGGTATGCTTCTTTCTTCTTTTAATTCAACAATTATAGTAGCATTTTTTATTCTTTCTGTTTCTTTTTTCTCTGCTGCTCTTATTTGATAATCTTTATAATATGGTATGAATACAAAGTATGTTAATAATCCATTAACTGTTAAACATAATAATAGAATTATATATAACATTTTCTTTTTCATATTACACCTTTAAAATTGAATCTAAATCTATATAATAATCATTTGTATTTTGTTTATTTATATAAATATCGACTGTTTTTATTTCATTTCTTTCTATTGTACTTCTTATGTCCTCATATATATTTTCTGTCTTATATATATAGCTATTTCCATCTTGTGGATTTAAATACATAAGTCTTATTACAAATGGTTTCATTTTATTGAATCTTCTAGCTTTAGTATTAACCATTATTTCTTGTATATTTGCTTTAATTAGAATTCCTTCTGTTTTATATTTATTTATTTTTTTATTTCTTAATAAATTTACAACAAAATCTTTTAAGCTTAATAACATACATAATATAAAGATTACTACACCTGCTGTTACTTCAATTATATGTTCATTTTTTACTGTTACAGCTGGATTATTTTTATTATAAATTACTTCATATATATCATTAACTGTTACATCTTCTTTAGTAACAAATGATTGTGAATACTCTATTCTATTAACAGTATATTCAACCTTAATTAAAGAAGTATCTTCTGTAAGGTATTCTTGTTCTCTTACAGTTCCTTCTACAGGTACTTTATATGATTCTAATACATAATCATATATTGTTTGTGATAAGGCATAGATACCTGCAATTAATCCTATTATAAATATAATATTAGTTATGTTTTTTTTATGATTTCTATATTTACTATTTATACTTATATTTTTTATTTTCTTCATACTATCACCATTGTATTAATTATAACTTTTTATCTTACTAAAGTAAATGAAATTACCGAAAATCATTTTATAATGACCTTTTTTCACGCTTTTGAAATTTTTTTTAAATATAATGTTATTATCATATTGCGCAGAGGTAAAAGTGAATTCACAAATATTATTATAGAAGGAGAGGTACATTAAGTACATGCAAGGAAAAATTAAGTGGTTTAATAATGAAAAAGGATATGGTTTTATAGAATATACAGATAATGAAGATATATTTGTTCATTATTCTGCAATTGTGAAAGATGGTTATAAAACGCTAAATCAGGGGGATTTAGTTGAATTTAATTTAATAGAAACTACTAAAGGCTTACAAGCACAACATGTAGTTGAAATAGGCAATCTAGCTACAATTTAAAACACCTACTTAGATGTAGATGTTTTTTTTGTTTTTTTCTTTTTATTTTTTAATATTTTTTCTTTAAAGAATTTATCAATAATAAGTAATAATGATATAACTGCAAATATAATTGTAGATGCTGTTAATGCTATTACTTTATAATCTGTTTCTAGCAAATGTAAACAGTAAACTGTCATGTTTCCTAATTCATCTTCTACTACTATATATATATTATTATCTTCTTCATATACATTTACAAATGATGATTCTTCCATTAGTTCGTAATCTATTTTGAAACCATCTTTTTTCTTATATGTATATGAATATACATTTGGATCAAATTTTTGATTTAATTTTCCATTAGTAATTTTTAATTCTTTTAGTTGAGTTGTTATAGGACTATCAATAGATTTTGTTATTTCTTCTTCAGGATTTTTTGCTCTAAATACTGTTACTGTATAAGTTTTAATGCTTTCATCTTCTGCTTTAACATTAAATAAGTATTTATTTCCTGTATCAGGTTTTAATCTATCTTCACCTATTACTTCTACTGATGCATATCTTTTATCTGATACTTCATAATTAAATGTAATATTCTCTACTTCATAAGGTAGATATATAAAATAATTAGTTTTATTTGAATCAAATACTGGACTTAACATACCAATACTTGATGATAAAGATATTAAATTATTATCTGTATTTAATACTTTATTTGGATCTTTTTGTCTTGATACATTAATTGTATATGTTTTTGTATTACCATTCTCTGCTGTTACTTTTAATACTACTTGTTGTGTTTCTTCAGATATTAAATCTGGATTAGTAATGCTTATTTTTGATTTACTATCATTCGGAATTGCATCTATATTTAATTTTGTTATTTCGTATGGTACTGATAAATTATAGTCTGTTTTGTCTTTATTAAAATTAATATCAGAATTTACATTTGTTAATCTTATTTGTTTTAATGTTGCATCACTAGATCTTGTATCTTTTCTTGTTACGTTTATTGTATATGTTTTTGTATTTCCATTTTGTGCTTTAACAACAATATTATAGGTATTTTTTCCATAGTTTAAATTTTTATTACCTGTACCACTTAATGATGCTTTTGAATCTGCAACTGATGCAGATATATTTATTGATGATACATTAGATTCTACTGTTACGTTATAGTTTGTTGTATTAGCATTAAATCCCGGACTTAATGATCCTTGATTTATATTTAAGCTAGCTAAATTATTATTTGTGCTTAAAGGTGCTGTTACATTTACTGTATAAGTAGCTAGTTTTGTAGATGATCCACCATCACTGTACCCAACCGCTGCATCATTAACTTTAATTACTGATTGGCAAGATTGACCAGATGCTGTAACTGATATTTTTAATAATGATACATTACCAGTTGCTCCACCATTCATATTTGCATAGATAAAACTATTACCTTTGACATTAGTACCATTTACACTGATAATACTATTTATTTTTACGCAACCTTCATTTGAATTTGAAATGTATCCACTTGCTGCATTTAAAGAGCTACTATTAACTTTTACACCAACTATTAATTCAGAACTATTTCCTGGATTTATTACTGATGTACCACTAATGTAGTAATCTCCTAATGCAAATACTTTTATTGGAATTATTGCAAAGAAAAAAAGAGATAGTTTTAAAGATATTGTTTTTAATTTCTTCATAACTATTCTCCTTTCATCATCTAACGATGACTATCTTTTTTTCTTAGTGCTTCCTTTTCTCTATTTAACATTTCTTGTTTATATAACATTTTTAATTTAGAAGAGTCTTTAGTACGTTTAGCTTCTTCAATAGCAGCTAATAATTCTTCTTTTGTTACTTTTTCATCATAATAATCAAATGGAGCTTCTTCTTCAGCATCTTTTACTTCTGCTTCAGCAATTAGTTTTGGTTCTTCTTTTTCTTGTACTGGAACTCCACTGTATTGATTTAATACTGCTCCGCTTTCAACATAATCATCATCTGTTCCATTTTTAGAACCGAAGTTGAATTCAGGATTAAATTCAATGATTGGTGTTTTTTCTTCTTTTACTTCTTCTTTTTCTTCTTTTTTACGTTTTAATAAGAATAATAGTAAGAATATAATTCCAAGTAAGAATAACATTCCACCAAGAACTAACCATTGTTTTAAGTTAAGTCCTAAGAATTTCTTTTGAGCATTTTTATTTACGTTTACTCTATAGTATTGTACGAATCCATTTTCATCTGTAACTTTAATTAAAATTACGTTGTTACCATTTTGTAAGTTTTCGTTACCAATTATTTCAACTTTTGATTTTTCATTTTGTGCAAATGCTTTTAAATCTAATTTATCGATATCATCATCTACATCTACTGTATAAGTGAATGTATCTGGATCAAATTTTGGTGATAATGTATATCCTCCACCAATTTCGATATCTTTTAATTTTGTGTCAGAATCTTTATCTGATCTAATTACTGTAATTGTATATGTTCTTTCTGAACCATCTTCTGCAGTAACTGTAATTGTAACTGTATTTTCTCCAACTTGGAAATTTTCATTTCCTTCAATTGATACTTTAGCTTTTGAATTGTTAGCAATTGCTTCTAAGTCTAGTGAAGTTACTTCATGTCCAACTTTAATAGTGTAATTTGATTTATTTTTATCAAATGATGGATTAAAATCACCATTTGTAGATGTTAATGTTTTTAAGAAGTTATCACTTGATTTTGGATCTTCAGCTTTTTTACTTGGATTTTCATCAGATAATCTTGTTACATTAATTTTATATGTTCTTATTGATTTTCCATCTTCAGATTTAACTGTAATTGTTACAACGTTAACTCCTACTTTAAAGTTTTTATTTCCACTTATTTCAACATTAGCAGTTGAATCAATTGGTAATGCTGATACATCAATACTGGTTACAGAATTAACAACTTTTAAATTATAAGTTGTTGTATCTTTATCAAATCCAGGAGTAATTTCAAATCCTGATACATTTAATGATTTTAATCTTGTTTCGTAAGTTTTTTCTGGTTCTGGATCAACTGGTCCTGGATCAACTGGTTCTGGATCAGAACTAGCTTCTCTTGTTACGTTAACTGTATATTTTTTAGTTGTTCCATCTTCTGCTGTTACTGTAATTGTACAAGTAGTTGAATCACTAGATATACCACATGTTGTTCCACTAACTTTTGCTTTTGAATCATTAGGAGTTGCAGTAAATGGAACTGAAGTTGTTCCTGCAGGAACTTTTAATGAATAAGTTGTTGTTCCTGATGCAAATGCAGGACTTAATGATCCTTTTGTTGTTGATAACGCTTGTAATGTTGCATCATTACTTTTTGGTGCAGGTGTACCAACTGTAATTTCATAAGTTACATCACTTGGTTCTAATGTATCACCATTCATGAAACCAATTGCTATTTCTGAAACTTTTATAGTTGTTTTACATGGTGATGAACCTGCTTTTAATGATAATGATAACATATCAGTATTAGCTGAAATACCACTAAATGATGCTAGAATAAAATCTGATCCTGAAGCACTTGTACCATTCATTCCACTAATTGATGTAATTGATACACATGTACTATCAGCAACAGTAACTGTACCACTTACGGCATTTACTGTACTACCTGAAATACTTCCTATAATTATTTTATTTGTTGCAGTTGTTCCTGTATCCATTTTATTACTTCCTGATACTGAAACTTTTGCACTTGATGCAGCATCTACTACATTAATATTTATAAATAATAATGTAATTATTGCTACGATTATAAATTGAGCTTTTAAGATTTTCTTCATACTTTATACTCCTCTACTAGTATTATCTTATATTCATTATAATATTATATTTTTACATTTTCTATAATAATGTCAAATAATTGTTTAAAAAGTGTCTAATAAATGAGAAATTTTTAATTTAAATTCTTTCATTCTACTTTTTATTTCTTTTATAGGTAATTCTTCTTCTATTTTTTCTTCATATTTTATTATTTCTGGTTGTTCAATTATCTCTATTTTTTCTTCTATCTCTATTTTTTCTTCTTTTATTGGTTCTACTATATTGTTTTTTTCAATTACATTTATTTTTTTAGATAGTAAATTATATTCAATAGAATCACCATTATTAAATGCTATTGCTAGTTCGTTTATATTAATATTTGTACTACATACGTTATTTGATGTTTCAAATGTTAGTTCTAGTAATGTTGTATCTATATTAGTACTTTCGAAATTTACATAAATAAATCTATCTTCATTAGTTGATACTAAATTATCAACAGCTTTTACTTCTTTTAATTTTATACAAGAATCATTATCAGTTGATATTGATCCGCTTATTGCGTTTATGTTTGCGCCTGTGATATTTCTTAATCTTACATATTCTGTAAATGTTGTTTCTACTTCAACATTTTCTATTTCATCAAATTCTATAATGGCATTTGATTCTGCATTTGCAGTTATAGCAAATGTAAAGAATAGTGTTAACATCATAAATAAAGTCTTTACTTTTTTCATATTTTCACCTCTATTATAAATAGTATATAATATTTGACTAATTTTTTCTATAAAAACACATAAAAAAATCTATGAAAATTCATAGATTTTTTTATTTAAATATAATTAAATTTGTATTTAGATAATGGTTGATAATTGCTGATACATCTAAGGCATTTATTTTACTATCTACGTTAACATCTGCAGCTAATAATTTAGCTCCATCTGTAATTACGTTAGTTTTTAAATAGTGGTTGATAACACCAGATACGTCTAACGCATTGTGTTTTCCATCACCGTTTAAATCACCTTTTATTACGATAATCTTACTATCTGCTACATTACCATTTATGATTAATTTAACAACATCGCCAGTTCCAACTTTATCGCTGTCTGATTTTTCTGCGCTGTCATCAGATTTCCAAATTTGTAATTTAACATTATCATTATCTAATTGATTTTTAACATCTTGAACTGTTGCAAGTCCAGCAACTGTTTTAATGTATCCATCTTCAATTGTATGTCCGAATGCAACTGATGTAATTATTTCACTTATATCTCCTTTTACAAGATTAATCTTATATGTTTGAGATGTTTTTCCATCTTCTGCTGTTACTACAACACTTACGGTTGTGCTTCCGGTAGGTATTGATGTTAGTGAATATAAGTTACCTGAAATATAATTGCTTCCGTTTACTTTAATTGTTGCATTTTTATCTTCAGTTTTAAATGTTAAATCTAAAGTATCTTGATCATCTGCAACTGGAATACTATATGTATATATTGACTTACTAAATGCTGGATCTAATGTTCCACCAGATACAATTATATCTGATAAGTAAGCATTATTATTAGCTTTCTTAGTATAAGCAATATTATATACTTTAGTAGTTATATTATCCTCAGCTGTTACTTTAACGGAAATTGTTGCGTCTTCTCTTGGGATTGTTACAACATTTGATGTTTGTTGTACACCATCTACATAATAAGTTAATTTAGAAGTACTTACATTTGTAGTTGCATTAATTGTTAATTCAGCTAATGCGTATGGTATTTGTCCAATTGTGTAATCAGTTTCTGTTGGTTTGAACGTTGAGTTTGTTCCAATAAATGGATATCCATCTACAGATAAGCTTGATAAGAATGCATCATTGCTTCCTGAGTAAGTTGCTCTAGTAACTAAAATTGTATATGTTTCTTTAGTTATTCCATCTTGAGCTGTTACTAATGCTTGAACTGTTTTTGTTTCTCCTTCAGCAATACTTGTAATTGAATATGTTACTGGTGAGAAGTTTGCAGTATCAGTATTTACTTTAACTGAAGCATCTTTATTTTCTGTAATGAATGTTAAATCAACTGCAGATACGTCATATGTTAACGATAATTCATATGTTGTTGTACCTTTATTAAATACTTTATCGAATGTTCCTGCTGTTGCAGTAATACTGCTTAAGTAAGCATCATTTGATTTAACTTTATTATAAGTTATAAAGTATTGTTTCTTAGTTACTGTATCAGGAGCTGTTACTTCAACTGTAATTGTTTTTTCTCCTAATGTTGTTTTTAATGTAATTTCACAACTTTCATTATTAGTACATTCACTAACTAAATCACCATCATTGTAATATTTAACTGTTGAATCAGCATTTGCTGGTGTAGCGTTAACAACAATTTTTTCAACAGAACTTTCAATATCACCTATTGTATAATCAGTTGTTGTTGGAACATATGTTGTATGTGTTCCTGTGAATGGATATCCATTAACACTTAATGTACTTAAAGTTGCATCTGTTGATTTAGCTTCAGATACATTGAATTTATATACTTGAGTATTACCATTTTCTGCTTGAACAGTTAATGTGAATGCTCCATCATCTAAATTTTTAACTCCATTTGTATATACAACTGATGATTCAACATTTGGAACACCTTCTATTGTAAATTCTTTTTTTCCATATGGTACGATAATTGTATATTCATATATACCACTTGTTAATTTAGGACTCATTGTTGCGTCTGTTAAATTAACTGCTTTTAATGTTGCATCTGTTGATTTTGGTCTTGTAATAGCTATTGTATAGATATTTGTTGTTTCTCCATTTTCAGCTGTTACTGTTACTTTATAGTAGTTTGTAAATTCTGTACTTAATGTTAAGTCAGCATCAATTGTAACTTTTGCATTTCTATCTGATGGAATTGCTGTTACTTGAGATTGTTTAATTTGAGCTTTTGTTTCATCAACTGTCATTGAGTAGTTGAATTGATCTTTATCCCAAGTTTCATTGAATGTTTCTCCAGAGATTGATAATACGCTTAATGTTGCATCATTATTCTTTTCTCTTTCGATTGAGATTGTATATTCTTCTGTTGTAGTTCCATCTTGTGCTTCTACAGTAATAATGTATTTATTTGGTCCTGTTGCTATAGTTTGTTGTCCTATTGCACTTTCACCTTTGATTTTTGCATCTGGGTCATTTGTTACTGCCGAAATGTAAATATATGATGTTCCGTATGGAACTGTTCCTAAATCATAATCATGTTTTGTACTTTCGAATCCTTCCATTAATGTTGCTGATCCATTACCTAATGTATAAGTAATTGATTTTAATGTTGCATCATTTTTAGGTTTTCTTGTTACATCAACATAATAACTTTGTGTTGCACCTGATTCTGATCTTATCTTAAATTCATAAGTATTTGTTCCAACTGGAATTGTATATATATTAGTTGTTCCTGCTTTTACTCCAACATATGATACTGTTGCAAGTGGACTATTTGCTGTTGCATTGAATTGTAATTCGCTGATTGCTCCAGGAACTTCTACTTTAAATTTAGTAGAATCTGTATCATCAGGTATTACTGTATATCCATTTCCTTCTAGGTCTTCAACTGTTAATGTAGCTAAGCTGTTATCATTATTTGCTTCACGAACAATATTTAATGTATAAGTATGAGCTGCTGATTGATCTTCAGATGTTACAACAACTTCTATTTTCATTGTTGAACTATTCATATCATATTCTTCGTTGCCACGAATTGTTGCATTATCTTCTTTAGCAGTTGCTTCAACTACAAATTTATCAGTTGTTACAGGAACATTAACTGTATAAACATAAGTTCCTTCTTTGAATGATGGTTGGAAAGATCCGATAACTGAATCGCTATCAGGATCTTTAACTAAGATTTCAGTTAATAAAGCAACATTTGATTTTTCTCTTGTTATCTTCATTGTGTATTCTTTAGTTGTTCCATCTTCTGCTATAACTGTAAATTTATGAGTGTTTACGTTACCATAATCAGGATCATTTGTTACTAATGTAGTTGGATCCATTGTTGATGTTGCATATGCATCTCTAGATGGTACTCTAGGATTTGCAGTAGTAACAATAACGTTACTTGAATCAGCAACTTTTACACTATTTGGTACTGTAATTTCATATACTTCTTCGCCAACATTGTAAGTTGCTACATGTCTAGATCCATTATAGTTCATTTCAACTTTATCTACTTTTGTATTATTATTAGCATTTCTCTTAATATGTAATGTGTATTTTTTATAGATTGTTGTATCATGAGCAACACCTCTAATTTCAATATTATTTACATATTCAGTAGATGTTGTATAGTCAGTTCCATAATAGATTGTTTGTAAATCATGGTTACCAGTATTGGCTTGTGTTCCGTATACTGAATCTACATTTGTTGCTGTAATATTAATTAACTCAGTATTATATGAGAAATTATTTAATGTATATTCGTTAACGTCTGGATCGAATGTTACACCATCTAAGTAATTATCAATTGGATTACCATTGATATAAATCATACTTAATCTTGGTTCAATATTCTTTTGTCTTGTTACTTTAATTGTGTATGTTCTAGTATCATTGTTTTCAGCTTTTACAATTACTTCAATTGTATTATCACCATAAGCTAAGTTACTTGTGAAATCAATTGTATTTGTTTCAGTTCCAGTATATCCAGCAGTTGAAATTGTTGATTTATCATCTTCAGCTTCTGCGTGAATATCTATTGTACTTTGTGTACCTGGTACTATTACTTCATAATTTGTTTTTGTATTAGCAAAATCATTTATTTCTACCATTGTTTCACTATCACCATTAGTAGTTATAGTTTTTAAGTAGTTGTTACTTGATTTAGCTCTTACTACTGTAATTGTATATTCTGTATAATCAACACCATTTTCTGCTACTACCATAGCTTTTACTTCTTTAGTACTTTCTTTAGTAGGCATTGTGTATGTTGCACCAGTTGTTGTTCCACTACTGAATTCTACTTTAGATTTTGGATCTGTTAGGATTCCTTCTAATGTGAATTGAGTTGTATCAACATCAACGTTAATAGTACATGTTACTTTTCCTTTATCAAATACACAATATTTAGATGTTTCAGTTTCTATACCTGTATATAAGTTAACTCTAGTCATCTCATGAACTGCACTAGGAGTTCTTGTAATAACTAATGTATATGTATCAGTTGTTCCATCTTCTGCAGTAATTAAGATATTAACATTATTGTTAATTGCATTACCACCAGTATCTAATGTATCTAATTGAGTTGTATTAACAATATAAGTTGCTAATGCATCTGTTGCTACTGCGCCGTTATCGACAGTTACTTCTACATTTGTTTGATTAGCTTCAGTAATACTGTTTGGTACTGTAACTAAATATCTTTTATCATCAGTTGGATCTTTAGTAGCATTTATATCAATTGATCCATTTTTAATTGAAATACCTTGGATTCCTGTGTTACTATTTAATTTTCTTGAAATATTAATTGTATAAGAATCAAGTACTGTTTCATCATGAGCAGTTGTATTTACTACTATTGTGTTTGTTCCAGTAGATAATGGAATATCTACATTAACATTATTTCCTTTAGTAATTTTTACGTTATTTCCATTTACTGTTATTGAATCAACTTTAGCTAATGTATCAGTTGTAATTGCATTTAATGCAATCTTAGTTGTACTGTAATTTATTTGAGCTAAGTTATAAGTTTTTGTATCTTTATCAAAACTATCAACTGTAGTTGTATTTACTTTTAAATCACTTAATGTTGGATCTATATTTTTTGATCTATTAACTGTAATTGTATAAGTATTTTCATTACTATTTTCAGCTGTAACTTTAATCTTAATAACATTTGCTCCATAAGCTAAATTCTTAGTAAATGCTATTGTGTTTCCTGGAGTACCACTATAATCAGTAGATGTTATTACTGATTTACTATCTTCAGCTATTGCTTTGAAATCAATACTACTTTGAGTACCTGGTACTGTTAATGTATAAGTATTATCTGTTTTTACGTATGAACCGATTGTAGATAATACTGTATCATTTGCATTGGTTTGTAAGTCGCTTAAGTAATTATTACTTGATTTAGCTCTTACTACTCTAATTGTATAATCTGATTTATTTACACCATTTTCAGCAAGTACTGTAGCAGTAATTGTTTTTGTACTTTCTGTAGATGACATTGTGAATGTATCACCAGTTGTTGTTCCATCAGTAAATGTTACAGATGATTTTGAATCTGTTAAGATTCCTTCTAATTTAAATGATGTTGTATCTACTGTTACATTTATAGTACAATTTAATTTTCCTTCATATAAACAGAAGCTGCTTATTGTTGATGATCCATTTGTATATGCATTAGTTCTTATCATTTCATGAACTGCACTAGGAGTTCTTGTAATTACTAATGTGTAATTTTTTAATGTTCCATCTTCTGCAATTACTGGAATAACTACTTGGTTTTCCACAGGTGTATTATCAGAATTTAATGTATCTAATGTTACAGTTGGAATACTATATGTTGCTTTTGCATCATATGATGTTTCTCCAGCTGGAATATCTAATTCAATATTTGTACTATTTGCTTCAGTAATACTATTTGGTACTGTTACATAATATTTAGATGAATCAGTTCCATCTACTGTAGCAGCAATTTTACTTCCACCATTAATAACATTAATTCCGTTAATATTTGTATTATTATTTAATGCTCTATCAACTGTTACTTTGTATACTTTTGTAATTGAAGTATTATGAGCTGTTACTGTAATATCAATTACATTTGTTCCTGTTGATAAGTTAACAGTTTTACTTAGATCATTTGCTTGTGTTACTGTTTCTGCTTTACCATTTACTGAGATACCAGTAATATTTGCATTTTCATCGTTTGTAATACCTTGTAAAGATAATGTTGTTTTATTATAAGGAACATTTGTGTAAATATAACTTGTTGATTCTGGTGTGAATCCACTAATTGTTGTTCCTTCTACTTTAATATCTTTTAATGTTGCATCAATACCTCTACTTCTTGTTATGTTTAATACATAAGCTTTAGTAGTTGTACCATTTTCTGCTCTAACTTGAATAGTAATTTGATTTACAGAATCAAAACTTAATGTTTTTGGTAAAGTTAAATCTGTCAAGATTTCTGCTTTTTCATCTTCTGTTGTTGCATCAATTTTAATATCTTCTGTTAACGCAGGAACTGTAATGTTGTATGATACTTTATCAACGCCGAAGTTATTAACAGGTACATCTGTATTTGCTCCATTTGTAACATCAGTTATTTTGATTGAGCTTAAGTTTGCATTTGATGATTTAGCTCTATTTACTATTACTGTATATGATTTTTCAGTTAAATCTTCTGCTGTAACTTTTATAATTCTTGTTTGACTACTATCTGATGCAGCTGTTGTCATTGTATATTTTGTATCGTTTCCTGGAGTTACTGTAGCTTCAGCATCTATGATTGCTTCTAAAGTATATCCAGTTGTTCCTGTTGGCACTTCAATTGTACAAGATGTTTCTGTTTTTGCTAATACACAATATCTTGAAGATGTTTTTTCACCATCTAAGTATAAGTTAATCCTTGATGCATCAGCATTTGCAGATTTAGTTCTTGTAATATTTACTTGATAGTTTTGTACTATACCAGATTCAGATGTTACTGAATAAGTATATACATTAACATTTTTAGTTGATAATGACATTGTTGTACTTGGTTTTGTTACTTTAGCATCATCTGAAGCTGATACTATTACTTCTGATGGAGTTAATGTAGCTTGTGAATTAGGAAGTGTTACTTCATATGTGTAAGGATCTGATTCACTTACTAATGAAGCACCTACTCCTGCTACAGTTAAACCTTTAGTATCATTATCTGTATTTTTTGCTCTATATACATTAATTTTATATGTATTTGTTACTTTGCCATCTTGGCTAGTTACATTAATTCTAAATTGGTTATCACCAGTTTTTAATTGTTTAACTCCAGTATCACCTGTTACTGTTGCATATTCATTAGTTAATTCATAATCTAAATTAATACTTGTTGTTTCGAATGATACAGGACTAGTACTTGTAGATAAAGTATATTCTAATGTATTTTTATTAAATCCTGTAATGGCTGCTAATGTAGCATCACCATATGCATATTTTATTGAATCTAATGTTGCAATTGCATATTTTTCTCTGTTTACTTTAATTGTATAGTTATTAACTGAACCAGATTCACTTGTTACTGTTACAACTATTTGATTATCATTACCAAATTTAAAGTCTGTATTTCCAGTAATTGAAGTTAATGTTGCATTTGTATCAGCTAATATTGCATTTACTGTTGTTGAAGTTACATCTGCAGCAACTGTTGCTGTATAAGTTCCTTTTGTAGGAGAGAATGTTTCATTAATTGTTCCTGGATTAATGCTTAAACTCTTTAAGTAATTATTAGTTGATTTTTGTCTAGCTAAATTAATTACATAAGTTCTTGTTGTATTATCTTCTGCAGTAACTATTACATTTACTTTAGTTGTTTCAATTCCAAAACTTGTACTGCTTGAATTTAATGTATCTGTTGTATTTTTAGTATTTGATGCATTATTTGCATCTACTATTCTTACTTTTGCTTTACCAGTATCTTTTACTGTTGCTGCAAAATTAATGCTTGTTACATTTGGATCATAAGTATATGTATACTCACCTAATTTAGAATCAAAAGTTGATGTAAATGATGGTGACATACTTCCTTGAGGACTAGATGTAACTGATAATGTTTGTAATAATGATTCATTAGATAATCTATGAATATTTAATGTATAATCTTTATTTGTTGTTCCATCTTCACTTAAAATATTAATTATTATTGTATTATCTCCAACATTTAAATTAACACTTTTTGTTAGTGAAGTACCTTTTGTAATTGATACGTTTGAACCATTAACATTTAATGAGTTGATTTGATTTAAATTATCATCTACGATTGCTCCAAGATTTATTGAACTTGTAGCATTTGAAACATTTCCAAGATTGTATGAGTATGTTGTTTTATTAAATCCTGTTATTTGACTTCCATCAATTGTTATTGTACTTAATTTAACATTTTTTGATGGCGCTGTTCTAGTTACTTTAAATGTATATGTTTGTGAATGTTGTACATTTCCTGGAACATCTGCTGTTGAATAGTAATAATCTTCTGCATTAACTACTATTGTTTTTGTTGTTAATGTATTTGTATTATTATCAGTATTTAAATTCCATGTTCCTGTACCACTTGCTATTTCAGCTCCACTAGCATCAGCAGTCGGTACTGCTGAAACATCAGTAGTTGCTGTTTTATATGGAACTGTCGTTGAATAAGTTGTTGTTCCGCTAGTTATAGGTCCTAACACAACACCATTTGTTGCTGTTACGCTTTCTAATGTCGCATCAGATGATAATCTATGAACTTTAATTTTATATACACCAACTGTACCTTCTTCTGAAGTTACTGAAACATTTAATGTATTATCTCCAACTTTTAATCCATTAGCATTCATTACTACTGAATTACCAATTGTATATGATTGATTTGTTCCATTTACTGTAATACCTGAAATACCTT
This sequence comes from Bacilli bacterium, assembly GCA_016296185.1. GTDB lineage: Bacteria > Bacillota_I > Bacilli_A > RF39 > UBA660 > Coprovivens. Next base: position 31,236 of record JAEDJT010000013.1, read on the forward strand.
TAGCATTTGAATCAGAAGTTTGCATATCCAAATTTAATGTTGTTACGGCATTTGGAACTATTAAATTATATTCCATATTTGCATCGCTTGATGCTACAAAACCAAATGGATAATTATTTGTTGCTGTTCCATTTGATGCGTTAATATCGAATTTGCTTAAAGTATAATTTGTTGATACGGTAGAAAGAGTTTGTAATGTTAATGTTCCCCAATCAAAACTATCTGTTAAAATTGTTGGGTTATCGCCATTCATTGAACCAGACGCATTTGTTGAACCCTTTGTATCGATTGTAAAATTAATTTTTTTACCAGCTGGTACATCACCAATTGTATAAATTAAACCACCTAAGTAACCACTTTTTACTAAAGGCATTTGGTAATCTCCAGATTCAGCTACAAATACTATATCACTTGTATCTACTGCATTTGATGAAATTGACCAAGAGGTTTTCTTTTTAGCTGTATTACTTGTACCATTTGGTGGGAAGATACTCCATGGATTAATAGAATACGTTGGTCCTCCAACACCTTCATTTAACGCATAGTTTTCTTCTTCAAATGTAGCTTGTAAAGGATCTGTCTTTAATTCAAATGCAAATGCTTGTAAGTCAGATGCATCCTCTGGTACATCAATTTTGATTAATACCATGATTTTATCATCTTTAACTACATAACTGTCCCCATCAATTAGATAAGAATCTAATTCTCCTTCCATAGCTATTTCAAAGCATCCTTGAACACCATCTACATCAGGGTCTGGATCACAGACATCTTGACTCGTTAATCTGTATGCTTCAAAACTAATTCCGTAGTCTTTTGCATTAACTATATTTTCACACCCTATAAAGGTAATTATCGCAAATAAAAATAATAAAATATATGAATTTAACTTCTTCATATTACACACTCTTCCTACTCTATATTTTCTACCATAATAATTATATCATAGTTGTAAAGTGTTTGTGTAAAAAAATGAACAAATTATTGATATTTATTTAGTTTATGATAAAATGTTTTATTTTCTTCTGTTGATAAGTATTTTAAGACATAAAAAAAAGAGCTTTTTTAGCTCTTATTTTTCAAATCCACATACTAATGTTACTTCAATAGTATAGTCGCCTTTTCCATATGGATCTTTAGGATAAATAGTTACTTTTGTATTTTCTTTATCGCATTCTTTTCCAGTTTCATCATTAACGAATTCAGCAATTTTATCTTCAACACCTTCACCGTTGTATCTTGATAAGTTATCTAAATTAACTTTAATACCAATTTCACTGAATTTTTCTAAGAATGTTGCTCTTGAACTATCATCAGATCCTACTTGTGGATAATAGAAGTTTTCAAAGAAGTCTTTACCTAAATCTTCTAATGTTGCTTCTAATTTTTGTTCTTGAGTTTGTTTATTTGAATTAGTTACATTAATTGTAATAACTAAAGCAACAACCACTACTAGTACTATACCAGCAACAATTCCAACTTGTTTTTTGTTATTTTTAACATACTCTACCATTGAATTAAATAATTCTTTTACCTTTTCCATTTCCTCTACTCCTTCTCTTAAATTGATTATACCACATAAAACCACAGTTTCAATGTTTTTTTTACTTTATTTCGCCATCTAAAGAGAAACTCTTAGCATCTGTTATAACTACATCTACTATTTGACCAATCATATTGTTAGCACCTACAACGTTTACTAGTTTCATTGTATCTGTGTATCCAAATGTTTTTGTTTTGTCTTTATCACTTAATCCTTCAATTAATACTTTAACTGTTTTACCAACATATTTCTTATTAGCTTCTAAACTATATTTGTTTACTAATTTGTTTAATTGTTGTAATCTTTCTTCTTTTGTTTTCATATCAATCGAATCTTCCATCTTAGCTGCTGGAGTTCCTTCTCTTGGACTGTATATAAATGTGAATGCACTATCATACTTACATTCATTTACTACTTCTAATGTTTCTTTGAAATCTTCATCTGTTTCATTTGGGAAACCAACAATTATATCTGTTGTAATTGATACATTAGGAATTGTCTTTTTAATTTTATTAAATAATTCTATATATTCTTCTTTTGTATACCTTCTACCCATTAATTTTAAGATACTTGATGATCCTGCTTGTAATGGTAAATGAATATACGGCATTATATTTTCATATTTAGCAATTGTTTCAATCATTTCATCACTAAAATCCCATGGATGTGATGTAACAAATCTAACTCTTGGTATTCCAGTTTTTGCTACTTCTTCTAATAGTTGTGCAAATGATATATCATTTAAATCTTTTCCATATGCATTAACATTTTGTCCTAATAATGTTACTTCTAAGTATCCATCTTCTATTAATCTTTTTACTTCTTTTATAATTTCACAGCTTTTTCTACTTCTTTGTTTTCCTCTTGTATAAGGAACTATACAATAAGTACAAAATTTATCACATCCATATTGAATATTAACCCAAGCTTTAATTTTTGAATCTCTTTTATATGGAATATTTTCGTATACTTCTCCTTCTTTAGAATATACAGATATTGTTTGAATATTATTTTTCTCTAAAATAAGATCTTGTAATTCATGAATATTATGAGTACCAAATACTAAATCTACATATTTATGTTTTGTCATAATTTCATTACATACGCTTTCTTCTTGAGCCATGCAACCACATATAGCGATAATTAAATCTTTATTATTTTTTTCTTTTTCGTGTTTACATCTGCCTAAAAATCCAAATAATTTATCATGAGCATTTTCTCTTATTGCACACGTATTCATAATAACTAGGTCTGCTCCTTCAATAGTATCAATACTTTCAAATCCTAATGATTCTAATCTTGCAGCTATTTCTTCACTGTCATGAACATTCATTTGACAACCATATGTTTTTAGGAAATATTTTTGTCCTTTAAATGTATTTGAATCGTATTGTTGATCTAAATATATTTGTTCAATTTCATTTTTAGTTCTTACTCTTGCGTCATTTAAATTTGGTAATTTCATAAATATCACTTCCGATATGTATTATAACAAATCTATGTATTAAAAAAAAGGATTAATATCCTTTTATTCCTTCTAAAGATTCATCATTATCTATATATTCTTGAACATCTATGTGTCTATATTCTTCCTTTGAATCTCTTATATAAATATCTTTTATTCCTGCGTTAATTATCATTCTTTTACATAATGCACATGGATTAGATTTTTCAACATATGATCCATCACTGTAACTTTTTCCAACAAGGAATAAAGATGAATCTATCATACTTTTTCTATCAGCACTTATTATTGCATTTTGTTCTGCATGAACACTACGACATAATTCGTATCTTTCTCCTCTAGGAACATTTAATTTTTCTCTCATACAATATTTTAAATCACAACAATTTTTTCTTCCACGTGGAGCACCTACATAACCAGTTGATATTATTTCATCATTTTTTACAATTACCGCTCCATAGTTTCTTCTTAAGCATGTTCCTCTTTCAATAACTGTTTCTGCTATGTCTAAATAATAATTAATTTTATCTCTTCTTTCCATACTTATCACCTGTAATGATATTATAGCAATAAAAAAAGTAGTTTTCACTACTTAATTATAAATCCATTCCACAATTAGGACATTTTGTTACACTTGATGCTGTAATCATTTCTCCGCAACTATCACAGAATCTTGTTCTATGAACAGTAGTATTTACAATTGGTGTAACTGCAGGTGTAACTGGTACTTCTGGTGTTACCATTGGTACTGGTTCAGTTGCAGGTGTAACTGGTACTTCTGGTGTTACCATTGGTACTGGTTCAATTGTAGGCGCAACTGGTACTT
>JAEDJT010000047.1 GCA_016296185.1 Bacilli bacterium
ATACATAATAACATAAAAAAAGACTTTTAACAAGTCTTCTTATTTACAATTGGTAGCGACGGGGAGATTCGAACTCTCGACCTGCCGGGTATGAACCGGATGCTCTAGCCAGCTGAGCTACATCGCCATAAAAGTAAGCAATTTAATATTATCATAAGAATATTAATTTGACAATACTTTTTTGCTTATTTTTTCTTTTAATCCTAAATAATTAAGTTTAAAGAACTCTTTTTTACTATTAAGTAACTTAAGAATATTCTTATCATTACTCTTCTTATAAGACAATATAATGTTTTCATCATGTGATAATTCTTGTTGTTCAGGTAGTACTATACCATTAAAAATAATTTCGTTTGTATTATCCTTATACATATTTTTAACTACATCTGTAATTTGCCAATCAAATGTTTTAATTATATTTTTAAATTGACCAATACTTGTGGAAGGCATTGTTATTAATGGTTTATCACATTCTAATTCTTCAACTGCTATTCTTACTAATTGATCACCTAATTTATTTCTTCTATAATTTGGATGTAAATATAATGTACATATTTTCTTTTCTTTACCCTTTTTTATATTACATACACCTACAATTAATTGCTTATTTTTATCAACAGCAATTATTGTATCTCTATTTCCATTATATAATCCAGGTATATGTTTATTTATAAACCAATTAGTATAATTAGGATATTCTTTTTTGGCATTTACTGTAATTCTTAAGATATTATTTATTAAAAAATCTATATCCATATTAAATTTAATATATTCTGATAACTTAATATATTCTATCATTATTTTTTATTTCCTCCATCATTATTCTTTAATATTTTTTTACAATATGAATTAATCATATTATCATTTTCTACATTTAATAGATAAAATTCTTTAAATTCTTCTATTGTCATTTCACCAGTAAGTATTTGTTGAATGTGAAATGATATTAAATCATAATCTTCTTCATAAATAACACTTCTAACATATCATTTATGTTTTCAGGTGTTAATTATGTATATGTAAATTCTCTATAATCTGGTAATTTAGCATAAGTTAATATTTTTCTTATTCTGTCAATTTTATTATTTTTTTCAACAGTATCTTGTACTTTTTTAGGTAAATCTATTGTACTCATACTAAATCCCCCTTCTTATATCCATTTTGAAATATATATTCTTTTTGTTGTTCCTTCTCTATATTCATCATATGTTTTTATAATACTATCAACTAAACTATTAATAATATTAGTTGTAGTAACTATTTCATAGTATTTAAATCTGTTTTGTAATTCTTTTCTAAATGATAAATCATTTATATATTTGTTTAATACAATATCTAAATCTTTTGCTTTTGATATTTCATTTTCGTCTTCTGGATTTGTATTAAATATAAATGATCTATAAATATTAATTATTTTATCTGTTATAATGTCTTCTTTATAATAATCATAATTTATTATTTTATAGAAATTGGGACATTGAGATATTATATATTTATTTTTATTCATAAAAAAATACCCCCCTTAAAAACGTTGATATCTATAATAACTCAGTCCATAAAAAAAGAAAAGAGTTTTGTACTCTTTTCTAGAATAATTTTATTATATCGTGAATTGAAATATATATCATTAATAGCATCAACAATGCAAAGAAGATATTTGTTGCTACTGCTTCAACTTTTTCATTCACTTTTTTACGTGTTATCATTTCAATAAATAAGAATAATACATGTCCACCATCTAATGCTGGAATTGGTAGTATATTCATGATACCTAAGTTAATACTTAAATATGCAGCTAAATATATTACATTTTGAATACCACTTTTTCTTGATTCTCCTACTACTGAGTAAATACCAACTGGTCCTGATAATTGATTTAATGATATTTTACCAGTAAATAAATTGCCAACTGTTATAAGCATTTGATCCATAACACTTACTAATTTTTGAAATGAATATTTAAATGCATTTCCTACACCTTTTCTAATAGTAGCTTTTGTACTTATTCCAAATCTATTCACTTTTTGTCCATCAATTTCTACTTTATTAGGTGTTACTTCAACAGTTTCTTTTTCACCGTTTTCGTGTTTTACTTGAATTTCATACGTATTATCTTTATCTTTTAATAATAAAAGTAATTGCATTCTATCTAATGTTGTTACTTTTTTATTATTAATTTTTAATATTGTATCACCTGATTGGATACCGGCTTCTGCTGCAGGTGCTCCTTCTTCAACTTCATATACAACTGGTTTTAAAGTTGGAGCTCCCCAAATACATGCAATAGTAAATAATAATATTACTGCTAATAAGAAGTTATTAAATACACCTGCACAAAGAATTATTAATCTTTGATACCAAGGACGATTACATAAGAATTTTTCTTTTGGTATTTTCTTTGTATCATCATCTTCATATACTTCTCCTGCCATTTGAACATATCCACCAATAGGTAACATTCTAATTGAGTAATCTATACCATCTTTACCTTTAAATGTTTTTATAGCTTTACCCATACCTATTGAGAATTCATAAATATGTACTCCACTTTTTTTAGCACATATAAAATGTCCAAATTCATGTACTGTTACTAATGTTCCTAATATTAATAGAAATAATAATATATTAATAATTGTTCCCATATTTCTCCTTTTCTATTAGAATAAGCTAATAATATTAATTATTAATACATAACCTATTGTTATGAATGTTAAACTATCAACTCTATCTAAAATTCCACCATGTCCTGGCATTATTTGTGAGAAATCTTTTATTCCATTTTCTCTTTTTATTTTACTAAATAATAGGTCTCCTAATTGACCTAATACTGATAATGCAATAACCATTACAATTAATAGTACTATATTAGTATCTGTTGTAATTACATTATTATAATAAATAACTGCAATTGCTGTTGCAATTATTGTTCCAAATAAACTTCCTTCTATACTTTTATTTGGTGATACTTTAGGAATTAATTTATGTTTTCCTATTAGTGATCCAATTAACATTGCAAATGTATCTGTCATTGTTGCAATAATAATTAAGAATAATAATAACCATCTATTATATGAAAATAATAATATTAATAGATTAAAGAATGTTCCTAAGAATGTAACTGATCCTATTATATAGAATGCATCTTTTGTTGTATATCTTCCATCAAATTCAAATATTGTAGGAATAACTAAAGATAAGCATGTTAAACATATAGCTAAGAAAGGTAATCCTAATAATAAATAATCTACTTTTACTCTACCAATCATAGTTACTAATAAACATCCATATGCTATTACTTTTACATATGTTGGTAATTCTTTATGACTTTCTTTTAAGTCTAATATTTCTTTTAATCCTAAAATTCCAACTAATGATGCACATGTAATGAATGGAATTGGATTTTTTATTAGATATAGTAATACTACTGCTATAACTAAAACAGCTGCACTAATTACTCTTTTTTTCATTTGTATTTCCTCCAAATCTTCTATCTCTGTTATTGAATAAATCTATTGCTTTTTCAAATTCTTCTCTATTAAAATCTGGGAATTTAGTTTTTGGAAAATACATTTCCGCATATGACATTTCATATATCATGAAATTACTAATTCTTAATTCACCACTTGTTCTTATCATTAAATCAATTGGTGGTAATTCTTGATACATATATTTATACATTGTTTTTTCATTAATATCTTCTATATTAAGTTTTCCTTCTTTTACAGCTGTTGCAATTTTCTTTGTAGCATCAGCTATTTCTTGTTGGCCACCATAATTTATACAAATATTAAAGATACCTTTTGTATTATTTTTAGTTTTTTCAGTTATGTAATCCATAGCTTCTAATACATCTTTTCTTAATGGTTCTCTTCTACCTGAGAAAACAATTTTGATATTTTCTTTATGAATCGTTTCTGATTCTTTTTTGAACCAATTAACAAAGATATCCATTAAGTATTTTACTTCTTCTTCACTTCTTTTGAAGTTTTCTGTAGAAAAAGCAAATACACTTAATACTTTTACTCCTTTATCAATAATATATGGAGTTAAATCTCTTATATTTTCAAATCCTTTTTTATGACCTTGTAATGAAGGTAATCCTTTTTCCTTCGCCCAACGTCTATTACCATCTAATATAATGGCAACATGATCTGGATAATTTTTTTCCATTTTATCAAATCCTTCTTTATAAATTATACTATTATATAGGAACTAAGGCAATAAATTTAGGATTTATAATGTATAGATAAATTTTGATATTATCCTATATAATGATATAATTTTTGCAATTAGGAGGTATGGTTTATGACTAATAATATCGTTTTAAATATATTAGATTATATTGAATCAAATATAAATGATGAAATCTCTATTGATAATATAGCTAAAGAACTTTGTTATGATAAATCATATCTAATGAAAGTCTTTAAAAAGGAAATTGGTTTATCTATTATTTCTTATGTTAATATGATAAGAATTATTAACAGCATTAATATGTTTCAATATGATGAATCATTATTAAAAGTATGTATGTTTAATGGTTTTAATTCTCTAGAATATTATTCTGAAACTTTTAAAATTATTACAGGAGTTAATCCAACTGTTTATAAAAAGTTTTTAAATAATGAAGAGATTAGTAAAGTTGATTATTTAAAAATTAATCAATTTATAATAAGAATGAATACTTATTTATCTTATATTAATGAATATAAAAATGGAATTAAGAATGTTGAAACATTTAGTTTATTATTAGAAAAGAAAACTGCATAAAAAAAAGATTACTAATGTAATCTTTTTTATTTTTATTAAAATGAGTCGATATTAATTTTAACTCTTTTAACTCCTTTGATATATGCTTGTGCTTGAATTAATGTTCTTAAAGCGTTAGCCATTTTACCATTTCTTCCAATTACAAGTCCTCTATCATCTTCATGTACAATAATTTCTAAAATAGTAGAATCTTCTTCTCCACCAAATTGTTGTACTTTAACCATATCTGGTTCTTTAACAATACTTTTTACTAAGTATTCAGCAAATTCTTTTACTTCCATAGACTATTTACCTTCTTTTTTAGTTTTTGATTCAGCGTATTTAGTCATGATACCTTTTTTGCTTAATAAACTTCTTACTGTATCAGTTGGTTGTGCACCATTATTTAACCAATATAAAGCTTTTTCTTCATCAATATTAACTTGATATTCAGCTGGAATTGGATTATAAGTACCAATTGTTTCAATGAATCTACCATCTCTAGGACTTCTAGCATCAGATGCTACAATTCTATAGAAAGGTTTTTGTTTAGATCCGCCTCTTTTTAATCTTAATTTAACTGCCATGATATTCCCTCCTTTGACTTAAGTGATATTAATATATCATTCTTTTTTATTAGTGTCAACTATATTTGGTTGACAATATGTATTATTATAGTAAATTAGTTATAAAATAATAATAAAAAAATGATAAACTCTATTATTGTTTATCATTCTCTATATAATTTTCGTCAACTTCATCGATATTTGGTTCTTCATATAATTCATCCCATGGTAATTCATCATCTTCAATAGCTATTTTTACTTTTGATTCTCCTACTATTTCAACTCCTAATTCTTTATTAATAGTTAAATAAACTTTTCCATCTTTTATTTTTACGTTTTGAACTGTAGGTTGTTTTAATGATCTAACTATTATTTCATTATTATTGTTTAATGAATCATAATCTTTTACTCTTAATTTCATAGATTCATTATATGAAATATTTTTGGTTGTAACACTAGTTTTAGAATCATTATCGTATGAATACCAAATATTAACATCATAAGAACCATTTACAAATACTTCATTTTGATTATTTGTTCCGCTAAATCTATGGTTAATAATCCAACATCCTAAAACAGTAGATGGTTCAATATCTGTTTCTACTTCATAGTTACTTATATATTCTTTTTTTCCTTTACCTATAATTGTTTTAGTAACTATTTCTTTGTAATTAGACATGTCATTCACCTCTAATTTAATATATGTTTAGATTCGTGATAAATTGCATAAAAAAAGAAAAGATATTAATTATCTTTTCTTAATGATTCTTTTATTTTTCTTATAGCATTTGTAGTAATTGCATTAGCAAGCCATGATTCTTGTGGATTAACACTATCCTTCTTTACTACAAATATTCTATCTTTATCTTTTAATTTATGTGTAATCTTAACTTCTTTTCCATTTACGTATACTTTATATAAATGGTTACCATAATCTGTATGAATTTTATACGCAAAGTCGATTGCTGTTGCCCCTAGTGGTAATTCAACTATTTCTCCAGATAATGTATATACATATATATTACTTGTAAATACTTCTTTTTTTACTTGTTCAATAAAATCTTTATCTGATAATGTTATTTCATTTAAATCTTGTAATGTTGCAAAGAATTGGTAATTTTTAATTAAATCTTTTTGCATCATTGAATAACCTTCACCTTTATATTTCATCCAATATGAACCTAAACCAAAGGTATTTTTATTATCCATATCTTTTGTTTTAATTTGAACTTGTAATATTTTGTTACAAGGAGCTATAACTGTAGTATGTAATGATTGATACATATTAGTTTTTGGACATGCTATATAATCTTTAAATTTATTATTTATAGGTGTATATAATCTATGAATTAAACCTAATACTCTATAACATTCATCTTCAGTTTCTACAGATATTTTTAAATTAACTAAATCATGAATATCACTTATTTTATATTTATTATTAATCTTTTTATATATTTGGAATACATTTAATATTTTTATTCTACTTTCGTATTTAATATTATTATCTTTTAATATTTCTGCTACATCTTTTTCTACTTGATCTAGGCATTCTTGATAACTTTCCATTACTTCATTTCTTTTATTATCAATTTCTTTAAATGCTTGTGGATCTAAATATGATAAACAAATATCTTCTAAGTCACATTTAATTCTATAAGCTCCAATAAAATATGCCAATGGAACAAATATGTTAAGTGTTTCTTCTGCACTTCTTATTCTCTTTTCAGGTGCTTTATGGATAAGTGTTTGCATATTATGTAATCTATCGCATAATTTAATAATTATTATTCTGGTATCATCATTTAAACTATTTATTAATCTTCTAATATTATGATTTGATGCTTCATCTTTTGAATTAAAATGTATGTTGCTAATTTTTGTTACTCCATCTACTAGATGTGCAACTTCTTTATCAAACATGTTTTCTATATCTTCTAATGTATATTTTGTATCTTCTACAACATCATGTAATAGTCCAGCACAAAGTGTTGCACCATCTGCGTGGAATTTTGTTAGATTCATGCATACATTTAGTGGATGAATTATATAAGGTTCTCCACTTTCTCTTTTTTGATCCTTATGCGCTTCTTCAGCTAATTTATATGCTTTTGTAACACGTTCAATTTCATCAGGATTATATTCTTTAATTACTTTTAATAAATCATCTAATACCATATTAATCACCTGCTATGCTACTAATATAGCACAAATCAAAATAAAAATGAACCATTAATATGGTTCATTTGAAACTGGTTGTTGCTTTTTGATTACTTTTATATATATAACGTATGCAATTAATCCTATTGCTATTAAAACAAATAGAATTATTAAGAAATTTTGTTGTAACCATTTTAATAATGATACTTTATTTTTTATTAATTGAGCTGTAGTAATAACATAATTTTTTTGACCATTAGTATTAAATGTTATATATCCATCAATTACAGTTAAACCAGCAGTTAATAAAGTATATCTACCTATTTCATCATATGTATATAATTTAACATTTAAATTATCTGGATAAATATCTCCAACATATAATTTAACTTCAACATCTTTAGGTAAATTTGTTGTATATGTTAATGGTGCTTCTGATGATTGTTCAAATTCTGCAACAAAATCATATATTGTATCCATTATTTCGTTTGGAATAGTTAATCCATATATTAAACCATTAAAATCATTAACTACATGATAATGTACTATACTTTTATTTTCTTTTATATTTTTTATTTGTTTAGTTGTTATTACATGTTTTTCAGTTTTATCTGCTTTATAAATTATATTTTCTTTATTAGAAGTATAATCTTCTAAATCACCAACTACTTTAGCATTAGCTTGATCTTTATTTACTAATATTCTATATGTTCTAGTTTCATTATTAGTTTCAGTTACAGTGATAATAACAACATTTATTCCCTCTTGAAGTTTTGTTCCACCTTCAATTGTAACTGTTGCTGTAGTACTTTCTGTTTCATAATCAAAATTTAATATTTTTGATTCTTCTGTAACTCCCATTAAATATGTTGATTTTTCATCTGATAATTCAATTGGTTTGTTATTAATTAATAAACTTGATAACTTAGTACTTTCAACATTAGGTTGTAATTCTTGATCACTTCTTGTAATTACAATAGTGTATTTTTTAGTATTATTATTTGATGATTCTACATTTATATCAAAAACATTTCTACCTATTTCTAATGGTTTTGTTCCTGTACCTGATAATGTTGCTGCTGAATCTTTAGCTCTTGCTGATATTAATACACTATCAACACTTCTTGATACTGTTGCATAATAAATTGTTGTATCTTCTTCATATTTTATATTGGTATTTGATACTGATAGATTTAATAGTCCTGTTTCACCAGTACGATCATCTTTTCTATTAATCATTATTTCATATGTACTTGTTGTACCATTTTCTGCTGTTACTACTACACGTATACGGTTATCTCCATAATTTAAATTTCTTTGTCCATCACCTGTAATTGTTTGAGTTGAACTACCTTTTTTAGCAACTACATTTACTGATGATACATTTGATGGAACTGATAAGTTATATTGATATGTTCCTTTTGAGAATGTCGGAGTAATATCATAGCCTTCTACATATAATGAACCAATTATAAAATCTGTACTAGGAGCTACGGCATTAATTGTTACTCCACTAAATGATTGACTAACAACTGATCCATCATCGTAATATGCATATCCATTATCTGTAATTGTTATTTTATTTTGTCCTGAACTTAATACTTTTAGTTTTAAGATTGCTTGACCACCATATTCCCATGGTTGACCATTGTCTTCTTTATCAAGGAATATTTTTCCTGATTCTAAATGATATGTTCCTTTAGATTGTGTCCAAATAACTTCCTCTAAATGAAATTTGTCTGTATCGTAAGAAATAGCATAATGAGCTTCTTTTATTAATTCTTCATGTCCATAATCAATATCTACTTCAAGATATATAACTGATCCTACAATAGGTGTTTGTGTAGATGACTTTAATGAAGTTGCAGCATTTACGACAAACGGAAAAATCAATAATAATATTAAAGTTGTAAGTAATACTTTTATCTTTCTCATATCTATTCCTCTTTTATTCTTAATTTATTATATCATATTATTTTATTTTTTTATTAATATTTGATAAAATATTTTTAGGTGATTAGAAATGGATAATTGTATATTTTGTAAAATTATAAAAGGTGAAATTCCTTCAAAAAAATTATATGAAGATGATAAGGTTGTTATTATCATGGATATTAACCCTGTAGTTGATGGACATGTATTAGTAATACCTAAAGAACATATAGTTGATTATACAGAAATGCCAGATGATTTATTAGCTCACATTAGTAAAATAGCTAAAGAATATGGAAAAGAATTAATGAGAAAATTAGAATCTAAAGGATTAACATTAACAGTTAATTATGGTGACGCTCAAGTTGTAAAACATTATCATTTACATTTACTTCCTGATTATAATATTAAAGAAGTAGAAAAAACTGTTGAAGAAGTTTACGAAATTATTAAGTAAACTTTTTGGTACTATAAAAGTGTAATGATTAATTACAGAAATGTAATTGATTATTA
>JAEDJT010000048.1 GCA_016296185.1 Bacilli bacterium
ATATTCTTCAACAAAATCTTCTTGGAATATTGGTTCTAATACTTCAAATTCAATATAAGGAATAGTTATTTTACCTTGTTGGTTGTCATATAAAGATATCTGTAATTTATACACACCAATTTCTTGAACTTCATCTATAAATTCTCTAGTAATAGTAAATAGTACTTTATTATTTTCAATAGGCGACTTTTCGTTACTAATAAATTTTTCACCATTAGGCTTTAACACTTTAATAGTAGAATAACATGCATTTGTTTTTTCAACTACATTTTCAACACTTTGACTTGCCGTTAAGAAATCAAACTTAAAATTCATAATAGTAAAATATAAATCTATATTTCTGTCATTTTGAAAAAGATATAGTTTTTCATTTAATATTGAAGTTTTATCTTTTACAGTTATAGTCAATTCTTTTTTTATAAAATTAGTTCCTGCCATTATTCACCATCTCTTTTACAAGAAAGTGTAACAATTCCTTCTTCTAAACCGTCTTCAAAAATGGCTTCTAAAACTTCAAACTCAACATGAGGTATTGTTACCCTACCTTGGTTTGTATCTTCGCTTGACCATAATTGTATTTGTAATTTATATGTTCCTATTTCAGTTGCTTCATCTGCAAACTCTGAATTTATTGTGAATATTATCTGATTATCTTCTGTTATTTCTTGTCTTTCTGTTAATAATTTTACTCCATTTGGTTTCATTATTTTTATAGTAGAATATTTAGCAGTTGAATCCACTAATATATTCCCTCTGTTTTCACTAAACTTAAATTTACTATCAACAATAGCGAAATAAACATCAATATTTCTATCACCTTGATATATATATAAAGGTTCGTCTAATGTTGCTTTATTTCCATCTATTGTTATTGTAAGGTTTTTTCTTATTAAACTAGGCATTTATTTTTCACCTTCCTTACATATTATTTTATACAGTCCTATTAGTAAAACTAATAGGACTTATATATTATTGATTCATTTTTTCTTCTATTTCTCTTAGTCTACCTTCTAATTCATTATTTCTTCTTAGTAGTTCATCTCTTTCTATTTCTATTTGTTTTCTTATACTTCTTTCAAGTATAAGTCTTTTGCTTAAATCATTTACCTCTTCTATTGCTTCTTGAAAAGCAACTTCTAATTTTATTTCCATAAAATCATCTCTCCTTTATTTTTATTTTACATTATATTTATAAGACTTTTTATTCTTATTGTTTTATCTATTTATTTTTAAGTTTATCTATTTCCTCTTTAAGTTCTTGTATTCCTTTAAACATAATAGCAATTATATTATTTTGATTCAGCATATATACAGGTGATGTATATTCTAAATTGTTCATTGTTTCTTGAATTGTACATATTTGTTCTTTTGTAGCTTCTTCATCTAAATCATAAAATGAAGGTAAGTTATAAGCCAACTCATCATAACATTTTATTTTAGTTTCTTCAATATATTCAGCTGTTGCTTTTTCTAATAAAGCAGTTTTTTCTTCAATAGTTAAATCCTTTAATTCTTCAGCAGTAAACCTACCTTTTTGATATATTAATTCATCAGGCATTTCTTGAGCTATAAAACCTATTTCTTCTTTATCATGGTCATTTATTCTGTTAAATGTATATATCTTAGTTTTATTTATAATATCTAAAGCACTATCTGTATATTCTTTTATATTATCTTTAAGGATTATATCTGAAGTGCTAACAGACGAACCATTTTGATAAAATTTAGTAGCTGATACTACTGTACCTGATAAATATGTTTGAGAACCACCTTGGGTACCTTGAGATGCTCTATTCATGGTCAATGTACCGTTTGTAAAGTAATTATTATTTACCATAGTTGTTTTTACATATTCAGCCATAAGTTTAGCGTTACTTCCAAGTGATGAGTTTAATACTTGTAAATAAGGGTCACTTGCATCTTTACTTATTCTTAAAACAGTACTATATCCATTTCTATGTGAACCGTAATAAATTAATCCATCTGTATCTGAAGCTCCACCTGAACTAGCATCATATACTTGAAAACTAAATGTATTATTACCTGTATTATTCCATTCAGGTGATATATTAACGTAACCATTATATGATATAAGACCAACATGGTGGTTTGAATACATTGTTATACCTTTATTCCCATATCCATACCAATCATTATGGAAATCAATTATACCTGAACTTCCTAATTCTCCGTCCGCAGTAGTAGATAAACCTTGGTCTGAAAAATATACAGAACGATTGTAATTATCATTTCTCGCCCTAAATCTACCATTTTCACTTTTTAATTTAGTAGTCAAACTACCTTCGTAACTTCCTAACCAATATCTAGTTGTTGTACCCTCACACTCTATATAACCACCATCTATAATTGTTATATCACTACCTGAATTTGATGTAACAGTAACTCCTGTTAGACTACCTTTACTTGCTTTAAAATTACCACTTGTATCTACTGTAAATGTTCCATTATTAATATCAATAGAACCTGTTAATTTTATTGATGATGCTTGGACATTTACTTTTTCTGTTATTAATGTAGACATTCTATCTGTCAAAGTAAAACTAGTTGATGAAGTACCATTAACAATCCAACTAAATTTATTCTCAGTTTGTTGAGCTAACGAATAAGCATTATTTGCAGTTGACTGAGCACTACTAGCAGTTGACTGAGCATTATTTGCAGTTGTATTAGCATTGTTCGCAGTTGTATTAGCATTGTCCGCAGTTGACTGAGCATTATTTGCTGTACTTGCAACAGAATCTAAACTAATACCAGAATATGTTGTTATGGAATTAGCTTTTATTTCTAAATTATCTCCATCCCAAGATATATGATTACCACTTGTTGTTCCAACTAAAAAATTACCATCTGTACTAAGATGATAAGTTTTATTACCATTTTTATATCCTACTATACCACTTATGTTAGAATAAGTTCCACTTGTTCCAAATACATTTTTACCTATTGCTACTCCAGTAGGTACACTATATGTTATTGTACCAGCAAATAATTTAGGAGTTAATACTGTACTTCCATTGATAGTCGTTTTACCATTGTCCCACTCAGTAATCCATTCTGGAATCTCACCTTCAAAAGTACCATTAGCTCCAGCAAAACTCTTAGACCAACTAAATGTTTTTGTAAAACTAATGCCATTAACAGTTATTGGTATATTAAAACTTCCTGAAGATGCCAAACTAGTACCAGCATTAGCTTGTACTGTTATAGTAGTTCCACTTTTACTTAAAGTTAAACCAGTAACACTAGGCAATGTTCCTATTGTTGGAGTTACCTCAGTTGTTCCTTTAAACGCTCTTACTTGAGTAGTAGTTGATATAGCTGAAGTTATACTACCATTATTTGCACAAGGGAATATATGTGCTTCATTTGTTAATATAACTGTATAAGCATCATCACCATTTTCACCACAATTAACTTTACTATAACTAAATGCCTTACTAAATGTATTTCCATCTATAGTAACTGGAATATTAAAACTTCCATGAGTTGCTAAATTTGTTCCAATTGTAGCATTTATAGTTATTGTTGTGCCACTTCTACTTATACTTAAACCATTAACAGTTGGTAACGTTCCAATAGTAGGAGTTACTGGAGTAGTACCTTTATATGCTGTTACTATTGTTGTAGTTGATTGTTGAGTTTCTATATTACCACTAGAATTAGCTATAAATGTATGATTATCATTTGATAAATTTATAGTATATCCGTCTACACCATCTGCTCCATCTGTTCCGTTTGTACCATCTTGACCGTCAGCTCCATTATTTCCATCTATAACCTTTACTAATGTAACTGTATCACTCATACCACCAGCTGTTATTGTAACAGTTATCTTTTGATTGCTATTAAAACTACTTACTGCTAAAGTTCTAGTTAATCCACTACCACTTAAAGTAACACTAGGGTTAGTAGACCATGTTATTGTATCTGAAAAATTTTGTTGAATGGCTGTTAATGTTATAGCAGTAGAATCTTTAGCTTTATTATTATTATTAAATGCTATTGCTTGTCTATTAGCTGATAAAGATAGTAATTTAGCATCTGCTCCATTTGAGCCATTTGCTCCACTTAAAGACAAGCTATAAGTAAATCTCTTAGTAAATGTTACTCCATCTACTGTTATAGGTATTGTTAAAACTCCATTTCTTGAAGTCATACTTGTTGTTACATTAACTGTAAAATAAGCATTTGTACTATTATTATTTGTTATAGATGTTGTCATACCTGTTGGTTGACCAGTAATAGAGCCTATTGTAGTAGGTACTTGAGTTCCACCTTTATAAGCTATTATTCCACAAGTTGTAGAACTTGATAAAGCATTAGATGTTGTACCAGTAAAAGTATGAGATTCATTAGTTAATACAATAGTATAAGCATCCCAACCATCATTACCTTTTGTCAAACTCCAATTATAATCAGATGGGTTTGTACTATCTGCTTGAATATTATCTGTGTAAACACCCATATAATCTCCAGTAGTTTCTCCATTATTAGAAGTAAATGTTTTACCACCATCATTAGAGTATTTTATATGAACATAAGCATTAGTACCGTTTATACCATCTTTACCATCAACACCGTCATTACCTCTTATTTGTCCAACATTTATAAATGAAGTACCGTTCCATACATATAAGTCTTTGCCAACCATATATCCGTCACCGTTTTCGTTCCCACTAGGATGAGCTGAATTAAGCTGTTCTAATGTATCATAAGTATCAAGTATTTTAACTGAAGTACCATCTTCTCCTCTTTGTCCATCCATTACCTTTACAATTGTTACACTATCTGTAAATCCTCCAGAACTTACAGTTACAACTATTTGATTATTATTTGTAAAATTAGAAACTGCTAAAGTTCTATTATTTCCACTACCACTTAAAGTAACACTAGGATTTGTCGTCCAAGTTAAAGCATCTGAAAAATTTTGTTGATTAGCTATTAATACTATAGCAGTAGAATCTTTAGCTGTATTATCATTGTTAAATGCTACTGTTTGTTTACTAGCTGATATTGATAAAAATTTAGCATCGGAACCTTCTATTTTACTCCATTTATAATCTGAGAAAACTGTACTATCAGCTTGAATATTATCTGTATACATACCTATCCAAGAACCTATATCTTCTCCGTTATTAGAAGTAAATGTTTTACCATTATTTGAGTATTTAATATGAACATAAGCCGAACTACCATCTTCACCTTGGAATTGACCTACATTAATAAATTTTGTATCCGTCCATACCCATAGGTTTTTATCAACTATATATCCGTCACCGTTTTCGTTCCCACTAGGATGAGCTGAATTAAGCTGTTCTAATGTATCATATCTTCCTAATACTCTAACTGAGTTACCGTCTTTACCATCCTTACCAGGTAAACCTGGTAGTCCTTGTTCACCTTGAGAACCTTTAAAAGATATAGAATAAGTAAATACCTTAGTTAAGGTTGTTGTTCCCACTGTTATAGGTATATTCAATGTACCATTTGCACTTGTCATAGAAGTATTCACATGAATATTTAATATAGTATTAGTAGTATTATTATTATTAATTGTAACAGTCATACCAGTAGGTATATTTGATATAGTTCCAATATTTGTTGGTGCTAATTCTGTACCTCTATAAGCTATAATTCCACAAGTAGTAGAACTAGCAAGTGCATTAGAAACATCACCAGCAAAAGTATGAGATTCATTAGTTAACACGATAGTATATGAATCTAAAGGTTTTTTAGATTTGCTTATAGTAAATCTCTTTGTATAAGTAACTCCATTATATATAGCTTTTAAATCAACGTATCCTGTATAATTATCAGTTGTCCAACCAGTTACAGTATAAGTACCAGTAGTAGAATCCCATGTACCTGTTATTCCAGTCGAAATAGTATATCCGTATGTAACCCCACTTGTAAGTTCTACTCCATTATATGATAAAGATATTTTACTAGAACAACCTTCAAATGAAGTGCTACCAAAAGTACCATCTGATTCAGTAGGAACTATATGGTTATCATTTGTAAGGTTTGCAACTATACCATTATCTCCATCTTCACCAACTATTTTTTTCCATTTATAATCAGAAAAATTTGTAGAATCTGTTTCTATATAATCTGTATATTGACCTAGCCAGTCGCCTACATCTTCTCCATTATTAGCTGTAAATGTTGTACCATCATTAGAGTATTTAATATGTAAATAAGTTGTTCTACCATCTGCACCATTTTTTCCTGGTAAACCTTGTTCGCCTCTAAATGGTACACCATCTGACCAACCATTTGTATTTTCTGACCACACATAAATTAAACCATCAATTATATAAGCATCCCCTGGTGTTCCATTTGTAGGTAATTGACTTACATTATCAAGTTGTCCAAGTACATTAACACCAGTACCATCTTCACCTTTATCTCCTTTAATAGATTTTGTTATAGTCATTACCTTTTGGAATGAATTACCATCAATAGTTATATTCATAGTTACTGTTGCTACATTATTTGTTAAACTTGTAATTTCTAACTTTTTAGTAGATGTATTATATATAGACACACAACCATTATCTGTTTTAGTTAATGTAAATGATACCTCATCTAATCCTTTATAAACTCTTACATAAGTATATGCTTCATTTAAAGCACCTGAATCATAGTTGCCATTTTCATCACAAGGCACACTATGATTTTCATTTGTTAATAATACAAAATATCCATCTGAACCATCTGATATTTTTGCTATTGATATAACATCACTATAAGTTTCTACTTCATATTTTATCATTAATATTCTTGAACTACCAAAGTAACTTGAATCATGAGTTATTGTTAAATTATCAGTACTTCTTGCACTTGTTATTTCTGTCCAAGAATCTGTTTCAGATACTCTATAATACCATCTTGAAGCAGTAGATGTTATGTTATTTTTATATCCAGTTAATGTGATAGATGTTGGATTTGGAGTTCCTGTAAAATCATTATCATATTTGAATAATTGCTCCCCATTAACTGTAACAGTTTTAGAATCTTGACCTTCAAGACCATCATATAATTTTACAATAGTCATATCATCTGATAACCCATTACAAGTTACTCTTATAGTAATTGAGTTAGCATTACTACCCCATATAGAATCATCGTGTCTTAATGTGAATGAACTTAAATTAGTGTTACTAGATATATGTATCCAATCCGAATTATTATCATTTCTATAATACCAATCATAAGTTGGATTTTTAATGTTAGATAATTGAGCTGATAAAGTTATATAAGTTACATTAGGGTTTAAATCTTTATCATATTTAAATATTTGGTCTCCAATTAACATAACATATTCAGCAGTACCATCAGCACCCTTTAAATTTGTTTTAGCTTCATCATCTAAACTATCCCATGTTAAAGTACCTGTCATTAATACTTTACTAGCATCTAATTTAATTACTCCATCTCCTACTGTTAATTGAGCAGTTGTTTCATTAAATTTAACACATTCTAAAGATATTGTATCAGCATTTTGTTTTATTGCTGTTGCATTTTTACTTACTTGAACCTTTAATCCAGTTTCTCCATCTATTTCTTCTACTACTTTTGACACTGTTTGACTAAATTCATTTGAAGTCTTTTTTATGTCTAATACACTTTCGATTAGTCTACCACCAATACCAAGCAATATAGAATCAGACACAAGAGTTTTATAATCACTATTTCTTAAAGCAACTGTTGCTATAGCACTTAGCATTGTAGTTACTTCACTTGGTACTATTGTATTATCACTAATAGCCGTATTTACAATACTATTTAAGTTGCTTATAGATGTGTTCAAATAATCTAAAGCATTATTTAGCCTTGTAATAGTTGTGCTATTATCTTCTTGTGATTTTTCTAATCTTTGTATTAATACTTGATGATATTGAGATAACACAGTATAGGCATCTAATAATTTACTTTGTCTAACTGATATGTCAGATTTTTCTTCTGAAGATACTTCTAAATCTTTTGACATCGCACCTATAGAATTTTCATAATAAGATAATGCTTCTCCTAAGTTTATTAAAGATATATTTATATTATTTCTTAAATCTTCTAATTCTTTATTATCCGAAAATTTTTTCTCAACAGTTGATATTTTTTCAGTTGTTCCTTCTGCTGTTTTTTCAAGAACGTTTATTCTTTCAATTAATGAATTACCTGAACCAGTTTCCGTACTACCTAAAACTTCTTTGATTCCATTAACATCTTCTTGAACAATCATATATTTACCGTTTAATTCATCATATTTACCAAGAGCTTCTCCTACGAGTTTAACTGAAGCACCACCACTTCCTGTGTCGTTATAATATATTGTAATATTATCATGTGGCACTTCTGTACCTGTACCATTATCATTAATATATATCATTTTTCTTGTTGGACTTTCTTCTATCCATGTATTACTTTCTCTTAATACATAAGGATTATCCATATCCCAATATATATATTTCATGCATGATTTACCAGTATTAACCATATATGGTGTTTCAGCTTCATCTATTATGACTAATCCAAACCATGATATATATGAAATCGCTGGATGATTATTACATAACATTAAATCAACTCCTTCCTATAATATTATTTTATTAACCTTATCATAATTAAGACCTACTCTATTTTTATTTACTCTATTAATTGTACTTCTACTTTTCATTGCAATTCTATATGCTTCTTTACTTTGAGTTAATCTTTCACCTATAGATAAAGAGAACATATTTTCATCTTTTATATTAGACAATTCTAGTTGAATAGTTTTATCTTTGAAATTTTGCGTATATCCAACTAAATAAATAATTTCTATTGTTTCATTTCCTTTTAATACTATCATATCTCCTAATCCTAATTCTCCATTCCAATATTGTCTAAAACCATTATCTATTAATCTCTCTATAAAATTAATAGAATCAACGCTCCATGTTTTCTTAGGAATACAATTTTTTTCTAGTTGTCTTTTACCTATTTTCATTAAAGTTAAACCATCTGTAATAGCATCATTGCTATAAGTATCTTGATATATAAAATCTTTTAATTCGTTTAATAAAGTTTCATTAAATATCAATGTGCCATTATTATCTGTTGCATATTTTTTCTTACATAATTGATTTATATTATTTATTGATTTATCTAGTAACATTATTTGTGTATTTAGTTCATTTACATCTTTTTCTAATAATACTCTTTTGTCATTTAATTCAACTAATCTTTCCATCTGTTGAGATTTAAAGGCTTCATTTGTACTTTGAGCTATTGTAAATTCAATAGATTTTATAGTAGAATATATAATTAATAATTCATTTTTCTTAGATGTCATTTCAGAATTTACACTTGCTTTTTCTTCTCTTAGTCTATTCCATTCAACTGCTCTTATTTTTACCATATCATAATAAAGATTTAATGCAGATATAAGACTGTTACTCATTTCTCCACTTTCCATAAAATATGAATAATTTTCCACATAAACATCTCCACTTGGATTAACTTCACTTATTGTTAAGTCATCATTTCCTGAAAGGGTTAATTTAGTTACTATTTCATCTGTATTATTTTCACATTCAATACTTTTTAAATAATTATCATACGATAACATTAATCTTGGGTCATTACCTAATTCTTCATCACTATATAAATCTATTGTTTTATTATAACTATTAAACACTGGAAAACATTCAAATTGTTCTGCTATATCTTCATTAATATAATCATACCAATTTGTAGATACGCTTTCTTGGTATCTTAGTTTTTCTTCTGTTGTTAATGTTGTATTTGCTTCTTCAGTAACAACATCTAGTATAGTCTCAGAACTTTTATATAAAACGCTATCACTTATATATCCTAAATGCCAACCAGTAGCATCATATAATAATTCATCTAAACTA
>JAEDJT010000014.1 GCA_016296185.1 Bacilli bacterium
AAATAAATATCTATTATTAATCTAATAATGATTAATTAATAGTTGATCTATTTAAAATCTATATTAGATTAATCAATTGTTGATCTTTATAATTAAATAAAGATTAATCAATCGTTGATCTTTTATATTTAATCTACTATATTTTATTCTCGTTTTCAATGTCCTATACTTATATTATTCCACAAATCTCTAGTAATCTAACATAAATTAAATAATATCTTTACATATTGTTACAAAAAAGAAAAAGACGTAAACCAAATCTGATCTACGTCTAAATAAAAGGATTATTTATTAACTATTTTCTAAAGCTCTTTTTATATTTTCTCTTAATCCTCTCTGTCTCATTATCTTTTTCCTAACTTGTTTAGTTACTCTTGGTTCATAAGTTCTATATTCATATGTACCAAGTAATCGTTTACCTAATCTTAATTTTGCATCATCTACAACTTTTCTTTGTGCTCTTGAATTCATATTAGAATATTGACTATCTGATACCATTGTATTAACTAATTTAGAATTATCTTGTATATATTTATCACTTAATACTGGTACTAATACTTGGTTGTAGAATTGTACTGGAGATAATAAAGATCTTCCAGCATAAGCTAAAGCCGGTATAATATTAAAATTACCTTTGTTTGTAACTATTTCTCCATTCTGTATTCTGTATGATTGACCATTAACATTAAATACATTTGGATCTCCTTCTCCTTTTATTAACTTTTCTATAAATTGAAATATTGGTATCTGTATTGCATCTCCCTGAGTACCAAATAAAAACATATTCATAGCTTGTATTGGAGTTATAACTGTTGATCTTTGTATTGTATCTCCTTCTTCATTTTTTCTTAATGCTCTTGTTCTATCAATATCTTTTATTCCAGCGATTTGTTGAGCTTGTTCATTTAATTGTTGTCCTTCTTTATTTAATTGATTATAAGCTAGAGCTTTACCTGGTCTTAATCTAATATTAGCTCCTATTTCGTGTAAAGCTGCTAATGGATAAGATCCAAATGGTACCAAATTCTTTATAGCTGCTTCTGCTGCATTATTTGATATAACTTTTGATGGAATAGTTGATTGAATTAACTCTGCTATATTTTTATCTGGATGATTTTGAATATATGTTAGAGCTACTTCTTCTAACCATCTGTCGGTACTTGCTATTGGTCTATATATCTTATTATTTAATTTACTTAAAATTTTTAATCCTGGTGTATTTGCTTCTGCAAGTTCAACCATTCTAAACTTAGGTAGATTTTTAACAGTTCTAACAGCTGCATTCAAATCAAAGTTATTAAGAATACTTAGAGTTGTAGTAATTACGTTAGCACCAAGATATACACCAGATGATAACATATTCTTCTTTAATTCAGAGTTTAATTCTCTTATTACTTGACTTTGGAATAAATTCTCTGATTTTGGTAATTCTTTTATATTTGATCCAGTTTCTTTATTAATAGTAGCTATTTTCTTATTAATTCTTTCTGGAGTATCTCTAACGTAAGTTGATATACCTTTTTCTACAAATTCATTAGCCTTCTTAGTTAAATCATGTACCGCATCATCATATTTAATTGATCCATATTTACGAGATAATAGATCAGTTTCAACCTTTTCAACTCCATCTAGTTTAGAAAAGATTTTTGGTTTAAGGTGAAATAGTGGTCTAATATCATTTTCTTTGACATAATTATATGTGTCTTTATATAAATTTGTTTTCTTTGATAGTTTTTGAGCTTCTTCAAAAGTAATATCATATCTTCTAGCTATCAATTCTCTTGTTGCAAAATCAACATCATCATATATCTTAGCACCTAAACTCTCTGTAAATGCTTTATATGTATCATTTGCTTTAACAAAGTCTTGCATACACGGAATTAACTCTTTAGGTGCATTCTTAAATCCAACTGTTTCTATAGCTTGCATAGCTTTCATTTTTGTAATTGGACTATATTTTATATCAATATTTTCTACTTGATTTACAAATTCTTTTCCAAGTCTATGATTAAGAATATTTTCTTGTAGAGCATCATTAGCAAGATTAATTCTTGTATCAAAATCACTAGCCTTTTTAATATTCTTTTTAAATGTTGATTTAATTCCTTTTGTTACACCAGTTAATTCACCTAAAGAAGCAACATCCATCCAAGCTGTAATCGGGTGTTTCCAAGCTCCAGCTGCAACATTACCTAGTATCTCTCCTAAAGGAAGTCTACCAAAATCATCAATAGTAGTATTATATGTTGATAATACAGTATCTCCTAGATATTTTAATTTATTTGGACTATCTTTAAACTCTTGTATTGTTAATCCAATAGCTCGTCTAGCTTCTTTATCATATCCAAATATAGCGCCAACTAGAGATGTAATACCAGCACCAATAGATAATATATCTTCTTGAGCATTACCTATTAGATTACCTTCAAATTTAGATTTATTTCCTGAAGTAGCAGGAGCCGAAGCTCCACTACCTCCAAAAGATAATCCACCTTTATTAAATGATGATTGATTATTAATGTTATTATTATTATCAAATGATAGTGTCATATTTATTCATCCTTTATTGTAGATTTTCATATTGTTTTCTATTTCTCTGATATTGAGAAAGAATATCACTAGTATCGTTATTTTGTTGTTGTGTTCCTGGGAATACCTGACCAAATACTGATTGATTTGAATTCAATAATTGATCCATAGTTATATTATCTTGCATTCCTACATTCATAACAGTTTGACCCATGTAATTAGCTTGTTGATAAGGTTCTAATCTTCTCATTCTAGCTTCAGTATCTTGTCTAGTTTGAGCAGACATCCTACCAGTCTCAGCATTATATGTATCAACTTTTAATTTTTCTTGATTTGTTAAAGCATTCATTCTATTTGTTTCAGCATTAACTTTTGATACTTCATAGTTTAGTCTGTCTGTCAAAGCTTTATATTGATTAATATTTATTTGACCTGATTTATATGCTGCATCAATTTGTGCTTTATATCTTTCAATATTTTCATTAGCTAGATTATGTCTTGCTGTTTCTTCTTTTGCTTGTAGATCAGCTGCTGCATTTCTTAGATCTGCTTCAGATTTAATCATATTTTGCATAGCTGAAGCTGCTTGTTGTCTAATTTGTGGTTCAAGTGTTTTTAAATCTTGAAGTTTCTTCCATTGAGCAAATTCTTCACGAGTCATATAAGGCATTTGACCTCTAGCTGCTAATCTTTGATGTTGATAATAATCTACTGCTAATGCTTCTGGAGTATAGAATTTATCTAGATCTCTCAATGTATCTTCACTAACTTTATTAAAGAGAGCACTATACACATTCTGGGCATCTTGATCAAGTTGTCTCATACGTTCTAATGTACTTGCTTCTTGTCTTTGAACTTGTGGATCTACTACTCTTTGTTTATATTGTTCAGATAAATCACTACTTGGATCATAATCAGGTTCACTAATCTGTTCTAGTCTTTGTTGATTATTTTGAACTTGTGATTGTAGTTGTTGATTTTCTTGTTGTAACATTTGAACTTGTTGAGGATTAACATTATATCCTAATCTCTCTTGTTGTTGTAGTTCTTGTATTCTAACATTGTTAGCTCTAATTTGATCATTCATTTGATCAATTCCCTGAGCATAAAAATTACTTATATCTGCTAAAGAGTCTTTTAGTATTGTTGGTCTACCTGTAGCATAATCAAATATTTTATTACCTACAACATGATATTTCTTACCTGAAGCACCTCGTTCAAATTCTAACATTGAACTTGAAATATTTGGATCATATATTCCGGCTAATATTTCTTGATTAATTATATCAGATGTTTCGTGTTTAACTCCAACTTTATTTAAAGCTGCATTAGCTAATTTATCACCACCAAGATAACCAAGAGATCCAAATAATACTTTCATAATTGGATTAGGAATAAATGCACCAGCTGCCATACGACCAGTATTTACTCCAAGTTTAGGAATTAAAGAGTTATTATTTTCTTTATATGCAGTCCATACATCATAAATAGATAAACCAGCATTAATTAATTGACCAGCTAGATTAGCTCCAGTAAATTGAGATTTTATATAGTTTGGACTATTTTTAATAATATCACCAAATTGATTAGCAAATTTAATCAGATTAAATACTTCTGATTTCTTCATCTTTTCACCAGACTCAGCTTCTATTGTTTTTCGTAGAGTATTCAATTGATCACTATTACTTTTTAACATAGTTATTACTGAGTCAGCTTCATCAGCATTAAGAGATCCAACTCCAGATCTAGCAGCTTTATTAATTGCTTGTGTTTCAGTTTTAGTTGTATTAGATAATTTTTCCATAGTATTAGTTGCATACTTAGTTAAATAATCTTCAACTGAAATCTCATCTGAAGCTTTACCTAGTAGACCTTCAATTTCTTCTTTGGTTGCCATTTTATAATCTGGTATAATTTGTTGCCATTCTTCATCTGTTAATTCACTAACTTTTTTAGTACTAAATTTATTACCTTTAGTAACTGGTCCAAATATACCATCAAGAGCTTGATTAATTTCTTGTTGTTTAGATTTAAGTTCTTGAGTACCTTTATCAATTAATGCTTTAGCTTTTGTATTAGTTTTAACTAATTCATTTCTAGTTGTAGCTATAGTATTAGATATTATACTTTTAACTTGTTTTGGTGTTGCTTTTTGTACCTTAGATATTACTTGTTTACCTAATTTAACTACAGCTTGAGCTCCTTTAGTCTTTGCTAATGCTGATAAAGTTTTTCCAAATAGTAGTGCTTCTGGAGCTGGTAAACCTAATGATATTAAAAAGAAACCTAATTGTTGTCTAGCCCTTAATCCAACATCATCATTTCGACCTAGATCAACAAGATAATCTTGAATATTACCTTTAAATGTTTGTTTAGGAGCTGCTTTTAATACTGTTGGTTTATTTGGATCTATCTTCTTAATATCAACTGGTTTAGTACTATTCGCAGCATCAATTGCTGCAAATACCGGATAAACATCAGATTTATAAAAGTTTTTAGCATTTCTTAATGTTTTACCTACTGAAGTTTTCATGATAGCATTATATGCTGGAGCTCCTATTTGTTTGATTATTTTTCTTTGTTCTGGTGTAGTATATGCATTAACTATTTTGTTTATTATTCTCACAATAAATTCTCCTTTTATTTATTTATTTATTTAAAACTACCTAGATTGAATGTCGGAAATTCTACATTAGTCTTTAATCCATAATTTCCAATTCCATTACTATTTATAAAATCATTAGTAGCACTCAAACTAGAACTTGTATTTGATTGACCTTTACTTCCAGTAAATAGATTTTTTAGACTTGATCCTAAACCAGACCAACCACCTTTTTTATCTAATTCATTTCCAAATTGAGCCCATTGATCACTTGTATAATTTTGACCACCTAAACTATTTGGATCAATATTAACATTTTCACCACCAATAGAAGTTAAAGCAGATCCAGTTCCTTTTAATGCAGCACCAGCTATAGCTCCATATGGACCCATAAATTTAACAACATCTCCAACTGCATTCATTGATTTACCAATAGCAGTCATCCAATAATTATTAGCAGCATCTACGTTAGAAGCAGCATTTTGTCCATAAACAATTGGATATTGATAAGTTGAAGCTGCTCCTCTTAATTGGTCTAATTCATTATTTTGAAGTTGATTTGCCTTCATAGTATTATCATTAGCTACATTTGCTAGATAATTTTGTTGAGAATATGCATTATTTTCAATTTGTCTATTTGTTTCTGAGTTAGATCCGAATGCAGCAGATCCACGCAACATAGAAGCATTCTGAGCTAAATACTTATCACTTAATAAATCTAGTTGTCTATTATTTAATTTATTTAACCAGAATTCATTTCTACCAGCATAATCTTCAGTATATTTATTAATTAATCCAAGAGCATTAGATAAATATCCCATAGCTTCTTTTCCTACATTCATTAACTGAGTATTATATGCTTTTTGATTTTTCTTGAATGTCATATTTTAATTACCTCGTATCTTTTATATACACTGCCCTGAAAGAAATATTAAATTGTAACTAATAATCTAATATCTTTTGCAGAGCAGCGTTTAAGCTGCACTGCTTTTATTATGCTTTAAGTTTTAAATAACCTCTAGCACCACATTTTTCATTAGTTACTTTAGCACCATAAACTATCATACCTCTTAATATATCTCTATATTTAGTAGTATCTGATAATTTTTCTGCACGAGATGCAGTAAATGCTTCAGTTACTAAGTTTCTTGTAGCTGCAATTACTTCCAAGTGAGGATTAGAAACATCAGCAGAATGATCTAAAGCTTCATCTAGAACAATTTCAAATCCACGTACAACTGGAACATGAGCAAAGAATTCTTTATCTTCAGTTTTCATACCAGCTTCAGTTGCAGCTTCAATAATTAATTCATAGATTGCAGACGGAACACCAAGTACAGGAAGCGCAGTTTTAGCTTGAGCACCAAGAGGACCAGGAACTTGTTCACCTTCACCATTTAGAGGCTCAGCATCACCAGCTAATTCAGATTGATTTTCTTGAACTTCAAGATCAACAAATCTATAAGTACCATTTTCCATAATAGCACCAGTTTTCATCAATTGCATTCTCAATTTAGTTAAGATTGACAAGATATTAGTTTTATCAACTTCTACTGGAGCTGCTGCTGTACCAACTACTTTAGGAATACCAGCTGCTGCATCAATTGCAGCTGCTACAGCTTTATTTCTTTGTTGAATAATCATATCATCACAAGCAAGTCTATAACCTTTTTCAACATCATGCTCAGTTTTCAATTGCATTTCCCACGGTAGACCAACTGCATATCTAATTGGAGTATCCAAGTTAATTGTAATTGTATCTGAAGCTGCATCATTGAATGTTGGCATATCCATACCAGCTGAAGTTGCTAGACCTACTACAGATAGAGTTGGATTAATAACTTTAACTGCATCTGCTTTATCTCCACCTGGATTGTGGAAATTGTGGTTGACTACGCGAGCTGCAAATCCACCTTTAGCTTCTTTTAATGTAAATAACATTTTTTGAGCCCAACGTTCAGTAGTAAATGCTGTCATTTGTTTTTTACCTTTCATTATTAGATAGTTAGTAATATCTTCATCCTTTTATCAACTATCAACTTAAAGGATGTATATAAATAAATGAGATTAGAGTTTATTCAATAACTCCTAAATTAGTTTTTGATACTAGTTTAACTCCATAATAGATTGTAATATAAAGTTCATCACCAAACATATCTTGACTTGGTTCACGTTTAATACTTGGCTGAGTGAATGCTACTGCAAAACAATCATTAGTACCAAATATACCTTCACCAATATTAGTCATAGAGTCTGCTGTTGTATCTACATCAATAATATCTTTAACATATGTTTTTATAGATCCACTACATAAACCCTGTTGATAATCTTCAAATTTATTGCTATCTAAGATTAATGTTGGTTTTTCAAAGTAATATAGAGCTGGAACATCTATCTCATCAATAGAAGCGTAATCCATAAAATAATCTTGTTTATCAATTACTTTATCTATGTTAGGTTGATTATTCTTTTTAATATATTCAATTGGAGCTCCATTAGAATGTTTATAAATACTAAATTTTTGACCAGTACCTTCTTTAATTATTCTTGCAATTACAGTTCCAAAAGTCTCAGCTAGAGTTGTACCCATTGTGATTTTAGGAATTAAATTTCCAGTAACAAGAGCTTCAAGTTGAGTATGTATTTCAGTTGATACAGCATGTTTAAATTCAACTGCAAAATCTGATTTAATTACATCAAGTAGATCTACATTTGTTTCAAGATCAACTTCATTTGGTATAAAATATTTTAAGGTTAGTGGTTTATTTAATTCAATATCAACTGTATTTTTAATTGTTCCTGGTTGTTTAGTTATATTAATATTAAATAAAGGAGTATTATTTATTGTTGATTGAGATAAATCAATAGGTTCAATACCATCTAATTTGATAGTATCTCCTGAACCTGTTTTATCAACAAAATTTTGTGCATGACTATTATCTATTTTTATATCATAATTAATTGCACTAGTATCACCATATATTCTTATATATTCTAATTTACCACTTACTCTTGCAGTAATAGATGTATTATTAATACTAAATAATTTATCATCTTTATTTACGTTAGTATTAGAGATTAGTCTAACTTCATTATCACTATTAATAAAGTTGATTTTATAGTAATTAGTAGCAGATCCAGTATAAATACCATCAGTAACAGTTGGAGTTCCTGTTGCTACTAATCTGTTATTTACTTGTTTTGTGAATTGAGATCCAAGAGAAACAAAATCATCTGATGTAAAAAATGAATTTGCATTTGGATCAATAATAGATACTTTAGAAGCTTTTACTCCATTATTATCTGGACAGAATATTGGAGTTGCAAATGGAAGAAGATTAGCTCTTTTCTCAGGTACAATAATTCTTCTAGCAAGTATCTTTGAAAGTTTACTTTCATTAAAATTTGTCATTATTTTTGTACTCCATTTTGTTGTTGTTGTACGATTGTATTCTCAATTATAGAGTCGAATACTGACTCTGTTCCAGAGATGTGTAGTTTTTCCAAGATCCATCTAAATAATTGGACTGCTTGAACTCCCTGAAGAGATTGAACTACTGCTCCAAACATTGGCATATTAATTAAACTTATTAACATATTTCCTTCTTGTTGATCTTTAGCAATATCCATATCAACTGTTAAAGACTCATCAAATATATCAGTAAATCCTTTTAGAGATACTTTTAATATTTCAAGAATGTCTGCTAATATTGGAATAATTAATTGCTGTTTGATTTTGTTGCTGAATATATTTAATATACCATTGGCACTATCTGCTAACATCATAGCTTCAGCAGCAGTTCTAACAGAACCACTAGACTCTCCTTTAGTATAATCATTTAATCCAGCTGCTTGTTGTGATAGAGTTTGTAATTGATTTTGAATTTGAACTAATCCATTAATATCTAGTTGACCTGGAAGTAGTTGACCTAATTGAGAAGATCCAACTGGAGATAGTTTTAAATATCTTGTCCGTTTAGCTTCTTCCCAAGTATTAGTATCTAAATTCCATTGACCAGTTCTAATAGGATTTACCATCTCATCATTATAACTATAGATAAGTTTGTATACATCCTGTGTTAATGAACTTGATTTTAGAGCTGTGTAAATAGGAGAAAAATCATCATTTCTACTATTAATAGATACCGCTCTAAGTACAGTCAAATTCCTGTTTCTTTCAGCATAAATTACTCGTCTTTGAAATATTAAAGCTACATAATTATCAAGTTTTCCATCAACTACTAACTCTCCAACATATACTCTAATCTCTGTTGCTCGATCGTTATCTGCTGTTGATCTGTTAAATAGAACTAATCTATTATAATCTGATAAGAATGTTAGTTTATGAGCTATCTCTGGAGTAATTCTAATTGTAAATAATCCTGGACCTGGTTGTTCAAAATCATAAATTAGTTTTGCTGATTTAACTCTATTAACTAAGATTTGTGGTTGAGGTTCCTCTGTATCTAAATTAATATCAAGAAGTATACTAGCACAACCAAATGTAATTGCATCATCAACTAATAAATCATTTTGTTCCTGAAGTGCTTCAAGATAAGATTTTAATACTTTAGTTGGTCTTTCAATATCTACTTGATAATTATTAGAAGATAATCTAAAGCTATCACGTAAACTTAAAAGAGATTGATGTAAAAATCTGAAATATGCATTATAAGCATACATCATGTTGATATTCTGTACAGCTCCAGACTCATCACTTTTAATTGATTTCCGGATCTCAACACCTTTTGAATATCTAGTTAACCATTCTCTTGATCCTCTAGTTCTTCTCTCAATAGCTGCTTGAATTTCTGGAAATTTTTCCCCACTTACTCTAGTTCCACTATTAATAAAGAATGGTAAACCGTCAAATTGTTTTACTTCTGTCATACTTGATTTCCTTTTGTATGTTCATTGTAGTACATTAAATAACTAACTGCATCAATCGCGTGAGGAGTATAGATTAAATCTGGTTCAATATCTAATTCTTGTTTTGTTGGATTAAGACATTTTCCAGTACTTAAATCAATACGAGTATTCTCGAAAACGTAGTTAGTTTTCTTCATCTGATCAAGATTAAATTTATATTTATGAGTTTTAATCTTTGATCTGAAGATTGATAAACGCTGTGTTACTCTTGGGTTACTTGGTAATACTCTAATCTCTAATTTTAATCCAAGTTTAGTAGCCACATCATCCATCACTATATAATCATTGTCTAATCGTTGATTAAATGCACCAGCACTATCACCGTAGACATTTATATATTTTAAATTTGGATATTTATCTATTAGATACTCAAATACTGCTTGAGCTTGTGAAGCTGTATTAATTCTTAAGTTTAGATGTTCATCCATAAAATAGAAATTATTATCAACTTCAATTCCTGAATACCAACACATAGGAGAATAGTTAAAGTCACAAGTTATAAAAACACTATAATTATCAGGAAGTTTTTCAAAAGGAGTCATTTTAATTTCTATTGGATCATAATTTGATATAAGTGCATCATCTAAAGCTGGAGTTATTTTTGAATTAATAAACTTTTCTTTTTCTTCAGCCGTCATATTTTTTGCTAGTTCATCAATATACCCATCAGGTAGATTTGTATTTTCATAAGAAGAACCTAAATAAACTGTTCCTGATTTTAAACAATAATGATTTGTTGATCCTGGTGGATTGGTATGAGTTAATAAGAATAAAGGAGCATCTCCATTTACATATCTTAAACGACCCTGAACCTGTTTAAGTACACTATTTGAGATTTTACTTGCTTCTTCTACGTCAATAAAATTAAATTCATATGTCAATAATTGTTTATATGATTGCCCGTGTGTTAACATAACTACTGTGCCATTATTAGTTAACCACATTGTTTTATCTTTATTTGTATTAACAATATCAACTCCAAGTATTTTTAAGAATTTTATACATTGTGCAAATGTATTATCTTTAATCAAAGGAATTGTTGGACCTACCATACATACTTTAGAATTAGGATAACTATAAATATAACAAGCTGTTATTAAAGCACCTAAGAAAGTTTTTCCTGAACCTAATCCACCTACATAGTTGATTATGTTGATTGATCTTTCTTTTGCATTTCTAACCTGTTCAAATACTTTTTGTTGTGTTGGTAATAAATCAATATACATGAGTTATTTTCTCTTTGTTGCCTTTATATTCTACTAGAAATCCTGTAAACTTATCTTGAAACATTGAATGCATAAACATTAATTCATTAAAATTATCATCATACATTATTATTTCTTCATTTGGATCAACTGCTACTAATCTATTTAAAGCTTCAGCTTTTGATATTTTTGTTAATCCCTGAGCTATACAAAAACATGGAATATCTAAATCTCTAAATACTTCTTTTATATGTAGTTTAGTTGAAAATGATTTATGTCTAGCAGTTATAACACATTGACGAGCGTTAAATTGTTCTTTATAGATTTTGGCTCTGTTGTAGATCTCAGAATTTATTTTTAATAAATCAAATTTCATTTCCAAGATGTGTATAAAAGGATAAATATTATAATATAATTTCTTTAAGAATTTATTTTTTGGAATAAATTTATCCATAAAATCTGCTATTGGACAAAATAAAGAAGTTCTATCTAAATCATAAATAATCAGCATTACTGTAATAATCCTTTACTTTCTCTAAAATTAAATCCAGCATCCATCATTGCTAGAAATAAATCAAGAGGTGTTACCGCATTTGAGTCTATTCCTTTAAACTTTTCAGTTACTAATCTTAGAGCTCTATTATTATCAAATATTGGTTCTTTAAAAGCATCTAACACTAATCCAGAACAGATGTATTCTTCTTTAGGTTTACCAGTATCTTTACGTAAATGACCTTTAGCTAAAAACTTAAATATTGATTTATAAGAATAATGATAGTTAGAAGCTTTTGCTACGTATTTAAGTGCTAAATATGGATCACAGTTCTCAGAGATAGTAGTTCTCATAACAATTGATTTAGAAGAATGAATATCAACATCCTCTCTCTCTAATATTCTTGTTCCTTTTTCAAATATTTTTGAACCAGTATCATCTTGTTTATAAGTTGAGCTTTCAAATATAATAGAGTTATCAAGAATTAATAGTACATGACTTGGAATAAAGTTTCCTGTTTGTTCTTCATGACAAATAACTTTACTAACCTTAGAGATAATTTTTGATAAGTTCGTTGTACCTTTACAAAAAACAACTTCTAATTTATGTTTCATCTTTTCTCCTTTTTATGATTAGTTCTATCATTCTTAAGTTACAATCTGCGTGAATACTATGTGGTAATTTACTTTCTTCATCTATCTCTGATACATAAAAGTGTTTATATAGATGTCTGAATAATGCTAGTACTAGTTGATATGGATTTATATTTAAGAATGACCATGGTTTATATTTATTAACTCCAAATTCATAGACTTGTAACATTTTATCAGGATGTTCAAATTCAAAGATATATTCTTCGCCTTCAATAAATTTAACTACATTATCTATAGTATTTAGTATATTTATATCAATTTGATTAAAGGTTGATTTACCTATTAGTTCTTTATAGTAGTCCGGTATTAGTTGTTCAAGTTGATCAAGAGTTAGATGTATTAATAAGTAACCTAATGGATTTTTACCTGTACTTTCTTTTCCTGGAACATCTTCAAATATAGATTTTAAATCTAACTTTGGTACTA
Source organism: Bacilli bacterium (assembly GCA_016296185.1). Lineage (GTDB taxonomy): Bacteria > Bacillota_I > Bacilli_A > RF39 > UBA660 > Coprovivens. The sequence goes on from JAEDJT010000014.1 coordinate 12,838, forward strand.
TTTGAAATTGAATGAGAATATTCTGTATATAACAATATTGTTCCCGAGTATTCATTTTTTCTAACTTATTGTAAAGATATGTTAAACTCATTTTTCTAATACTCCTTTAAATCTGATAGTGGTAATAATTCAATTAATATAAATAATAAAAAGATTAAACTTAGTGACATTCTGCCCAGTTATCTCCTATTTTAATATCTACTTGTAATCGACATTTTAATTTTAATTTCTCATTTGTTCTATCAACTGCTCTTTGTACACATTCCTTATAAGCTTCAATTTGATCTGGTATTACTTCAGCTTGGACTTCATCATGAACATTTAATTTAATATTATAGTCTTTACCCCAAATCATTTCTGCTATATTTAATTCATCTACTAAATAAACTAAACATTGTTTCATTACTACTGCTCCAGTAGATTGAAGAAATAAGTTTAATAAACTATAATCGGAACGTGCATGTAATTCTCGTTTGTCTAATCCTGTTATTGTTCCTTTGGATCTATATTGAGATTTTAAATTTTCTTGTAATCTCTCTAATCCTGGTAGTGCTTCCATAAATTTCTTTATAGCTTTATCAACATCTTTTGTTGTAAATATTTTACCAGTACCAGCAGATAATCCTTCAGCTAATGTCTTTTTACCAGCTCCATATAAATAAGCATATTCAAAAGTTTTAGCTTGTTTTCTTGTTTCAAATCCAAGAGTGTTCTGAGTCCAAGTATGTATATCTCCTTCTTCAATTTCTTTTGTAAAGTCTGGATCATTAATATAATGAGCTAAACACATATATTCAAGAGCTTTAGCATCAAATCCAACCTGTTTAAATCCTGGATTTGCTTTGAACAATGATCGAACTTCAACTGCATATTTACCTTTTATTCCTAATATTGGTCCAGAGTCATTAGTTCTAACTCCCGGCATTGTAGATAAATTAGGATTTGTATGAGAGCATCTACCTGATACTGTACCATCAACATACAACTTTCCATGAATTATACTATCCTTATCTAATAAATTGTAAACACTTGTATCTCCAGAGTAAATCATCTTTTTAATTTTTGTTGCTGTTTTGTAAAGTAATAAATCTTTTACTTCTGGATATTTATCTTCTATACTTGCTAGAACTTCATCATCTAAACAAGCTGTTGGATCCTCTTTTCCTTTTCTTCTTTTTAATGGTGGATCATAATTGTATTTATCTTTTAAGTATCTCATCCAATGTTGAGTTGAATTTAGATTAAAGGGTGTTATGATTTCTCTACATTCAATATCACCCTGTTTTATATTTTTATTTTTATTTGATCTCGAGAATGTGTGAAAAGAGTAATCATAAAATGTTGGTAAATGTTGTACTAATTCTTTAGCTGCATTTTCCTCGTCTAATGTAATCTGATTGACTAATTGAAGAAGTTTTGGCTTATCAATTAAATGACCTGTAATAATCTGTTTTGATATTATTTGAGCAAATTTTCTATCAAGTTCTAATGTATATGGATCAATATTATCAATATTACATTGCCATAAAACTAATTCAGTAACCCGTACATCCTGTTTACAATAAGCACCCATTTCATCAGTATACTTATCCCAAACATTATTTTTTATTTTCTTTCGTTCTTTCCATTCTTCTTCAGTATACTCTTTTCCTGTCATTGGATTAAATTTTTCAAAACCTAATCTATTTCCCCAAGCTTCTAATGAATGTTGATTGCTTGGATATTCAGGAAAACATATCATAGATAGATTAAGAGTGTCAATAACATTATCTGTTAGCTTTATATTTGGATATAGTTTTTGTATTACTGGAATATCATATTGTATTATATTATGACCAATTAATTCATCAGCAGATTGAAGTATATTGAGAGCATCACTAATATGATTAGGACCAAAAAGTTGAACATCTTTATCTCCTATTACCTTTAAAGCTATACAATGTATTCTATCTACATCTTGATAAAATCCATTTGTTTCTATATCAAATATAATCTGTTTCATAGTTATCTACTTAGTTTAGTTATTACACAATCTTTTTTAATTATTACTCTTAGTAATTTTAATTCAGGTCTTGAATTCCATCCAAAGAATTCTCTTAAATTCCATAGTTCTTCTTTTGAAATTTCTCGACTATCAATTATCCTTAAACCACCAGTTAAAAATAATAATGTATTTCTTTGATCATCAGTTAAATAATGTATATTTTCAAATATCATAGTAGAACCTCATACTTTATAAATCTTTGATATAGTTTTCATTATATCTAAAATTGGAGCAACAACTTCATCTTCCCAAACTGGATAATCATTTTCATGTTCAATAAAAGTATTAAATAGTTCTCGTTTATATATTACAAGATGTATTAAAGCATCAAGAATATTTTCACAGGGAATATATGAATTAGCTTCAATCTTTAAATCTAATTTACTTTTCTTTATTATTCTAAGTCCTTTACCTAATGGTATTACATTTCCTTTGTTAACTAGAATTAAACCTAGATAAGCTATTATCTCAGACACTTTTAGATGATTTATAATTGGTAGTCGCTTCAATCTAAATAGTAATTGAGAATTAGTTATATTTAGCTTTTGCTTCTTCTGATGTGACATTGGACCATTCCTCATATAAATCTAAAAATTGTGTTGATATATTATTTTTGAATTTAGTTAGTTTTAATATGTCTCGCTCTGTGTTGATATAATGTTGTAGTCTATTTATAAATTGTTGAAATCTTGCAGGTGGTACAATTGTTTGACAAGCTTTATACACGTCCTCTGGTACTCTTAATATTCCAATATGTCTAAATTTAATTGGTTCTGAAAGCTTTAATATTTTCTCATATTCTTCTATAAACTTTTCTGGATCTGGACAATCAGCTTTACGTAGATAAATATTTAATTCAAATCTATAATCATCAAGAGATTTTTTCATACTTTAATTATCCTTTGTTTTATTAATTATCATACACTGACTCTAATGTTAATCCACCAAACATAGGCATTTGTGATCTCATTTGTTTCTCCGCTTCAATTCGTCCTAATAAATCTTCAACAGTAATTTCTATGTCTTTAAGTTCTGAGTCAGTGGATTTTATAACCCTGTATCCTTTTTTGTAACGTTTATCTGCCTTTAATCCTAAAAAATAATAATATTTACCGTTATGTACTTGACACATGTTGCAAGTACCACACCAATCTAAACCGTCATCATCATTCAAACAATTTTTACAGCATATTGTCATGTTTTTGGATATATCAACTTTTGTTCTATCTGTCATTATCGTACCTCCGAAAATCTTAAATCTGGATTAATTTTATAAACCTTTTTTGGATCAACTTGACAATCTTTATTCTTTGTATTTGATATTTGAACAAGTCCTGTATCTGGATCTCGAAGTAGTTGAACCACAAAATCACTCGACTCAAAGATAGCATTAGAACCTTTTGGCATTAATATTGTATTTTCATCAACTTTACCATTCGAGTTAAACTGAGCTTTAGATACCTGAGAACATATAACTCCTGTCTTATCTAAACCTGATAAAGTAAAAGATTTGATTGCTCCTGTTAAAGTTGTTAGTCTTGAATATTCATCTGGACAAGATTTCCACGGAGTATTCTGTATATAATCTAAGCAAATAAGATCATATTTATTTGGAAGTTCTGTATCAGATAGTAGTTCTTCAAGATTTTCTCTAAATACATTTCGATAATCAACGCTATCATCTAGTTGATTAACTAATTTAGTTAGAACTTCTTGACATAGTGGACTATTTAACTGCTTTATCACAGTAGCATCATCACCTCTAATACCTAATTCATGCTTTAAAATTCTTATTGTATATTGATAAATTGACATTTCAGATGATAGAAGCAATATTCTTTTTTGTTCAGACATAGCTTTTAACATAACATGCATAGTCATAAGAGATTTACCAGCACCAGGAGATCCAAGTAATAAATTCAATCTACCAAGTTGAAAGTTAAATCCATAAACTGGCATAAGATGAATAGTTTGTTCACCCGATTTAATTTTATCAACTGCCTTTTTAAATTGATTATCCATCTTATTTAATCTCCAGTTATTATCATATTAGCGAATGCAAGTATACAAGAAATTGCTCCTGTAGTATCTGATGTATAATTCTCTGTTAATTCTTCCATTGATATATCTTTGTCAGGATGTATTAATGTATCTATTAAAGGAAGTCCAATACTATATCTAAATTCATCAGCTAGTTTACATAATTGTTCAATTGATATATCAGGAATAGGATCAATGATATATAATATTCTTTGTGTAGTATCTAGTTGAAATTCAACATTGTGATCATTTTTAAGTCTTATTGTAAAAATCATATTACATTCCTAACGAGATTAATCGATCTAAATAACCCGGTCTATAAAACTTTTGTAGATGTCTATCATCTTTTTTTGCAAACCATTCAGTTCGCTCAAATACATCTTTAACTATATCTTTATCTGATGTATCAAAATAGTAACAAATCTTTCTAACTAGTGCCAAATCATTTGCAGAATTATCGACATCAAAAGGATCTGCTTCAAGTATTTCTTTTAAACGTTTATCACTTTTTGCAAAGTTAGTTATATCTGTTTCTGGTCTAACAAATTTATAATTTTTCTTTTGTTTTTTCTTTTCTTGTTTAAGACGTTCACGTTCATATGCTTCAGCTTTAAGCCTCTCTTGTTCATCAGATAGTTCTATTAATTTATCAAATATAGCCACATTACATTCTTTTAATTCTGTATCTACTATAGTTTCTAACATTGGACTAACTATATGTCTAACTCTACACCAGACTTCTAATTGTTGACCAGTAAAATCCATAAATCTTGTTTCAAAATCTTCAGTAGTTTTCTTAATTATAAATATATGAGCACCAGCTCCAGAGGAGCTTAATTCAATTAAAGAAGGAGTATCGGCTGTTTGTTTAATCCATTTATAGACTGGATGATTAAAATTACAATGATCACAATCAATACAATAAATTGAGTAACCAGTAGTTCCAATTGGTCCAAGTTTAATTGATATTGAATATCCATTTTGACGTGCTGCTTTAAATTTATAATAAGGAATATGAGCAGCTCCATCAATAGTTGAATATTGACCACTAGCATTAACAGGTCTTTTATCCTTACTGAGTATAAATAAATCTGTACATTGTTTAAGTTTAACCATATCTAAGGTAGCCTTCCTTTTCTTTGATATGCTTCAGTTCTAAATTGATTTATATTGTTTATATACTTAAAAATTTTATTTAAGAATGGTATCTTATCATGATCATTAATTGTATGTTCTGGATGTAAACAATCAAACTCTAGTACTTTGGCTAAATCTTTTAGTGGTACATTGTATTTGGTTAACATTCTTAATAGAACTAGATTACTTGGGAAATAGAAAGATAGACCATGTTCTTTATATACACCTTTTATGAATTCATAAACTTGATATAAGTTTTTTAAATTCTTTCCTTCTAATATTTTTTCTGCTGTTACAACTCCTACTTTTGGAACACCTGGTATATTATCTATTCTATCTCCAAGTAAAAACTGTTTAGCTAGTTCATGCATACTTGATTGAATTGTTGTTTCAATTAATTTTATTCCTGTTTTCTTTTTAGATTTAATTGTTAGTTTTGGTATTTGTAGAAAATCTTTATCACAAGATATAATCATTACACGATTACGTTCATCTTCAACTAGATTAGAAGCTATAATTGAAATAAGATCATCACATTCAAACACCATAGAAGCTACAATAGTAACTCTGAAAGCTTGTAGTATTTTAATACATTCATTTTTAAATTCTATCCAGTTTTTAGCATATGAATTAATCCTTTGTGCTTTATAATAAGGAAATAAAACAGTTCTAAATCCACGATTAAGAGAAATACAAAAATAAAATTTTGGATCAACTCTGTTATACTCTTTATAATATCTACGAGCTTCTCTTATTTCTCTATCTTTAATTTTTAACATTGTTTGAACTGCGATATGTGGAGCTAGTTTAGTTGCAAACATAGCTCTTAATAATATATCTCCGTCATATAATATATGTATCATATTAATATTATTCCCAGTTTATTTATTTTTGAAACATCTTTATTTTGATTTCTTTTGTTGATCTGCTCTTGGTACTAATCTAATATTATATATTTTTGTAGTTGGCATAAGAGAGATTTTAGTCCAATCTGAATATGATATTGGATAACGTAAAGTTTTTGTATATAGATACCACCAGTTATCAGGATTATTTTGATCAGTACGAATTGGAATATCATTTGCTATTGGTACATCACTTGACGACTCTGTTGAAATTGAATTACCATCAATAATATTTATTTTTCCTTCAAATACTATTTCAGTATCTTGCATTGTAGATCCACCATTATCAGGCTCTAAATCAGAACCAATGTATATAAAATTATCAAATGATAAAGTACCAGTTGATACATCTATAGGTTCATATTCTCCTGAGTCTTCAACTTTTCTATATCTATAAAGTATTTTATTATCAACTAAATAACTTCCATATTGAGCACCGATAATACCTAGAGCTGTATGACATCCCGATACAACCTTATTACCTAAGATATGCATCATCATACTTGCTCTTTGTGGAGATCTAATTATTAATGTATTTAAGTCTTTACTATATGATACATCTTCTCTTAAATATTGGGAGATCATATCTTCATATGCACTTAATTGATTAAATTTAAAATAACTTCTAATTTTCATTAACCAAGTATTAAGAGATACATAAGCTCCAATAACAGTTAAAGCTTCTTTATCAACTACTGCACAAGTGAATTTATCAATTGAACCAACTCCAAGCATTGGAAGTGTATGTTGATATTCTTGAGCTACTGATAAATCAGATGAGTCTATCCAATATATTGAAGATGTATTATAATTAACTAGATAAAACATAGTTGCAGTTGGTTGACCTACAAAATACGATCCAACTATTCTACTATCTTCACTCCATAATACAGTTGAAACAGCAGTATCTACAGAACTCCAATCATAAGGAGTAGAGCCAATTATATTTAATCTAGTTGATAGATATAAAGTATTACCAGCTACAAAAGCATCTCTAATATAATCAGTATCAGTTTTCAGTGTTACAGTTGTATAACCAGATAAAGTTACAGTAAAAGTTTCGCCAAAGGTATTAGGCATTGGAGTAGTATAGTTTATATTATAAAATGTTTCTCCAATATAACATCTAAATTCTCCAAGTGGTACTATCCAACGATCACCTATCTGTAATTCTAATTGTTTATTTGAGTTAATTCTACCAGTTAAACTAACAGTTGATTTAGGAGTTTTATTATTTAAAAACTCATATGTAGTTTCTGTTTCATTAAATCCAACTATTCCCTGAAATCCACCAACATACTTTTCTTTTAATGCTGATAGATCTGTTACAAGAAATCCTTCAGATGTTTTATAAGCAATTTTATCATTAATCTTAAATATAAATTCTGTTATAGGAGTAATTGATTTTACATTAACATCATTACCTAAAGAGTCAAATACAACTTGTTGTTCTAGGTTATATGTTGATACAAAACCAGCTTCATCAATATAATAGTTTTGACCATGAATAACAGGTATACCATACTTCTCTTGAAATTCAGGATTTATTCTTGTATCATTTGAAAATATCATATTTGTACACGTCCTTTATTTACTTTGATTAAATACATCTGCATATGTATTATAATCTAATTTATAGTTGTTAAAAAATTCTGAGTCTGTTAATTTATGAGTATCTTTAGATGTAAAATTAGTTACTACTTTCTCTGTATCTAATACTGAACATTCATCTAAATGAAATATTCCTTTAAAATATTGAGGAGTACTTTCTGAATTATAACCTAGATTTACTGTTGCACTTGTAGTATAAGTTCCTGTATAAGTATATGTTGCTGTTGTTGAGTCATTAACAAAGAATTCAACTTTATTTTCTGATACAACAACCTTTAATTTATATTTTGTGTTAGGTTCTACTGTTGTAACTGTATTTCCTGATGTTGTATAAAATCTTAATTCACCACTCTGATTAATAAATAGACCTGAAGCTATTCCATTAGTTATATATTGAGTTCCATCTTTAACATTATTTGGAGTAGTAAAAGATAAAGTCCAAGTTGTTTGATCAGGAATTTTAGAACCTCTAGTTACTGTTACATAATTTGTATTACTAAAATCAGATACATTACATTTATCATCTATAGTTGGATTACCAACAAGATTTACAATTGATGAATTAATACTTGTTGTAGTTATTTCATATTCTTCAATTTTATCAGCAAGTAATGAACTATCAAATTTATTTTCAACATCTAATTCATTAAACCAAGCTCGATTAATATAATAATCTTTTTGTTTTGCAAGTGCTAATCTAGTTGCAAATCCTTGAGGATCATTATCTGGTATCTCATCTAATCCTGGAACAAAATCTAATTCTAAATCTGATGTTCCTTTTCTTCTACTCTTAAATACTAGTTCATGATATATTGCTCTACCCTGATAATTAATACCATTAGTAGTCCAATATCTAGTATCATCTGTTTCAACTTCAGATCCTCTAATTGGTTGCCAAATCTGTTGAGGTGACTCTAACTTACCTCTAGTGTATGTACATCCTGGCATAAATATTCTACATACTGCGCCTTTATCATTTCCACCAGTACCACCACTAAACCAGTTATCATTTCTTTGAGAGTTCCTTAGTTCAAATCTATAACGTTCATATAAATGAGTTGTATCATTTGAACCATCCATATACATAACACCATAAGAACACGGTTTATTAAAGGTTATACTATTAAGATATTTAGAGTCATTACATCCAACATTAGCACTGAATGTATTATCATATCCATTACCTAAATAATATAAAACTATTCCTGGTACTTGTCTAAATGTTGTTTGAGTATTATTTAATAAATCTTCATCTGTAGTAGTATTCCAATCAAATACATTAGCTACTTGAGACTCTGTTACAAGAGCATCTTGAATATTAGAAGATATACTGTAGTTGATACCCTGTTTAATTCTTGTATCTCTATCAGTTACTAATGCTTGTTTTTGATCAAGTGTAATCATATTATGCTTATTATATAAATCAATAGAATTCATAAATTCATGTTGATCAACATTATATATATCTTGTACACTTGAAGGAGTATAAGATGTTAGAGTAGCTAGATTAATATAATCTTTATTAGTGATTGAAGTATTATCTTCTTTTACTTTTGTTTCACTTAAATCAATATCAATATCTATAGCTGGACTTGATACTGTTGTAGAAGTTGATGTAGTATTATCATTCTTTCCACCAAATATTAAATATTTTTGAACTGACTCACAATATCTTTGTTGTTCAGCTATAAGAGTATATGATTGTCCATTATCTTCACTTAGATAAAAAGATACTTTACCAGTTGAATATGTATCTTGTTTAGCTCTAATAATATACCATTTATTTAGTTCAGCATTTTCTTTTATAGTAACATTTGTACCAGCCCAAGATGAAGATGTTCTAACCCAAGATCGAATTGTATTATCAGGAGTAATATCTAATTGTAATCCATCTCCCTGACCTACTAATTGTCTATTATTTGCTGAAGTTTTATTAATTCTAAATTTAATATAAATATCATATGCTCTTGAATATGAACTTGTTTTCGATATAATATATTTAGTAGTTGTAAAGTTATTAGCTATTGCAGTACTATTATTATAATCAGCAGTATTAATATAGTTAGTTGAATTAAAATCATAGTTAGCTACATCTGGTTGAGGATCTAATAAACCAAACTTAGTATTCCACATTGGAGCTGAACTTGCATAGATAGGAATTTGAATGTCATTAGATAAAGTTCTTGATAGTTTAGTTTGTAATGTATCTCCTAATAATAATTTAATAAGAGGACGTATACAAAAAGTATCACAATATTTATGCATATTTAGAAGGTCTGACTCTAATCGTTTTTCCTTTGTCAAACTTTCTTCATATAAATTAACTTTATCAACAATTAAATTTGCTCTTGTTTGTAATTCTAAATAATTCATATTTTATATACATCCTTTTTATTTAGTAAAATGTAAATTATTGAGTTTTGATATATCACCGAGATTATTAATATCTACTCCTGAAGCTATTAATAAGTTAGTACAATAGGACTCTTGACATTGAGTAGTACTAAAATTAAATTCAAACGCATTCATAGTACAATCATAAGACCACGGCATACCCATTTCAGCATATTTCTTTCTTAAATCTGTTATAATTAAATATATATTAACGTTATTTTCTGTTGTGCTTTGACTTGAATTAGCTAATGATATAGTACCACGAGCGTTAACATTTCCACAACCTCCAGTTGTACATGCATCAGTTAGATTTATATAATCGTCTCCACTTGAATATAATGCCTGACCAGTATATCCAATACCACATCTCATACTATCAACATGCAAATTATAAGTTCCTGGAGTTATTGTAATATTACATCCATCTTTATATGAAGTCAATGATCCACTTAATAGATATGTACCACTTGGTATTGCTGTCTCATTTCTATAATTATATAACTCTAATGCAGAAGTACAACACGCAGATTTTTGTACTTTATGAGTCTGTACAACAAAGTTACTATCATCTAATATACTATCATTTGAACTAGGTACATTAGGATTGAATAATGTTTGACCTGTTTTAAAACAACTATTTACTGTTTGTTGACATTCTATTATTCCATCACTTGTTATATTAGTATATGTAATTGTACCTGTTATACATCCACCATTATTACCATCATCAAGAGTTGTATCTGGATTTTCAGATTGACCATAATTATTAGCTGATCCGCTACCATTCGGAGTAAACCATAATTCATAGGACCAATCAGTACCAACTACTCTATTATGAAAATGTGTTTTAAGTAATCCTGTATATCCTTCTCTGAAATCATAATCTAAACATTTAGATCCTGTTTCTTCATAAGATTGCATATCAACATCAACTGGTACAACAAGTGATTGATAAGGAGTATAACCTGGACCAAATGCTGGACACGAAGTTCCCTGAAAATCTCTATTATATATAGCAACTAAACTATCATGAGATGTACAACTAGCTGCACTTGGAGACCAATGTTGAGCATAACTATTCCAGAATACATCCCCTTTTGCAGACTCATCTCGAGATATAATTGATCTTTGTAAGAATGAGAAAGAATAGTTTCCTATTGTATCATTGTTTAATAATTCAATTGGATTTTCTTGGTGAATTAGATTATGTCTTAACCATGAACCACCTTTACCAGCCGTAGGCGCAATTAAATTTGATAACCATAATCCTGGTTTACTTGTTTCAACTGGTACTCCATAAGTACTTTCAGTAGAATTCATCATTGATACAACGGTACCAGAAGAACCAAGTCTTCTTGATGAATTTAATAAATCAAATTTACCTTTAAATGCGTATGTTAAATCATATGAAGATAATCCAACTAATAATCCATTTGAATTCATAGCTGAAGTACTTCCCTGAGATACTTCATTTGTTGAGAATATATATTTTACTGTTTCAAAGTTATCTGTTGAATATTCAAAAGTTCTATTAGATGTACTAGTTACTGTTACTCGAACCCAGTAAGTTGTATTGGCAATAACACTAGCACCAGTAATATATTTATTTTGAGTCCAAGACCAAATTCTAAATGCACCATTATAGATTTCTAACATTATTTTATTTTGACCGTGGAAAATTGTTTGACCTGAAGTAACATCTGAACCAGTTTGAAATTTAAAAATAAATTGAGTACCAACTGTAAAATTATTGTTTGGTTGAGTTACTTTGATGTAATTACTATTATCTTGAAATCCTGATACCCAATGAGTGTTAATATTAAGAGTACCAATAACTGTTAGATAATCTGCTAAATGATATTCGATATAAGGTAACTGTTTTTTATCAAAAGTTTTTGTCATTTTAGTAAATAGTGGAAGCCCATCTACTAAAGTAGTCATATATGTTTGACCATCATCATCAAATCTATTGATTAATATTTTATCAAGTCCTTTAGTGAAATATTTTCTTGACCAACTTATTAAATGATCCATATCAGGATATGGAGTTAATTCTTCACCAGGAGCTTGAACAGTAGTACCATCTTGAGGTTTAATACCTTCAGCCTTTTTTAATAATTCAAGTACTTTATCAAGTTTGATTTTAGTTATTCTTTGATTAGATTTTCTTTTCATTATTTATATTACCCAAATCGTTTCGTCTGCACTTGTAAAATAATATGGATTATGATATGGAATATAATCATTTGTTAATTCAGGATTTAATGCTGCATTAACTACATAAGGATTAACAACTGAAGCTTGTGCTGTTGCAACTTTAGATAAATCAACTCCCTGAGTTGGAATAGCTGTATCTTTATAACAAGTAGCATAGTAATTAAAGTTAACAATATTATTAGTTCTTGGATCAACATATGAGTCAGGTCCAGTAGTATACATTATATCATCACATTTAGAATAATAAAATAAAGTTGATGAACCTACATATTGACCAGCTAATCTTTGGAAATCAGAGTAAACTCCTGATAGATTTCCTTTATACACATCTGGATAAGTATCAACATTTGAATTAATTATTCTTGTAAATTGTTCTACTTCCGGGAAGTTACAACTTGGAGCTTTACCTTCATCAACATTATTAAAATATAATTTATCATTATATTCTAGTACTGAATGATAATCATCAAGTAAATAGTAAACAGAAATTCTATCATCTAAATCATACTTATAAACTCTGTCTTTTCCTTCCTTTGATAAAACATCATATCTATATCCTGGACCATCTGTAAATTCAATTGAGTCTTCGATATAAGTTCCACAAGTATGAATTGTAGAACCAATCCTGTTTATCATTCCGTGAATTAAATTTTTAATATTTTTGTATGTACTTTCTGATAGTAATCTATTTTCTTCTTGTTGTAAAACTTCTTTTAATAATACATTAGCTGGTAACTCTCTAGTCATATCAACTTCATAAGGATTATCCCAATCTAACTTTTGATATACCTTTACTTTACCTTCAATATAATCATTTAGGAATTGTATACATCTTTCATATTCAGATTTGTTAGTAGAACCATCATCATTTACAATTTTAAAGCGTTCTATTGACATTAATTATTCCCCATCATCTAGTAAGTTTACAAAGTTCATACAAGCATTATAAACTCTTTTACAAAATATATCTGAACTCAACATTCGATTGAATAGTTCTTCTATTAATTCATCATCAGTCATAGTTATAAATCCTTATAATTCATCCACTTAATATTATTTTTATCACAATAATCTGCATAAGATGTTTTTGAATTTTTATTTATTTTGATGTTAGGATTTTGAAACACCATAATAATTTCAAATTCAGGATGTTGTTCCACAAGTAGTTTCATTTTCTTTCTATCAATTGCAGTCCATCTTCCTTTAAGTTCATAAATTAATTTACCTTTGACAAAATCTGGAGTATATTTATGTTTGGTTTCTGGTACTGTATAATCAATCTTTATAGGTTCATATTTGAAACCAAGATACTCAAGATGTCTAGATAGTCTTTCTTCAAATTTACTTCTGAACTTTAAATTTTTCTTCTTGACCATCACTTAACCTTATTATTAATCTATTTTCACTATGTTCATCATCATCTAGTTGAGAAAACTTTACTACCAATTGTAATAATTTATCAACTTGTTTTAGAATATCAGTATCTCCATCAGTCATAAGAGTATCAACTTGTTTAAGTAGATTAGATCTAATTCGTTGAAATTTTACTGTTAACATAGCTGCTACTAATTTACAGTAATCTTTATTCTTAAATAATTCTTCAAGAAATTTTATTACTTTTATTGGAGTTAATTCTCGATATTTATTAGCGACATATTTCTGTAAATCTTCACCATTAATATCTCTACTAGCTAAATCAAGTAATTCTTTCTCACTTAGTTCTAATGCCATTAATTATCTCCGTCAGTTTAATTAATAATTTATTTATTTCTTTTTCTCTAAATATAAAACGTAGAAATTTATATACACCTGGATCGTTAAATCCTATTTCAACAAATCTTTGACGTCTACAATATAATAAGAATATATATTTACAGTCTTGGATTGATGTATCATAGAACGCACTATGTAATCTAAATCTATTTCCACCAGATGTATATAAAACTTTAGTAATTGCAACTCTTAAAGAACAAATATTGTAGAATTCCATATTACAACCTACGCTTAATATTATTAAGATTAATCTGTTGAGTATGTACTTTAGCTGTTGACCTAGTACAAGCATCATTAATATACATCACTGCTTCACTTGGACTAACACCAGATAATACTAAATATAAAGATGTCAATATTGGTTGAAGATAATAATCATCACTTAATACATCAGTTTGATCAGTAACAAAGTTTTTAATATCACCAGTTTGTAAATCCATAAACAATCCAGTTCTAATTACGAAAGCTTTATCATCATGAGTATTAATTGTTCCACCTGGGTTCATTATCGCTGGACTTCCATCTGATAAATAAGCTACTCTATCACTTCTCTTTGTAGTATATCTTTTACCTGGATCACCTTCAAGTAAAACTTCAACAATATATTGAGGAGTATTTGAAAGAGATATTAGTAAATTAAGATAACCAATTATCTTTTGTATACATCTGTGTGTTGGCTCTATTGGATAATTAATTCTAACAGCTAGAGCTTTATATATATCAACTACATTAGTCATTATTAAAACACCTCTCTAATTTGTTATATGAGTCAATTTGTGTTTGTAGCCATTTTTCAAGATAAGCTTCAAATGACCATTGCATTTCTTTATCAATATTATAGATAATTATTACATCAACTAAATCAAATTCAGAGTCTAAATCAAATCTATAAGTTGAGTCTAATCCATCTGATTTTCTATAACATATTGATTTTAATTCACCAGCTAAGTTAACTTGTTGTTTTAATTTATCAACTAATCCAACTGGTAGTCTATCAAATAATTGAGTATTCTCTGCCAAAATTACATTCCTTCTTGAGGTGGTACCTCTTGTTCTTGTTCTTGTTCTGCTGTATCTTCAACTAAATCAGTCATTAATAATCTAAATAATGATTGTGCTCCACGTGGAGTTAATCCAAGAGTCTCTGATAGTACAGCTGTCATAATATCTTCAGCTGAAATTTCTTCATCTTCTAAACCCTGAGCTACTGCTTCTACTATTTGTTGGTCTTTTTCTGGAGAAGCTTCTACTGCTTGTGCTGGATTTTGTTCTGGAGCTGGAGCTGCTGCTTGTACTTCCGGTTGAACTGGAGCTGCTTCAGCTTCTTGTTGTTGTACTTGTGGATTTTCTTCTGGTGGTATATTCATTGCCATAATTTAATTAATCTCCTTTGAATTTTATAGTTAAAGTATATTGTGAAGAATAGAGGTTAGAATTTAATTTTACATATTCAACATTTTTCATTTTCTTGAGATGTTCTTCTATATGTTCTAGGATAATAAAACCTTTTATACTAGCAAATCCAGTGCATTCAACTAGGTAATTTGAATATATATTTTGAGATAATAGGTGAAGTAAAGTACGGTAATTACTTGTACCTCTGTTGAAGTGTGGATGTATTAGTGTTATCCTTTTCTCATAATCATTAAAAATTATTCTTTTTGTATATGGCTTAATAAATTCTAACCAATTCATATCTATCTATTCCCACGGCATTTTATGTTCATCTGATTTTGAAGTTGCTTTCTTTTTTGGAGCAGATTTTTTCTCTGCTTTTGGGTTACTATCAAACATTTTATTGATAGCTTCTTTATGTTTTTCAACTTCTTCTTCAGTTAATTTTTCTACAATTGCTTCTCCTGTAATAATTGGATTAGCTGCATCTTTACGTTGATATACTGGACCATGAATTCTTAGATAATCACCTTTTTTAACATCTTCACCTTCTTTTGCAAATTGTAAAAATGATAGTCCATTTGATACAACATAACGTTTGTCATCAAATACTGCAGTAACAAAGAATATACCTTTGACTACTAGTGGATTTAGATTTTTTTTGATTTGTTTCTTTTCTTCTGTCATAGAGAGTCCTTTCGTTTTTTGTACATAAATATATTATTCCCAGAATAAAATAGATTATAACATACTTTATTCTTTTTCTTTACATTTCTTTATATACCAGTTAATTTTATTTCTAAAATAATCTTGAACTTGAATTGGAGTTAGTTCTGTTTTCCACGGTAGATAAGTTATATCAACTTTTCCCTGTTTAATATTATGAGCTAAATCAAATCCATAATGAGTATATACTTGACTAACTGGTATCTTGTATTTTATACACAATCTTGCAGTAACCATACACATAGTTTCAAATTGGATATTAGTTATAGGAAATCTACTCTGTTTAGATTTTAAACTAAAACAATAATTACAACAGGCTGCTACTCCTATTGAACTAGTATTACCTCTTAAAGTATGTGCTGCATATTTTCCATCAGATACATCTTCATTATCTTCCGGTTTATATCTACCAGTATAGATATGACCTAAATTATCAATTAAAAAATGATAAGCTTTTTTATCTGTGTTGTTTGGAATATAACTTCCACCAGTATGATGTAGTATTATTCGTTTCATTTTAATAAATTTCCTTTTCTATTTGATTTATTTTTTCAATCCTTATTCTAGTACTTGGATGTGATGAAGTTGATATATTTATTTTATCCGGAGCAGTTAATTTAAGTAATGCTTCAGGTAGATAATTTTTTTGTTTAGTTTGTTTAAAGTAAAGAGTTGCAAATAAATCTGCTGTAAATTCATTATTATATCTAAAAGTTTTTAATTCACTGCTGTCAAAGTTCCAATTCTTTAAAAACTTATCTTGCTTTTGATAATGATTTAATACTCTGTGACCAACTTCGTGTAATCCGACTGCTCTGATTTCATTATAAGATAGATAATTAGTTAATCCTGAAGATAATACTATATTACCGTGATAAGTTGTATAAGCTTGTGGAATATAAGAGTCAATATATCTAACATTACATGTAGTTTTATATGATGTGCATATTAATTCTAGTTCACTTTTAATTTTTATTTGTTCATCAAGAGTAATTGCATTTGCTATATTATTAGAACATAAACAATACACTAATGATATGATAAATATAATTTTAATGAACTCAATCCACTCTTTCATTTTTCTGTCCTTCAATTGAATTTAATAATAATATAATATCTCCACAAGTTAACTCAGATAATTGTTTATTTGTAAATCTAAGATGTATCGGAATTAAACTTGTATCAACATAATTAAAAAAGCTTTTGAATACTTTGGAGTTTTTTGTATAGAAATCTTTTGGTCTTGAGAATAAAGATATTAGCTTCAAGAGCAATATCAAATCGTTGTTTGTTTCGTTGCATATTGTTAATAAAAATCCTTTGTAATGTCCTTTTGTTCCTTCAAATTTTAAACTAGGTATTAGTAATTTAAAATCTTTATAGAACTTATGTCGCTCAGTTATTGAACCAAATTTATCAACCGGACGTATATAAAGAATAAGTGTATTATATCTACGTCTTAAATAAAAACTTAACATTATATGATTTAATATTCTTTTACGTGTGATTGTTAAATCAACTCTTTGAGAGAAATTCTGAGCAAGTGTTATTTTATTTAATATAATATTTATAAAATTATTCTTGTCTTTTTTTGCATTTACAGTCATTTTTAATTACAATTCCTGATGTCATATCTGTAATACTTTCAAGAGCTCTAGCTCTATTAGCTAAAAATTCTTTTTGTTCTAAATTCAATTTTCTGTAGTTATAAAAATATTCAATTTTATTTTTAATTAATCGTCGTTCACATCCACAAGTAATACCTAAAGCTTTCATAAATCTAAGCATTGTTGGTTTATCATCAAACATATATATTCCTGATTGAATTCTATATAATCTGTCTGTGTTTCGATATGCTTCAAGATTATAATTGTCTTTAAATTTTATCTTGTTTATCATCAAACCGAGTTTTTTTATTTTCATACAGTAGGTCCTTAGCTTCAATCAATAAATCTTCTAGTTCTTTATTTAGTAATATTAATAATTCTATCTCAGTCATTATCACAATATCCTAATATAGTAGTTAATACATCATATCTTAAATTGTGAACATCTTCTAAGACTTCTGGTAGAATTTTATCTACAATTTCATCAATAGTATTAGAACCTAGATTAATATTATATTTTTGAACAGCATATCTAACTCCTGCTTTAACTGCTGCTGTAGCAAATGCTTGTTCAACCTGAATAACTTCTGGTTTACTTATTAAATCTAGTCGTAGTTTACAATAATTTCTTAGACCACTTAAAAAATATCTCTGACATTTAGATAAAGAAAAATTAAATTTATTATTTATGTCAAATGGAAATGTATAAGCTGTTGCAAGATTAGATATATATCTTTTTAATCTTTTTTCATTCATATTTTAGTTTTCCTTTATTTTTATATAATTCTTGACTTATTCATTACTCTATCATACTTGCAGTATCTAAGTTAATAATAAAAAATTGTGGATTACTTCGATAGTATCTGTCTGCACTATAACAAAACTTCTCATCATAATTGAAAGTAATTAAGTAATTTTTATATCTCCAACATTTACAATCATAGAATAGATTAATAAAATCTTCCTCTGTTTTACCTGTTAAATAGTAGCACATATCGTCAATATGTCCATAACTATCAGGTATATCTACATATTTGTTATTTTCATTTATATAATATGGTTGATATAACCAGAAATTGTTTGTTTTTAAGTTATTATTTATATACCAATCCATGAAGGTTTTTATAAAATTCTCTATATCTTTTAATCTAGTATATTTTTTTAATTGACTTACAAAATGTAAATCAAGACATAGTTCTTTTAATATACTTTCATTCATAATTTAATTTGCTCCAAATATTTTATCTTGGCATTTCTGGCAAAGTCCTGATATTTCAAATTCTTTTATAGATAATAAATCTCGAAATTCATCTTTGAATATTTTATTATTACATATTGGGCAATGTCCACATGAAATTCTATTTAATTCTTTAGTAAATCCTAATTGTTTTAATATTTTTTCATTCATTTTATTTATTCTCCTTTAATTTATTGATGATTTTTAAAATAACTTGAGCCGTAAAATCCCATCTTAAATTACATTGCTTGCAATATTCTTCAATTTCATTAAGTGCTTGCTTATATTTTGAGTTTTGATAATCAGCATATAAGCGTAAAGTTCCTTCACTTAAATACATAGCTTGTTCTAACTGTTCTTTTAGTTTTTGATTTTCTTTTAGAATTCTTGGTCTACAGTCGCAAATATGTCTTGGGCAATTATCGCAATCATTATTACACATAATAATTATCCTTTAATTGATTGTAATACTTGACCTAAAATATCTCTAGCTGTTGCAATAACTATTGATTTAACTTTAGACAAATACTTAATTTCTTCTTCAGGAGCTTTGACAAGAGTAAATAAATGTTTAATCATTTTTAATTTACTGATGTCTAAAGTCACTGTTAGTTCAGTAAATGTAACTTCTTTTTCTGACACTGAATATTTTAAATCTAGTTCTTTCATACGCTCATCTAATTTTCTTAGAGCTTCTGCTTTTGTTTCATCTGTTACAATTAATTTTCCATCAATTTTCATATCTTTAAATAATCCTTTCTATATCTGTTCTAGTTCTAAATCTGATAAATAATAAGAATGAATTTTACTTGCTTTGTATATTCTCATTCTAGTATTCATCTTTCTTATTTTTTGTTGTATTTCTTCTGCTGTATCCGGGTCTACAAAAGATTGACGAGAGAATTCACCTGTTTTTCTATCTCGTATCGTTAATACACCCTTTGAGTACCCTGTTAAATATCGTTTCATTGACACAATCAATCCTCCATATTTTCAATTAAACTTCCTAATCTATAATAAAATTCATCATCTAACCAATAGCCAGTAGCTACATATGTTTCACCATCAGCTATCAGTTTTTCTGCTTCAACAAATTCATCATATATCTGTTTTAATTCATCTTTTAGTATCATAATATTTAATTCCTTATATTGTTATCTGTATAACCATCTTCAAATAGAAATTCTATATCATCAAGATTAGTATTTTCATTAATAAAATCTAATATTGTATTTTGTTCTGTTTGAATTATTGTTTGATTTGTACTTTTATCTAGCCATATTCTCATTTGTTTTTATCCTTTTATTTTAAAGAAAAACGAGATGTTGTATAGCTTCACTCGTAGCATAGTAAGGAGTAATAAAGAAAAATATCAAATAGCAGCTATACTCTTTAATATTTTATAAGGGATTGATTATGAAATATTTTATTACATATTTATATTATTCCCAAGTTAATATTAAATATAACAATTATTTTATCTATTATTTACATATTGTAACATTTTTCAAGCATAAATAATATATCTAATCTTTGACAAACTTCTTCACAAAATTCAGACAATTGAATATTATTATAAAAATATAAATAACCGCAATTATCTTCTAAACAATAATAATAAAAACAATCTGTTTCATCAATTAAATCTATTATATATTGGTAGTTTAGTGTTTCATTGTCTATTTGCATAGTTGTTAAATTCATAATTAATCACCTAATTTATTCTTTATATCTCAATTTCAATCAAATCATCACAATTGTTTATAAGTAGTTTTTCACAAGTTGAATAAGACATTGTTGTTTTATAATGTAGATTTTCAATAGCGGCATAAAGTCCATAAAATGTTTCAAGTGTTCCATCATCATAATCAAAATAAAATTTATCCTTTGAATTGTCATAAGAAATTTTAAGTTTCATAATAAATACCTTATTTTTCCTTTTTATTTAATAATTACTAACTAGATATAAATCATTATCTTCATTTTTTGCTAAAATTTTATCATAATCATCAATATCAATATTATTTTTATCTAATTCTTCTTTATCCATAATAGCTGTATCATTAATATAAAGATTATCAATAATTACTCTTATATCTAAAGTTTGACCTTCAAAACATCCTCCATCAATTAAGCTTTCTAGATAATCTCTATATAATTCTAACACGTCCGTATCTGTAGTCCAGAATTTTAATCTATTCATAAGTAAATCTAATAAATCAGTTTCGTCAAATTGTACATTAATCATAATTCAATCCTTTCTTTTATTTTCTTTTATATTATTATTATTCCTAAGTTGATTAATAATATAACATATATTTAATAACTTTTTAACAATTCTTTACAATAATATTATCATTTGTATAATTGCTATTGCATATATCATTGTTATAATGTATGCAATTATTCTATCAATTAAACTTAATTCGTGAGTTGGTTCATTCATATATTCTCTGAATGATTTTTCAATTAACATATTAATTATCCTTTCTTTGTTTAATTAATTCCTTACATTATTATTATACAGTATTTTTATTTATTTGTCAAGTGTTGTTATTTTAAATTGTTACATTTTGTTACATTTTCTTGTTTTTTGTGAATTTGTTGATTTTTCTTTTTCTTTTTGCGGAATTTTTCTTTTTCTTTTTCTTTTATATCAATTATTATTTACGTATATAAAGATTTATAATTAATCCTCTGTTTTTA
>JAEDJT010000015.1 GCA_016296185.1 Bacilli bacterium
TATTAGTTGTATCTCCAGGATTTCCACCAGGATTATTTCCACCAGGATTATTTCCACCATGATTATTTCCACCAGAATTATTTCCGCCAGGACTCTTTTTCTTCTTACCTGCTTTATCAGGATCAGCAGCACCTAAACCAGCCAATACAAGACCAGACGCAAGGAAACCTGCAGAAACAACAGCATTAACTTGTGTTTCAAGTCCAGCATTAGCTCCATAAATATCTTTTAAAATAGAATCATATTCACTCCATGTATGACCAGAATCAGTAAGAACTTTATCCATATCATCTTTAGAAGCCACTGCAAAGGCTCTAGATTTAAGACCTGATGTAACAAAAGAATTAACATCAGTAATAATAGTATCCATATCAGGTTTCTCACCACGAAGACCCGCTAATACAGCTTGACTCATTTCCATATTAATTGCTGTATAAGCTGAGTTTACCATTTCAGCTACAGTAATATAAGTAACATTTCCATTAACATCAACAAAACGATATTTTGCAACTTCTACACCATCAACAGTTTCAAATTTCCAATTCGAAGAATCATAACCTTCAACACTAGCTAAAGCAGATTTTAGACTAGGTTTAGTACTATCGAAATTTTGAATAGCTGTTCTAATTTGTTTTAAAGCATTTATATAATTAGTCATACCTTCTTTAAACTTGCTAATACATCCACAAGGACCATCATCATTTTTTGAAAGATTTTCTAATCCAGAATTATACGAATCAGCATTTGAAGTATAATCATAATCAACAACTTCTTCATTAGTATCAGGATCAGTATGAGTCTTTTTTACTAATTCACTAGAAGTGCTAATTTTCATATCAGTTAAATTAGAAAATTTAGTTATAATTGATCCTGCATTATCGATAGCAGTTTGACATTTATCAATCATTGTATCTAATTTTGTATCATTTACAAGAACTTTAACCGCCATAATAACACCTCCTTACATTACCAATTTTTAGCATTAGTACTAATACTACTTTTCGCAGTATCATAACCAATTTCAAAAGCACTTTTTCCTCCGTATTCTGAAGTTCCAATAGTCGTTTTATAAAAACTAGTATTTTTTATAGACAACTTAGTCTCAATCGTATGAGATCCAGTAGAGCCAAGAATACAATTTTTTATATCATTTTCAATTTCAGTAATCAAACTTTTCAAAGATGTATAATCATCATAAATAGAAGTCAATTTACTTTCATCGTATACATCACCTTTTGCCATAATAATTCACCGCCTATCCCCAATAAACATCATCAGCATCAAAGTCTGAAACTTTTTTCGCACGACCTTCATCATTAAATACATATAAAGTATCTGAATTAGATTGATATTTGTAATAGATTGTTCCATCTGGTCCAGTACCAAAATATTGGAAAGTATGACCACCTCTATTAAAACTTCTATCAGTTCTACTAGACCCATCAGGATCTTTCGTAAACGTCATTGAAGCAACATACTCTGCATTATCAGATTGTGCATTTGAAATGTTAGTATCATCATAAACCTCAAAATTCTTTTTACTTCCACTATACTTACCAGCAACAATTGATCCAGGATTATCATAATATAAATCATTAGATCCTTCTTTATAATATAAATCTACACCATCTTTTGTTGTACCCAAATATGTAAGCGTAGTTGATGTACCATTTCGATAAAAAGTTCTTCTAGAAATAGTCTTAGAAACATTAGGATCATAATATAATTGATCATCAGCCAACATAGTAAGAGCTTCTTCACGACTTTTTGGAGTATTATCCGCTTCAGTAGTATCTGGAGTAGAAGGTGTTGTAACTGGAGTTGTATCAGGAGTTGTATCAGGAGTTTTTTCTTCTTCCTCCTTATCAAATCCCATAACTTTTCTATAATTACTATCTGTTACTTTAGAAGCATAATTACTATTACTAATAAATTTACCATAATTACTCTTAGTAAATTCTTCTCTAGACATTTGACTAGTAGCTTTTGTTATATTAGCTTCAAAGTTTTGATTATTAATTCCAACAATAGTAACCATTTTTACCCAATCATCAAAATTAGCTTTAAAATCTCCAAAAGTAGAACTGTTTTCATCCCATAAATTTAACAATGCCTTACCATAATCACCATAAATAGTAGGTCCGTTATTTACATATTCAGTTACTGCATCATTAGCAATTCTAAGTTTATCTGCAAAAGTATCAAATAAAACTTCAAGATCTTCAATAGTTGATTGAACTTTATTATAATCAAATTTTTCTGCCATATCAGCACCACCTAACTAAAATTTGATAATTGTGTATCAATATCAGCTCCTAATTGTTTAGCATCTTCTGAAGCTGTATCAAAAACAATTTTAAAACCTTTCATAATAACAACTAATTCATCTAAATTCTTTTTATATCCATCTACACTATCCTTAAAAGCATTGTAAGACTCTCCATCCCATGCACCAGCAGATGGCATTCCATGTATTTTTGTATAAATATCATCAATAATTTCTTCAATATCTTTAGCGGTTTTATCCATAATAGTAGAAAGTTTTGTTTTTATCTCATCAGCATTACAAGCCATTGTATAATCAAAACTAGCATAAGGATCCGTTTCAGTTTCTTGTTCTGCAGGTGGTTCTTCAACTACAGGATTTCCACCAGACTCTAAATAACTTTTCTTGTAACCACAATCTTCCCAACTTCCGCCGCCTGAAGGTATTCTATAAACATTTTGTAACGAATCACCATAATAATCATATCCATCTTTAGATCCATAATATGTCATTACTTCAGTTCCAGAACGACCAGGTAATTGTACATTTCTTTTTTGTGAATCTACACCTTCTACTTTAGTTAAATAATCTCCAACTCCAGGAGTTGAGGCTGTCTTTGTAGGATCTTCTGCAGATTCACTAGTACCATATACATAAACACCATCTTTTTGTTGATAGTCAACTGTAGTAGAAGTTGAATCTTTTAAGTCTTTCCATTTAAAAGTTACATCTGTATTTGGAACCTTAGCAGTATTATTACCATTTTGTCCTAAATCTTTCTCATCAACATCACCTTGTGCTGTTGCAACATAAACTTTTTCTACTGTACCCTCATCAGAAACATAATATATTTGACAATTAGATTCAGAACTAGAAGGATTCTTAGTATAAAAATTATTACCTTCAGATGTTCCATAGTAATACCAAGTTTCACCATTAATTTCAACTTTATCCCCACGATTGATAGTAGCCATAAACTCTCCCTCATTTCATAAGTATTTTAAATACATTATAAATAAAAGAGATCATCCTCTTTTACTTATAATGTATTGTGTTTATATAAAACACAATACTTTAATATTATTGTTGATTTGCTTTTTGACCAGCTGCTTTAATTTCTTCTTCTAAATTAGCATCATTTGATCCAGCATTTTGAACTAGTGAATCAATTTCTTCTATATATCTAGCGAATGCAGCAAATCTATTTGTTAATTCATTCCATTGAGCTTTCATACTTTCAGCAGACACACCTGCGATTGCAACTTGTCCACTACCAGCAGTTAAAGAAGCTTCGAATTCCTCAGTACCTTTGTTTAAGTTTTGAATACCGCTATCTTTTTCAGACATAACAGTAGTCATTGCAGAAGATACATTACTATAGTTAAACTTTTCTGCCATTTCTATAACCTCCTTATATTAGTTAAATAAATTTACATTTGAATTTGTATTATCTTCAGATTCTTGTGCTATTTGATTAACAGTATTAATCCAAGCTTGAATTGTATCTACAAGTGGATCAATTGAACCACTTTTATAAGTATCACAATAATTTTTAAATGCTTCATAAGCTTGACCTTGCCAATAATCTTCACTGTTCATTGTTGTATCAATTACAGTAAACATAGCTTCGATATTACCTTTAAATTGATTTAAAGTAGAATTTAATTGATCAGCTAAAGCATAAATATTCTCTGTACTATATTCTAATCCGTCCATTCTTCTACACCTCCTATAATAATATTAATCTTGTTCCGTTTACGATTCCATTTTCTTTAAAATTTCTATCTACATCGTAAACATTACCCGTATCAGCATTAATTAAAGATAATTGATCAGTTATTGGAAACTGCTTATCACTCATCTCATTAATAGCTTTGTTTAATAAGAATATAATTTCAATAGTCTTCTTATTAATAGGAATAAAAACATTGTATCTTTCTTCGATGCCAGGCACTATTAAATCTACACATACTTTATTAGTATTATCCATAAATATTACCTCCATGTAATAAGTAGATTAAGAACATATTGATTAGCCTACCTAATTTATACCAATTCCCCACAACTATTCACTACACTCTTATACTATCAATGATACTCTAAATAAGGTGTAAAGTCAATAAAATAAACCCTATAAATTCCGTGTAAACCGCATAAAAAAAGCAAAGTTTTTTCTTTGCTTTTTATAACGTTTCAATTTGATCTTCTTCACCAACTTCAGTAATTACTTTCATTAGTACAGTAACACTTCCATCAACGAAATAACCGAATGTATTATCCACTTTTGCAGATAACGCTCTTGAAGTTAATGTAGATTTAATTAAGAATTGAGAACCCATTCCTTCACCAATCCATACACCTCTTGTAGGAGATACAATAGCTTTGTACCAAGGATCAAACTCACTCTTCTTAATGTTATCAGCACCATCAATAATAATTAAATGTACTTTAGACATTGCTTTGATTTTAACAAATAAATCACCAAAATCTTTAGTAAATTCAGTACCTAATAACATCTTAAATTTATCTAATCCAACTATAACACAAACATATTCACCATAATTAGAAAGTGCATTAACATCAAATCCACCTTTTTCAAATTCTTCATACATTTTCATGAAGAACTCACCTAATTGTTTAAATCCAGCAGGTAAATTAGTTTCATAGTATGATACAGTATCAGCATATTCAGAATAAACTCTTTCAGTATCGAATACATAAACATTTTTACCAAAAGATTGACCTAATTCTTTAATAAACATACCAGCAAATGTCTTAATATTAGCAAATTCTAAACCTGTAATAGTATGTTCCATATTTTTTGAAAGATTTAAACATCTTACATTTAAAGATTCTTTTTCAACACCAACTGGAATACCGTTAACACCTTTATTTTCATCAGCACAATAAGAAATAGTAACTGTATCAGGTAATACTGGAATTTTAGGAGCACTAACTTTATATTTATCAGTTAATTCTTTAATTTTAACATTTACAAATTCTAATAAGAATTCTTTTTCTTTAGGAATTGCAGCTTGGAATTCATAAATATCATCTAATTTAACTAAACCACGACCAGGTAACGGTGCAGGTTCTAACTTAGTTCTAGATAATAATGAAGTATAATCATATTTATCATTCATTTGTAATACTAAGTGGTTTGGTAAGTATTGACCTAACTTACTTCTAACACCATTAGTACCAGAAGCAGTAAGTATGAAATAAATACCATATTTAGAACAATCACGTGTAATTGTAATTAATTGATCCATCAAGTCATCACCATAGTTTTCAGTAAATACTTCAAAACCATTAATAATAACAACAATATTAGGAACAATCTTACCACTTGTTTTACAATAACTAATATAATCACCACCGAAGTCAGCAAATGCTTTTCTTCTTTGTTCCATTATTTGACCAATCATCTTAATACAATTAATAGCTTTATCAGCTTCATTTTGGAATGCAACATCACCTACTTGAGGAGCTTTTCTATACATTCTTAATGTTTCTGAACCATAGTCTAATAAATACATTTGTAATTCTTGAGGACTATAAGTAGAAATACATGAATATACTAATGAATTAATAACATCATCTTTACCAGAATCAGCAATACCATATACTATCCAGTTTCCACCTCTAGTAATTGGCATTGTAAGTAATCCTTGTTTTTGTAAATCTGGTGCATCGTATTCACCAATAACTGGATTAATATCACAATCAATTTTCTTATATTCATATTTTTCTTTTAAACCATCAATATAAATAATTGGTGGTAAAGCATTTAACCATAATTGTTTAACTTTAATATCTTCTTTCTTAGCAATTTCAACTAAATATTTCATAATATTTGGTAATTCTTCACCTTTTAACACACCTGTTACAGTATTTTTACCATCATCAACAACTTTAATAGGACTACCTAAGTTATTAACAAATGTAATTGAGTTATCAACTTTTTTCTTTCTTACGTCAGATTCATAATATGGAGCACCAGCCCATGCACTTTGACCTAATGCGAAGAATTCATCATAACCAACTTGTAAGAAGAATCTACCAGTTTCTTTTAATGATGCAGCATCTGGACGTTTAATCATTTCTTGAGAGTCTGATCTATCTTGAACTTTTAAACATACTTTAAATTTAGAGTTTGACCAAATTTGATCATTAACTACACCACTTGGTTTTTGTGTAGCAAGAATTAAGTGAACACCTAACGAACGTCCGATACGAGCAGTTGAGATTAACTCATCCATGAATTCAGGTTGTTGAGCTTTTAATTCTGCGAACTCATCGGAAATTATAAATAAGTGAGCAATAGGATCTTTAACTTGACCACTTCTATATAATCTTTGATATTTATAAATATCTATTGTTGATTCACCAACAGCATCTCTTGCTTTATTAAATTCAGCTTGTCTTCTTTTTAATTCTGATTGTAAAGAAGCAAGCGAACGATTAATACCATTAGCATCTAAGTTTGTAATGGTACCTGCTAAATGTGGTAATTTTAAACCTGTTTCTCTATTTTCAAATGCACCAGCTAAACCTCCACCTTTGTAGTCGATTAATACAAATTGTGCTTCATAAGGATGGTAATTAATTGCCATACTTAAAATAAATGTAATGATAAATTCAGATTTACCAGAACCTGTCATACCTGCAATTAATCCATGTGGACCATGAGCTTTTTCATGTAAATCTATTTTAAATAAATCACCAAATTCATTAACACCTACAGGAGCTGCTAAAGAATTTATTGGATCATTTTCTTTCCACTTACCTAAACAGTTTAATTGATTAACATTAGAAACATTATACATTTCTAAGAATGAAATCATTTCAGGTAACACGAACTTACCACCATTTACAGCAATAGGAATATTACTAACAACATTAGTATATTTAGATAATGGTGCAAACATAAAGTCCGGTACAAAACTAATTCTTCTTTGTTCAATAAGTATTTTTTCAAAAATACCACCACTACGTTCATCTACATTAATGAAATGTTCAACTTCATTAGGTAATGCATTTAAACGTTCAGTACACATAATTAAACTTATACCAACATAATCAGGATTTTCTAAAATAGTTCTAATAATACTAACATTTCTTACAGCATCCACATCATCTGTAATAATAACAAACTTTTTAGGAAGTCTAGCAACTTTCTTTTCTCCACCAGATTGTTTATTTGATTCATTAGCTTCTTTTACTTGTTGTAATAATTCTTCCATATAAGAACTTACAGCACTAATATCATCTGTATTAGAAGCAATAAATCTAGTATTTCTATTATCATCCCAAAAATAAGGACAGTCTTTTACTTCTTCCCAGAAAGGATAATTTTCTTCATTAGTAAGAACAATTAATTTTAAATCATCATATCCATGATAAGCAAACATTTGAAGTAATAAACCTTTTAAGAATGGTTTAATAACTTTATCACTACCAATAATTGCAGTAATAAACTTATCAACAAAAGAATATGTAACAGGAACATTTTCTAACATACTAGTTTCTGCTTCTAATTGTCTTAAATATCCCATTAAGTTATCTTCATCTTCCATAGAAAAATGTTCTCCAGGATAACTAACTTTAAAGAATGGTGGAATCGCACCAATACCTAATCTTAAAGATAAGAAATCATAATCATCAATATTCTTTTCCCATAGGTTACGTTTTTTATATAAAATAACATCTCCAACTTCTTGTAAAGGAATATATTTTTCAATTAATACTTGTTGTTCCTTTTTCATTTCAGTTAAGAATTCTTCTCTTTTTCTACTAATATATGAACTATATGTAGCTTGTCTTTTTCTTTCATAAACTAACTTTTTATGTTTATTATACATTTTAGTAAATGTTGGTATTAATAACATAGTAAATAATGTAGCTAAAGTAGTTAATATAGAAGCCCATGAATCTTCTAATTTAGCAGAACCATTTAAGACATTTGTAATAGTAGTTACACCTGTCATCATAGTACTCATACCCATCATCATCATAGAGCCCATTGTTAATAATATAGGAGTTTCTTCTTGTTGTTGAGCTGCTGGTGGTGGATCAATAACTAATTCTTTTTCCACTATCTTTTCATCAAATCTAGGTGGTTTTAAGAAATAATCATCTTTCTTATATAATTCTATAACAGGATCTGATTCTTGACTTATTTTGCCATAATCCAATTTAGGTAATGATCTAGTAGTAAATATTCTAGCATCATACTTTAATAAACTATTAGGATTATTAATATAAAATAAATCTCTAACTATTGTAAGTTTTAAACCTAATATAAAAATCGAATCTCCATATTTTAAATCACATTGATTTACTAATAATCCATTTACATATAATGGAATTTGAGTATTCAAATTCATTATTGAGTAAGATCCTTGTGCATAATTAATCTTTAATTGATTACGTCCAAATCCTGGTTGTTCATATGAAATAATATTTGGAAAATTGCTATCATTTGAACTATTAGCAGCATTATTACCAATATACCAAGAACCAGAATCACCAGTACTTATATTTAATTGGAAAGCAGAACTATCAAATATAGGACAAGTATATATAACATAACTTTCCCCTTGAATAACATTCTTTAATGTATAGAACTTTTCTGTTTCTAAAATAACTTCATCAACAGAAGTACCACCTCTAAAGACTTTAACATCACTGTTACTTTTTAAAATCCAATTACCTTCTACACCTTCAATACTAACTAAGTTTTCTTTATTATCGTTAACAATCCAGTAATTACCAAACACTTCTTGAGGTAAAATTAGATTAACTAATCTTGTAGAATCCATTAACATTACTTTCATATGAAACATCCCCATATTCTATACAAAATTATATCTTAAATATCAATTTATATCAATTAATTTTAAATAAAAAAAGAGCAATTATTTGCTCTTTTTATCATATCTAGTTTTATTAACTAAATCACTATTTAATAATTCAATGAATTCTTCTAATGATACAGTAGTAGTTTCTTCACTACCTGCTCTTCTATAAGAAATTGTTTTATTATCAACTTCATTTTGACCTAAGATTAACATATAAGGAATTTTCTTAATAACTGATTCTCTTAATTTATACCCTAGTTTTTCATTTCTGTTATCAAATTCAACTCTGAATCCAGCATTCTTTAATGCTTCATATACACTAGCAGCATATTCTTCATGATATTGAATATTTACTGGAATAACTTCTACTTGTTTAGGAGCTAACCATAATGGTAAATATCCTTTAGTTTCTTCTAAGTAGAATGCCATGAATCTATCAATAGTTCCAAATACAGCTCTATGTAATACTACTGGAGTTTTCTTTTCACCATTTGAATCAATATAATTTAATTCAAAACGCATTGGTAAACAAAAGTCTAATTGACAAGTACTTAAAGTATATTCAGGTCCAATAGCTGGTTTAACTTGAACATCTAATTTTGGTCCATAGAATGCAGCTTCACCTATTTTTTCAACATAGTCATAACCTAAATCATTTAATACATTTCTTAATGTTGATTCAGCATTATTCCACATTTCATCATCAGGATAATATTTAACTTTATCTTCAGGATCTCTTAAAGATAATTCAAATCTAAAGTTTTCAATTCCTAATTCTTTATATGTATCAAGAATTAAATTAACAACTGATGAAAATTCTTGTTCAATTTGTTCAGGAGTAACAAAGATATGAGAGTCATTTTGACAGAAAGTTCTAACTCTTTCGATACCTTTTAATGATCCACTAGTTTCAAATCTACAATCTCTTGCAATTTCAGCAATTCTAATAGGTAAATCTCTATATGAATGAATACTATTAGAATAAATCATCATATGATGAGGACAGTTCATTGGACGTAATACGAATTCTTCATCTTCAACATCCATTTTAGGGAACATATTATCTTTATAATGATCCCAGTGTCCACTAGTTTTATATAACTCAACATTACCAAGTGGTGGAGTTAATACATGTAAGTATCCTAATGCTTTTTCTTTACCTTTGATATAATTTTCTAATTGTTCCCAAATGAAATATCCATTAGGTAAATACATAGGCATACCTTTACCTACTAAATCACTAACCATAAAGATATCTAAATCTTTACCAATTTTTCTATGATCTCTTTGTTTCATTTCTTCTAATTCGGCTAAATGAGCTTCTAATTCTTCAGGAGTTGGTAAACAAACACCATAGATTCTTTGTAACATTTTATTATTAGAGTCACCTTTCCAATAAGCTCCACTAAATTTAGTTAATTTAAAATTCTTACATAATTTTGTATTTTCAACATGAGGTCCTCTACAAAGATCAGTAAAGTCACCTTGAGAATAACAAGTGATAGTTCCATCTTCCATTCTTTCGATTAAATCTACTTTATAAGGATCTTCACCGAACATTTCTAAAGCTTCTTCTTTAGAAATTTCTTTTCTAATAATATTTTTAGAATCTTTAGCACATTTTTTCATTTCTTTTTCAATTGCATCTAAATCTTCTTCAACAATTTTTTTATCTCCTAAATCAATATCATAATAGAAACCTTCTTCAACAACAGGTCCTACCCAGAATTTAGCTTCAGGATATAAATGTTTAATAGCTTGTGCCATTAAATGTGCACAACTATGATTTAATTTACTTAATTCTTCATTTTCTTTAAAATTTATCATAACTATTTTCCTTTCTTAACTGGTTCTTCACCAAAATCCATACTTAATTGTCCATCTACTTGAGAACTATTATTAATCTCAATTTGAACTTGAGCAATTTTATGTCTTACTTCATTTATTTGTTTTTCAATTTCTCTTCTTTTTTCTTCACTAACCACTTGAGTTTGTAAAGCTAATCTTAATTTAAATAAATCTCTATTTAAATTATATCTTTCTTCCGTGAGATTTCTAATTTCCATATAATCACTCCCCATATAAATAAAAAAACCACATTACTTGCCAAGGAGCAAATAATGCGGTACCATCCTTTATTTAACTTAATTAAGATAACGGCCTTTAACCGGGTTTTATTAAACCTCTCAAGAAATAGTAACTATTAAGTCTTCTATTCATTTTCACCAACCATGAACTCTCTCTAAGCAAGAACATTAATAATCTTGTTTTCTCTCATCGAATTAATTCAATATTAAACCTATTTAGAATAAAAGTCAATAATTCCTAAACCATTTTTATTCCTTCACTATCTTCAAAATCAAATTTATTAATTTCATTAATAAAAACTTCTTGACTACCATCAGGATTAATTCTCATACGTTTTGGAAAATTTCTTTCAAACTTAGTTACATTATCTTTTATTACTTGAGGCATAATTTCTTTTATTTCTTCATCACTCATACCTTTAGCTCTATATACTTCTACTACAGCATTCATAATAGTAATTGTAAATCATCAATATCTCTACTTAATAATTCTTCTAAATTAGTATATTCTAAACTTTTACTAATATTTACATAATGTTTCATACTATCAACTATTATAATTATTATAATTATAACATAAAAAAAGAAGATTATTCATCTTCTTCAGGTTCATCTTTACTTCCTCTATTTTTAAATTGTAATACTATTGGAGTACCAGTAAAATCAAAATTATCTCTAATAGTATTTTCTAAATATCTTTCATAACTGAAATGTACTAATCCTTTATCATTACATCTAAAAGTAAATTTAGGTGGACATATACCAGTTTGATTAGAGAAATATATTTTTAATTTTCTTCCTTTATAACCAGGAGCTTCATGTAATCTAGTAGCATCTATAATTACATTATTTAATAATGAAGTTTTTACTAATCTTCTATTATTTTCATAAGCTGCAATTATTTCTGGCATTAAAGTATGAATTCTTTTTTTAGTTAATGCAGATAAGAATACTGTTTTAGCATATGTCATAAATTGGAATTCATTTTTAAGTAATGTTTTCCATTCTTTCATAGCTTTATCTTTATCTTCAATAGTATCCCATTTATTAACAACTAATACTAAACCTTTACCAGCTTCAATTGCATAACCAGCTATATGTTTATCATGTTCAATAATACCAGTTGATGCATCAATAACTAATACACATACATCTGATCTATCAATAGCTTTTAAACTTCTTAGTAAACTATATTTTTCTAATTCTTCATATACTTTACCTTTTTTTCTCATACCAGCTGTATCTACAACTATATATTCTTCACCATTATATTTGAATTTAGTATCAGTAGCATCTCTAGTAGTACCAGCAACATCAGAAACTATTGCTCTATCTTCTCCCAAAATAGCATTAGTTAAACTACTCTTTCCAACATTAGGTCTACCAATAATACAAAATCTTAATGAATTATCAGGTAATTCAACAACTTCACCAAAATCTCTAGTAACTTCATCTAATAATTCACTAATACCTAAAGCATGAGTTGCAGAAATAGGTATAACATATTCAAAACCTAATTCATAATAATAATAGATTCTTTCTTCTTGTTGTTTAACATTATCTAATTTATTTAAAGCAACAATAACTTTTTTACTAGTTTTCATTAGCATATCTCTAATAGCTAAATCATTACTAGTTAAGTCTTCTCTACCATCTACAACAAATACAATAACATCTGATTCATCAATAGCTAATTCAGCTTGAGCTTTAATATCTTTGTTAAAATCACCTTCACCTAAATCAATACCACCAGTATCAACAAGCAAGAAAGTAGTATCTTTATATTCAACATCTCCATAAATTCTATCTCTAGTAACACCAGGAGTATCTAAAATAATAGATTTATGTTCTTTAATTAATCTATTAAATAAAGTACTTTTACCAACATTAGGTCTACCAATTAAACAAACTGTTTTTTTCATGCTTTACCCCTCCATTTCGTTTAAGTATTTTAACATAACTTTAATCTAATGTAAAATCTTACATTTCCATAATAACATAAAAAAAAGAAATCTATAATTTCTTTTTCAAAGTACTATACACAATGGTAGTATCTCCTTCTAATTTTTTCTTATAATAATCTAAATGTTCATATATATCTAAAGCTAAATAATGATAATTATCAATAAAATCTAACTTAGCTTCAAAGAAATCAATATCTTTTGTTCTAATTCCTTCATTAATTTCTAAATTAAATACTAACTTATTTAAAAATCTACTTAAATAATATGAATATTCATCACACATACTACAATTATTAATTAAATCATTAATTATTTTTATATCAGTACTTTTAATACCACCATTATCTCCTTCAAAATCATCATGAATAATCTTAACATTATCTTTATCATTAATATCATTTATAATATTAATTTTAATAATTCTATCATCTTTAATAGCACTAATTAATACTTTATGTTCATTTATATTAGCAACATCTCTTGTTTCATATTCAAAATTAATAATTAAAGAAGGTTTATTACATTGTATTGCAATACTTAATGCATCTTCTGGATTATCAATTCTTCCTCTTACTTTTAATCTTGGTTCATTAACACAACAAGCTATATCAATAAAACCATTCATAATATGGCAATTTTCATCATAAAAACCTTCAACTAAAGATACATAATAATTATTAGGCATTATTATTCTTTTAACTGCATTGCAATTTATTTCATCTTCATCTAATTCTTTTTTATAAGTCTCTCTTATATTATATTTTTTTTGTATAAATTTTTCTCTTTCAAAAGTTTCTCTAACTAATTCTATATCATCTTTATTTGTAACTAAAAATCTTCTAAACATAAAATCTTCATGTGTTAATTCATCTAATACTAAATCATTATTATTACCAATATCAAATCTAGTTACTTTTCTAAAAACAGTATTATCAAGTTCACAATATTCAATATAATCATAACCTTTATAATGTCTAACTACTTGATAACATTCATCATTCAAAATAATCTCCCAATTTATATTATCACCATTTAAATGTATACGATCACTTAAATATTCAACATGTAAATCATTAATATTAATATTTTTAGTACTAATATTAAATATTCTAAACACTTCAGGAGTACCATACTCTTGACAATGTGCTATTGAAAATTTACTTACCATTGGAGTACTCCACTTTCTTAAGTTCTATATAATAGCACAAAAAAAGGAAATTTTTAAAAATTTCCTATAAATATTGTTTTAAAATTCCGTATACTTCTTCTTTACCTTTTTTAGTAACAGATGAGAAGTAAACAATATTATCATTTTCACCTAAATTAAATGATTCAGGAATAACTTTATCAGCATTAGCTTTTTCTTTTTGATTTAATTTATCATATTTAGTAGCAACAATAGTTACATCTAAATTATAATACTTCATAAAGTTAAACATTAATAAATCATCTTCAGTAGGTTTATGTCTAGAATCAATAAGTAAGAATACTCTTCTTAAATTTTCTCTATTTTTTAAATACTCTTCAATCATTAAACCGAACTTCTTTTGTGTATCTTTATCTACAGAAGCATAACCATAACCTGGTACATCAACAAGATATAGATTATCATTAACAATATAGAAGTTTAATGTTTGAGTTTTACCTGGTGTAGCACTTGTTCTAGCGAAATTCTTTCTATTAACTAATGTATTAATAAA
Source organism: Bacilli bacterium (assembly GCA_016296185.1). Lineage (GTDB taxonomy): Bacteria > Bacillota_I > Bacilli_A > RF39 > UBA660 > Coprovivens. Next base: position 14,881 of record JAEDJT010000015.1, read on the forward strand.
AGAACTTTTACCAACATTACTTCTACCAACTAATAAAAATTCAGGTTTATTATCATCTGGATATTGGCTCATTCTAACAGCCATACATTTCAAGTCAACCGACTCAATTTTCATAAATATCACCACTCGCCATAATTATACATAAAAAAAGAGACGATTGTCAAATCGCCCCTTATTCTACTGTAACTGATTTAGCTAAATTTCTAGGTTTATCAACATCTAAACCTTTAGCACAACTTATATAATAACTTAATAATTGTAATGGAATTACAACTAGAGATGAATATAAGTATTTATTAGTTTTAGGTATTTCAATAGTATATTCAGATACTTTAGAAACATCTGATCCTTCAGGAACAACACATACTACATAAGCACCTCTTGATTTAACTTCAACCATATTACTAATTGTTTTTTCAAATATTTCTTCTTGAGTAGCTAAACCAATAACTAATGTATTATCTTCAATTAAACTAATAGTACCATGTTTTAATTCACCTGCAGCATAAGCTTCACTATGAATATAACTAATTTCTTTTAATTTTAAACTACCTTCTAATGCAATTGCATAATCTAAATTTCTACCAATAAAGAATGCATCATCTAAATTACATAACTTACTAGCTAATTTTTGAATGTCATCTATTTCTTTATCAATTATACTTTGAACTTTTTCAGGAATAGTTTTTAATTCATTAATTATTTCATTATATTCTTTATTATCAATAGTACCTCTTACTTTAGCAAATTCTAATGCTAATGCATAAGATGCAATTAATTGAGTACTATAAGCTTTAGTTGTTGCAACAGCAATTTCTGGTCCTGCTAATGTATATAAAACATGATCAGCTTCACGAGCTATTGATGAACCTACAACATTAATAATACCTAATGTTTTAACACCCATTTCTTTACATTCTCTTAAAGCAGCTAAAGTATCAGCAGTTTCACCGCTTTGACTTATTACAATAGCTAAACCTTTTTTATCTAAAATAGGTTTTCTATATCTAAATTCACTAGCTACATCAACTCTAACAGGTATCTTAGCTAAGTCTTCTAAAATATATTGAGCACATACACCTACATGATATGCAGATCCACAAGCAATAATATATATTTGACTTATATCTTTTATTTCTTTTTCACTTAAACCAACTTTTGATAAATCAATCTTATCATCTACCATTAATGAATTTAATGTTTTACCAATTACTTCTGGTTGTTCATGAATTTCTTTAATCATAAAATGTTCATATCCTTCTTTTTCAGCAGAAGCAATATCCCATTCAATAGTTTTTAATTCTTTTTTTATTTCATCACCATTTAAATCATAGAAAGTAACACTATCTTTCTTTAAACAAGCCATTTCTAAATTATCAATGTAATAAACTTGATTAGTATATTTAAGTAATGCAGGTACATCAGATGCAATATAAGAACCATCTTTATCTGTCCCAATAATCATTGGTGAATCTTTTCTTGCTACCCAAATATCATCTGGATATTCTTCAAATAAGATTCCTAATGCATAAGAACCTCTAACTCTAACCATTGTTTTAGCAATAGCATCAATAGGTCCTAATTTATATTTTTTATAATAATAATCTAATAAATTAGCTACTATTTCAGTATCAGTTTCTGAATAAAAAGTATATCCATGTCTTTCTAATTTAGCTCTTAATTCTTGATAGTTTTCAATAATACCATTATGTACTACTGTAACACTTCCATCATTTGAAATATGAGGATGAGCATTATTTTCGCTTGGTTCTCCATGAGTTGCCCATCTAGTATGACCAATACCACAGTTACCAGTCATTTTTTTCTTTTCAACTTTTTCTCTTAAATTAGCTAATTTTCCTTTTTCTTTTACTACTTCGATATTACCATCTTTTCTAACAGCAATACCTGCACTATCATAACCCCTATATTCTAATTTAGATAAACCATCTAATAAGATTTCAACACAATCTTTATTACCGTTATATCCTACAATTCCACACATATAAAAAAAATTCCTCCATACAAAAAAATATATGGGGAATTATTTCTTGTTATAATTTTGATTTTACTTTTTAAATAATTCTAACGTATCCATTATCACGTAGTAGTACCCGCCGAATATTTCGATAAACTACTAACCTCGTCACCCTTTATTGGGCCTGGCGCTAACTTTATTCATACTACCTTTCTTTTTATAAAGCTTAGATACATTATACTAAATATTAACCTATAAATCAAAAAAGGAGTGTAAATTAACATCTAATTTACTCTCCTACTTTTATTTCTAAACTATCTAATATAGAATCAACACTATCTAAAACAATATCATAATATTTAAACTCTGCTTCATAATAAACAATTATTAATTTAGCATCTTTTTTATAAATATTAACTAATACATTTTTAGAATCATTTTCAAACATATAAGACATAGCTTGATACTTATCACTAATATCATCACTAGATAACATATTATAATCTTTATTTTGATCATGAATACTATAAATAACATTACCTACTATTTCATTTAAATTAGTATCAATATAATTATCATCTAATACCATTGTTTTAATACTAACAATACTATTACTTTTTTTATGAACTAATTTAAGTTCATCTTTATTATCTATCTTCCAAGTATTATCATATTTTATACTAAAATCATTATTACTATAATTCTTAATACTTATCTTATTATTAATAATAAAAAATATAGTAATACATATTAATACTAATATAATACCAACCATAATCTTCTTCATATTATATCTCCATTATAATAATTATAATATAGTTCATATTATTCTTAATAACTACTTCATAATTATCATTCTTATATATTTTCTTACTATTACTATCCATTATTAATTCATAACCTTGATTAATTAATTCATCTTCATAATTACTAACTAAATACATAGAATTAATACTATCTTTAATATCATTTTTATATCTTAAACTAAGAATATTATCAGTATAGCAGCCTTTAATTAACTCTAAATTAATATTATCTTCAAGATTACCTATCTTCTTATATATATTCCAGATATTATTACTAATATTATTGTAAATATTCTCTTTATTATATTTATTATAATAATTATTCTTAAAATCATTTAACTTAGTATAATTAATCATACTATAATCTGTATTATTTAAAATATTATATATATCAATTAAATAATTACTACTATTAGCATATGATAATTCACTATCTAACAAAGTACCTGTATTAAAACCAACTACTTCACCATTAGAATTATATAAAGCAGCACCTATACTACTACTATTAATAGGTAACATATTCTTCATTTTACCTTCACTAGAATTAACATAAGAACCTGTTTTAATACTAAAACTATTATTATCTAAACTATTAATCATAAAAATATTATCATCAGTTTTTAAATCATTACTATTACCTATTTTAATACCTTTACCAGCATCTTTATTAATCTTTAAAATAACAACATCATATTTAGTATCTGCAGCAATAACACCATCTACATTATATGTATTACCATTACAATCATTTATATATATAAAATTACTATCATTAAGTAAATTTAAAAATAATTCCCAACTAGTAACAACTACACCACTTCTTAAAAAGAAACCAGATCCAAAAGTACTAATACCATTATTCTTCATACCTGTAATAGATACATTACTTAATTTATTATTTTCATATATATTAGTTAATTCATTATCACTAACTTCTTTTTTATTATCATTAAAACTATAAGATTTATATACTTGATTAATAGCAATATTATTCTTTTCATTATTACCTAAAGAATTAAAATACATTTCTAAATCTTTATCAGTATTAAACCAAGCAAAATGTAATTTATAACCTTGATTTGTATTAATTAACCAATAAGCTAAAACCATATCACTATTAGAATCATTTACTTTAACATCATCAATATAAACAAATACTAAAGTACCATTATCTATATCAACAGTTCTAATATTCTTAATATAATCATAACTATAATTATTTTCATTTATCTTATTTACAAAATCAGTTAAGAATAAACTACCAGTTAAAGTAGTACTACCACTAGTAGAACTAATATAAAGATATTTAGTTAATTCTTTTAATTTATTATCTTTATCATCACTAAGAGATATTTTAACTAATTCCTTAGTAACATCTTTAATATCATTATTAATACTTATATTGTTATTAAAACTACTAGTATCAATTTTATAACTCATATCTAAATTCTTAATAACTGTATTATCTTTAGCATTAATATCAATCTTAGAAACATCAATATCAAAGGCATATACTACATCTAAAGTAAGAAATAAACTAAATATAGTAAACACTATCTTTTTCATACAAACCTCCTACATATACCCCTTTAATACATTCATAATTAACTTACTAGCTATTTTAGCATTATCATTATTTAAATAGCAATCATGAAATGCTTCAGCAATAGTTTCATCATATATATAATTACCATCATTATCTTTAGCTACAGCATATGAAGAAATACTACTTCTAAATTCATCTAATGACATATTATTACCATACGATACTTTATACATATTATAAGCTTCATTAATAATTCTAAAACTATAAGAATCTTCACTATAATCAACTCTTACTTTATCGATATTAGAACTATTACTCTTAGTAACAAAATTAACTTGATTAATATGATAATACTTCATCATTGTAACAAATGATAAATAATGACCAAATTCATGAGCAACAGTACTACTTCTAGTAGCATTTGGTGGAAAATAACCACTACTAACGCCATATTTAACAGCATTATTAATTCTAGCCATATCTAAAAAATATTTAGCATTTAATATTACCATTGATTTATATCCTTTAGGATAATCACTAACACCTTTATTACTAACAAAAGTAGATATAGGTAAGAAAGCCGCCATATAACTACCATCAGTAACATTAGCCAATGTAATATTAGTTAAATAACCTCTAGCATTAGGGAAAGTATTATAAATATACTCTATAACTGAATATATTTCTTTAGCAAATTCAATATCCATTTCACATAAATTAGCAGCTGTAATATTAAAATCATTAACAATATCATTTTCTAATAATAAAATATCCGCAGGACAATTATTTTTTTGATTATTACTATCAGTTCTAATTAAAGTTAAAACATCTTCTCTGCTATTAATACTATATTGTTTTAAATACTTATTATTATATACAACAGAAGTAACAGCATTACCATTTATTTCATATTGAGGTTCAGGCATTGTGCCATTATTAGACATACCAGGATTTTTATCATTAAAATAATAGTTTTCTCCAGTAGCTTTTAATAACATAAATAAAGCTACTACCCATAAACATAAAATAATTGAATAAATAATAATATCACTTTTATTTCTTTTACTTCTTTTACTTTTTTTAGAATTTTCAGTATATTTTTTAGTTCTTTTTTTTGAAAAAAATTCAACTTGTTCAACGTTAGGAGCTTTAGTTCTTACAGTAACTTTTATATTATTTGGAGCTTTTATTTCACGTAAATAAGTTCCACAATGTGGACAAAAAGAAATGCCTTCATCAGATATAGCTTTTCCACAAGACTTACATACCATAATACCTACCTCCATTATATTAATTTTATCATATTTAACATTACAAAAAAAGAAGAAGATTATTCATCTTCTCCATTTTCTTTACCAACTAAAACTTCTCTAGGTTTAGAACCATTAGAAGGACCAATAACTCCTCTATCTTCAAGTAAATCAATTAATCTAGCAGCTCTATTATAACCTAATCTAAATCTTCTTTGTAATAATGAAGCACTAGCTTTTCCTGTACTAACTACATATTCATATATTTCATTGTACATAGGATCATCATCAGTTCCTCCACCACCAGTTCCAATACCATTACTACCAGAAGTGATTTCAACTTGTTTTTGTAATGTTTCGTCATAAACTGATTCAGAATTATCTTTAACATATTTTATAACTTTTTCAATTTCATCATCAGATATCCAACAACCTTGAACACGAGTAGCTGTATTTTGGCCCATTGGTAAGAATAACATATCACCACGACCTAATAATTTTTCAGCACCACCCATATCTAAGATAGTTCTTGAATCTATTTGAGATGCAACTGCAAATGCAATTCTTGATGGAATATTAGCTTTAATAACACCTGTAATAACATTTGTACTTGGTCTTTGAGTTGCAACAATTAAATGAATACCAGCAGCACGAGCAAGTTGTGTAATACGTTGAATAGAACCTTCAACTTCTTTAGATGCAACCATCATTAAATCTGCTAACTCATCTATAATAACAACTATATATGGATAAACTTCCCATCCATTCTTTTTAGCTTTTTCATTATATTCTTCAACTTTTTTAACACCAGTTTCAGCAAATTTATCATAACGTTCATCCATCATTGCAACAATACGTTGTAATGCTCCAGAAGCTTGTTTAGGGTCATTTATAACTGGCCATAATAAATGTGAAATACCATTATAATTAGACATTTCAACCTTCTTAGGGTCAACTAATACTAATTTAACTTCATCTGGTTTATATCTCATTAAAATTGATGAAATAATACTATTCATACATACAGATTTACCTGAACCAGTAGAACCTGCAACTAATAAGTGAGGAGTCTTAGTAATATCCATTGTTTGAACATTACCCATTAAGTCCTTACCTAAAGCAACAACAACATTACCTTTACTTTGTTCTTTAGGAATATAATCTAATACTTCTCTAATCTTAACAGCACTTATTGAAGGATTAGGAATTGTAATACCAATTGTACTCTTTCCAGGAATCGGAGCATCAATAGTAACAGATTTAGCAGCTAAAGCTAAAGCCATTTCTTTATCTAATGCAGCAATCTTACTTAACTTAGTACCTCCTGCTACAGCAACTTCATATTGAGTAACTGCAGGTCCAACATGAACACCTGTAATCATTGGACTTTTAATATCAAATTCTGTTAAAACTCTTTCAATAATTTCTTTATTTTTCTTAATTACTTCACTATTTACATTTTTATTTGTAACTTTAGAAATAGGATCTAAGAATTGAGTTCCAGGAACTTTATAAGTTCTTGAAACATGAGAAGTATTTTCTTCATCATGAATTTCATTCATTAATTCGGTACTAATAGCAACTGGACTAACAACTTCCGCTGGAATAGTTTCAGGTTCATCTCCAAATTGTTTTTTCTTTTTACCTAAACCGAATAATCCACCTTTTTCTTTTACTGGTTCTTCAGGTTCATCTGGTTCATTTGGATTTTCACCATCACCATCGCCATCACCATTTTCCTCATCTTTAGATTCAAAAATAGAATCCTTAATCTTAGACACATATTCACCATAATCAACATCGAATAACATTACAATTCCAAATAATGATAAAACAACTAATACAATATATGTTCCAACACTACCAACTAGTTTACCTAAACCTAATGCACAAAAAGCACCAACAATACCTCCACCAATATTAAATGAAGATTGACCACTTGTGAATAAACTAGCATCTGTACCCATAGTATTAATTCTAGATTGATAAGTATTCATAGTATTAGTAATAATATCTTGAGCATTATTAGCATTAATATATGAATAATGAGATGCAGTTAGTAATACTAATACAATTATATAAATACCTAATAATTTAGAACTAAAAAAACTTGGTAATTTCTTTTTTACTAACATATATAAACCTAGATATATTAATAGTAATAGTATAATAGCCCACCATTCACCAATTAAGAACATTGCAAACTTCTTAATTAAGGCACCTAGCAAACCAAAACCAAATCCTAATATACCTAATAAAATTAATAGTAATCCTATTAATTCAACACTATAATTTAATTCTTTCTTTTGTGACTTTCTAGATTTTTTCTTCTTTGCCATATCTTATCACCATAATAATTATAACATTTATAATAATAAGAATGCAAAGATATTACACCTTTTATACACCAAAAAAAGAAAAAAGAGCTAAAAACTCTTATCCTAATAAATTATATAGTATTAATCCTATAATAATGTACACAATAATTACTATAATAGGTAAGCTCTTTTTCCAAAAGACCTTAAATATAAGCCCCAACTATAATAATTAATAAAATAAATAAGACTAATATAATTGCAGGACCTAAATTATTTCCACAATGATTCATAAATCATTCCTCCTTTATTTGTCTTTACACTTATATTCTATGGTTATAACCTATTTTATGTGCATTAATTCTTGTATTTTAAATTTCACGTTGCTATAATAGTAAGTATGTTAAGGAGGAAAACATGAAAAAGAAAATTGCAGTGTTAGCCCTTATCGCATGTTTAATTTCAGGGTGTGGAAGTAAGATACCTACATTATCAAACGGTGATGAAGCGGTAGTAACATTAAAAGACGGTTCAAAAATTAGTGCTAATGAACTTTATGAACAAATGAAAGAACAATATGCTTTAAATTCTTTAGTAAACATGATTGATACTAAAATCTTAGAAGCTGAATATCCAGACGATTTAGAAGATGCTAAATCAAGTGCTGAATCAACTATTACAGAATTAGAATCATATTATGGTGATCAATTAGAACAAGCTGTCCAATACTATACTGGTGGCCAATATCAAACTAAAGAAGCTTATAAAAATTATGTTTATATCAGTTATTTACAAAATTTAGCAGTTAAAGATTATGCTAAAAAACAAATAAATGATAAAGATATTGAAAAATACTATAAGAGCGATATTGTTGGTGATATTAAAGTAAGTCATATTTTAATTACATCAAAAGCAACTGATGAAATGACTGATGAAGAAAAGACAGCTGCTGAATCAGAAGCTAAAGAAAAAATCGAATCAATCATTAAAGAATTAAAAAATACTAAATCTAGTGAAGTTGCTGATAAATTCGCAGAATTAGCTAAAGAATATTCTGAAGATAATTCAACAAAAGACAATGGTGGATCATTAGGATTCATTAATAAAGATACATTAAGCTCAGCTTACGATGAATTAGTTGACGCTTCATACAAATTAAAAGATGGTGAATATTCAACAAGTGTTATCACTACTGAATTAGGATACCATGTTGTATTAAGACAAGAAACTAAAGAAAAAGCTTCATTAGAAGAAGTTAAAGATTCAATCATTGAAAAATTAACTGACAAATATATTGAAGAAAATCCAGTTGTTCAAGTTAAAGCACTACAAGAATTAAGAAAAAATTATGATTTAGAAATCGTTGATACTGATTTACAATCTAAATATGCTACATATATTCAAAATCAAATCAGTTATTATCAAAACGATGAAAACAAAGAATCAAATGATGAAAACAAAGAATCAAATAAGGAATAAATAAAAAAGAACATTATTAAATGTTCTTTTTATTTTGTACAAAATCATTAACTTCATTATAACCAAAACCTCTTGCAATAAGTTTTAATTTAATTTGATTTTCTAAATCATAACCTTCATATTTTCTAGATAACTTACTATATAATTTATTGTATTCTTTATCTAAAATACTATCACTATTCTCTACTTCAATATTATTAATAAACTCTTCAATCATCCATTTAGGATATCCCATATTAGTAACATCATATAAAATTTTTTCTTTTAATTTATATTCACCATAATTATGATTAGATTTAATTTTTTTACTAACTATTTTTTCAACTTTATCTAACCATACTTGATTATCTATTTCGTCTAATTTAGTTTTAAATTCATCTTCATTAAAACCTAATTTTTTTAAATTATCTTTTATCTTTAAAGGTCCAATATTATTTAATGTAATAGCGTCATTTAAATAACTCTTTAAATAAATATCTTTATTAAAATAACCTTCATTTTTTAATTTATCAATAGCTTCTTGACTAGTCTTTCTAGTAAATTCTTTACATAAATATTCAAATACTTCTTTTTCTGTTCTTTGTCTTCTTGTGATATACCTTAAAGCTTTATAATATGAATCTAATTTATCATTATATTTAACAATATCTTCAAATTCATCATAATCTAATTCTTTATGTGATAATAAATTATATTTAATAATTACATCATCATATAATTTAACATTAGTACCATCATCAAAATAAACTGTATACTTATTAGTTCTACCTTTAGTAAACTTTATTATTTTCATGCTACCACCCATATAAATTATAACAAATATATTAACTCAATAGCAAGAACAATCGTTCGTAATTAATTTAAAAAAAAGAATCTACAATAAACCTTGTAGATTCTTTTTATATTCCTCACAATCTTTATCTAAAGCTTTTAATAATTCTTTAATATCATCTTTATTATGAGTTCTAACACCAGAAGCAAACTTATGACCTCCACCACCAAAAGCAGCAGCTGTTTCATTTATAACAGGTCCTTTACTTCTAATATTAACTTTATATATTTCATTTCTTTCATCAAATGTAATGAAAGTCCATACATATACATCTTTTATATTACTATAGTCATTAATCATATTAGATGGTGTAGCTGGATCAACACCATATTCTTTTAAGATTTCAGGAGTAAACATAATATGAGCAAAACCATTTTCTGTTATTTCTAAATTCTCACTTATATAACCTTGGAACTTAATTTCTGCATAAGGTCTTTCATATAAATTTGGATATAGACTAACAAAATCAATTTCAGTTTTTTCTAATAACTCATATATTAATTTAAATGTTTTAGGAGTTGTATAACTAATTAAGAATCTATCACTATCAGAAACAACACCTAAGAATAAATTTTCAGCTACTTTTCTATCTATTTTCATACCAGTTTCTAATAAGAATTCTATTATTAACTGACATGTACTAGATGAAGTATCATCTACCCAATCACACTCACCAAATACTTCTTCTGAAGGATGATGATCAATCTTAAATACTTCTTTAAAAGCATTTTTATCAACACCATCTATTCTTCCAGTATCAGGAACATCTAATGCAATAAGTAAAGCATCTCCATCAATAGTAGTTTCATCTATTTTATCTAATAAACCATAATACTTAAACTTAGAAACAGAAGTACCTACAGCATAAACATTCTTTTTAGGAAATGTTAATTTAATAGCATCTCTTAAAGCAGTTTGACTAGCTATAGCATCTGGATCAGGGCCTATGTGTCTAGCGATAACAATAGTTTCATATTGTTTAATCTTCTTATATATTTTTTTAATTTCAGACTTCATCATAAGTCCTCACCCTTTCTTCTTTTTATTATTTTACTAATTCATAAGTATCTTGAGCTATCATCAATTCTTCATTAGTAGGAACAACACAAACTTTAATTTTTGAATCTGGTCCAGAAATTTCAATTTCTTCTCCTCTAACTTCATTAGCTTCTTCATTTATTGTAACACCTAAACAAGCTAATTTTTCCATTATCATTTTTCTTACAGGACAAGCATTCTCACCTAAACCAGCAGTAAATACGATTATATCAGCTCCACCTAATTCAACATAATATTGAGCAATATAATCAACAACTGTCTTAACATACTTATTAATAGCTAAAGTACATCTTTCATCCCCAGCTAATCTACCTTCATTAACATCTCTGAAGTCATTTGATTTACCACTTAATCCTAAGAAACCACTCTTCTTATTTAAGTCATTCATAACTTCATCTGCACTCTTACCAGTTTTACTTGCTACATAAGTAACAATTGAAGGATCAATATCACCTGATCTTGTACCCATCATAATACCAGCAAGTGGTGTAAATCCCATTGTAGTATCAATACATTTACCATTTTCTACAGCAGATAATGATCCACCTGAACCTAAATGACAAATAATTGCTTTATAATCTTCTTTTCCTAAAATTCTAGGTATTTGTTTACTAATATAACAATGACTAGTTCCATGGAATCCATATTTTCTAACCATTAAATCTGTATACCATTCATAAGGTACTGGATACATAAATGATGTTTCATCCATTGTTTGATGAAATGCAGTATCAAATACACCAACCATTGGTACATTTGGTAATGCAGCTTTAACAGCATTAACTCCTAAAATATTTGCAGGATTATGTAAAGGTGCTAAATCTGCATATTTTTCCAAATCAGCCATAACTTCATCTGTTATAATTACTGACTTATTATATTTATCTCCACCATGAACTAATCTATGTCCAACAGCTTCAATTTCATCTAATGAAGAAACAATACCTAATTTAATTAATCTATCTAGCATTACTTCAACAGCAACTGTATGATTAGGCATTTCTACTTCTTCATATATTTTTTCTCCATTAAATTTAATATTAAAAAAACTTCCTGGAATAGTAACTTTTTCAAAATAGCCTGAAGCAATTAATGTTTCAGTTTCGATATCGAATAAACTAAATTTTAAAGAACTTGATCCAGCATTTACTGACATAATTTTCATTAAAATTCTCTCCTCTTTCCCAATATTATTCTATCACAAATACCCCAAATAAAAAAGAGGTTTAAGCCTCTTCTTTTGCTAATTCATAAGTATCTCTAGCAATCATTAATTCTTCGTCAGTAGCAATTACATATACTGGTATTTTACTATCTTTAGTTGTAATAATACCTTCATTACCTTTACGAGTTAACATTTGATCATTAACTTTAGTATCTAATTTAATACCAAATGCTTTTAATTTTAATATTGTTTGTTCTCTGATAATAGGATCATTTTCTCCACCACCAGCAGTAAATACGATTGCATCAACTTCGCCATCTAATTTCATGAAATACTTAGCAATGTATTCAGCAATTCTTTCTGTATACATATCAAATGCCAACATAACTTTTTCTTCTTTAGCTTCATAAGCTCTATCTAAGTCACGTAAGTCACTCATACCAGCAGTACCTTGTAATCCAGATTCTTTAGTTAAAATACTATTAATCTTTTCAGTACTATAACCAGTTTTTTTACTAACATATTCAATCATTGAATGGTCAATATCACCACATCTAGTACCCATCATAATACCTGAGTTAGGAGTAAATCCCATAGATGTATCAATTGATTTACCTGCTTTAATAGCACTAATAGAAGCACCATTACCAATATGGCAGATAATTAAATTAGGTTCTTTTTTCTTTAATTTAGTTTTCATAGCTTCAGTAATAAACTTATGAGATAAACCATGGAAACCATATTTTCTTACATCATACCTAACATACCATTCATAAGGTACTGGATATAAATAAGCAATTGGTTCCATTGTTTGATGGAATGCTGTATCAAAGCATGCTACATTTGTAGATTCAGGAATATTTTCCATAAATGCATTCATACCTAAAATACTTGCAGGATTATGTAATGGAGCTAAATCAGAAATTTCATTAATTTCCTTTACAACTCTCTTAGTTAATACAACAGATCTTGAGTATTTATTACCACCATGAACTACACGATGACCTACAGCTTTAATTTCACTTAAATCTTTAATGATACCTTGTTCTACTAAATCTTTTAATAGAATTTCAACAGCTTCACTATGATCTGCAAAATCTATTTCCTTTTCAACTTTAACGTCTCCAATACGGATACTATAAACACCACCAGAAAGACCTATTCTTTCAATAGTACCTTTCATTAATAATTCTTCTTGTGGCATTTCATATAATCTAAATTTTAATGAACTTGAACCAGCATTAACTGATAAAATTTTCATATTATCACCTCTTAACCTAGATTATACACATAAAAGTTAAAAAATACCAACTTTTTCTACTTACTTTCACTATTTTTATGCCTTTTAATACGCATTTCATAATCTATAATACGTTTACTATTACAATCAATATTATATCCGTACTCATTTAAATACTCATATCTCTTCTTATCTAAAGAGCACATTTTATCAATATCACATGATTTATAATAATAATCATTATATCTTTTATTCATAATATCACCATTAATATTATGGATTGATAATTAATTTAAATACATAAAAAAAGAGCTTAAAGTAAATCTTCAAACTCTTCATTTTTATCATTATAACTTATTTTAATTACTTCATGATTATGAATAGCTTCATAAATCATATCTTCCCATTCTAATCTATTTTCATATTCACGAGCTAAATCAACATCTGGATTAATAACAGGATGTTCAGGAACAAATACAGTACAACAATCTTCAAAAGGTAAAATACTTGTTTCATAAGTATCAATTTTTTTAGCTATTGCTATAATTTCATTTTTATCAAAACAAGCAAGTGGTCTAATAACTGGTATTTTAACAGTTTCATTAATAACATTCATACTAGTTAAAGTTTGACTTGCAACTTGTCCTATTGATTCACCATTAACTAATATTTTACAATTACCACTTCTAGCTATTCTTTCACTTATTCTATACATCATTCTTCTCATAATAGTAACTAAATATTCATGAGGACAATTCTTTAATATTTCTTGTTGAATATGAGTAAAGTTAATAACATGTAATTTAATATCATTATTATATAAAGATAATTTTCTTGCTAAATCTATAACTTTATTCTTAGCTTCAATACTTGTATGAGGAGGACTTTCAAAATATAAACATTCTAATTTAACTCCTCTTTTAATAGCCATATAACCTGCTACTGGAGAATCTATTCCACCAGATAACATTAATAAACCTTTACCTGCTACACCAACTGGATATCCACCAATACCCATTAAAGAATTAAAATAAATATATACAGCATCTAATCTAATTTCTACATGAACATGTAAATCAGGATTATGAACATCTACTTTTTTACCTTCTAAATTCTTTAATATAATAGCACCAATTTTTCTACTAAATTCCATACTTTCAATTGGATACTTTTTATCACTTCTTTTAGTTTCAACCTTAAAAGTAGTAAATTCCATTGATTTAACAAGTTTTAATACAGTATTACCAATTTCATCAAAATCTTTAGTAGTTAACTTATAAGCTACATCATATTCATGAATACCAAATACATGACCTAAAACCTCAGTAACTTTATCAAAGTTATCTTCACCAGGTTCAATAAACATTCTTCCTTTATCAAATTTAATATTAGCATCTATGTCTTTTAAAGCAAAATTAATATTATCTTTTAATTGTTTTAAAAATAAATTAATATTAGCTTTCTTAGTAGATAATTCACCATATTTAATTAATATTAACTTTTCCACACATATCACCCCAAAGTCATTGATAGTATATCATTAAATTAAAAAAAGAAAAAGAATAACTTTTTCTTTTAAAATGATATAGATCTTCCTTCTTCTTTTCTTAAATAATTTTGATATTTTTTAAAAGTATCAGCTATATGAGATACTAACTCTTCTATTTCAATACATTCTTCATTATTAAATGATATTTTATTAACACAAGGATTAACATCTTTAACTAAATTATCTAATTTATTATTAATTAATGCTTGTGATAATTTAGCACAAATATCAGATAAAACTATCTCATATCTATTATGTAATTCTTTAGGTAATTGATCAACTCTATATCTACCAATTAAAATCATTGGTTTACCATATCCCATAATAGCACTTACTAAATGTTCTACAAAATGTTCACGTTTAGTATCTTTATTAGGTCCAGGAACTAAATCAATTAATGTAAAACCTTTTTCTTTATCAAAAAAGAAATTAGCTGGTACTGGATCAATAGTTAAATCATAATTTTCAACTTCTAAACAATCATGAACAAATTTATCATATATATCTTGTGAAGCATTTGCTCTTAATTCTAATTCTTTTATGTAAGAAGTAACTACTTTAATATATTCAACACTCATACCTTCATAGTCAACGTTTACTTCATTATCTAATATAAATAAAGATTGAAAATCCATACTATTACCTTTAGCTTTTTCTTCTAAGAATAAACCAGTTGTAAAAACATGATCTTTATCATAAACCCATTTTTGATCTTCATATAATTTATAATCAATTATATTTATAGTATTAACACCATTAGTAATAGCTTTCTTAATATTAGCTAAATACTCTTCTAAATGTTTATCATCAGCAGGCATAGATTTCTTTAATAAAACATGTGAATCATCATATGGATGTAATTTACCTTCCTTATCTTCATAAGCTTTAAAAATAGTATTATTAATTTTCATATTATCACCTACTATAATTATAACAATAAAAAAGATATATCACTATATCTTTTTTTCTAACTTAACAGATTCTTCTCTTTTTTTATCTTCTTCTATTACATTAAAAAATAAGTTTTTCATAGCAGAAGACATTTCATTAACTTCAGTTAATTCTAATCCTCTAGTATATTTATCACTATTATAAGCAATTTCTTCTTTAACTAATTCTTCATCAAAACCTTTTAATCTTAATGCTAAAGAAACTTTTATTTCAATAATATGAGCAGCAGTAAATAATGCTTTCATTTGTTTTTCAGTAATAAAATTACATGATGTAAAATCTACATAGAATTCAGGAATTCCATTACCAAAAATACAAGCAAATATATTTCTTATAAATTGACTACATTGTATGTCACTTTTTTTATTTTCAGGATTTTCTATTATAAATCCTTCTTCAGGATTAAAACTATATCTTCCAGAAGCTTCATCTAAAGAATAACCTTCTCTATATAATTCAACAAAATCATCTATTAACTTGTTATATTGATTTTGACAAGCCATACTTCTTTCAGTTAAATCTCTAATATATTTATCTAAAGTTAAATAATATATTGAAGCAATATTATCAAAATCTTTATTTTCAAAAGGTTTAGTTCTTATCCATACATTTTTACTAGATATATTCTTATTACTTAATTCATCAACTTTTTTAACATTACTACTAATCATACAAAACCTCCAAAAAAGAGATGATAAAACAGTTATACAAATTAACTTGTCTTATCATCTCCTAACTAATTAACATTATATCAAAAAAATGCCCTTTTTTAAAGAACATTTTATTTAGTACACTTATTCATTGCACCCAAATCATATACATTTTTATAGCCTTTATCAATTAATGTAGTAGCAGCTTTATTACTTCTATTACCACTTCTACAATATACAATTATTTTTGTATCTTTATCTTTAGCAACACTACCTATTTTTTCTCCAATAGTATCATATTCAATATTAATAGCATCATCTAAATGACCTTCATCAAATTCAGATATATTTCTAACATCTATTAATATAGCACCATCTTCTTTTAATTGATCTAATTCACTACATTCAATATTTTGAATAGTAGCTTTACCACAACCAGTAAGTAATAAAACACTTACAAATAATAAACATATCTTTTTCATTAACTCATCACCTCTAATAATTCATTATATTTTATATCAAATATATTTAAAAATTTCTCAATTTCTTCAAATGTTGTAACATAACTTAAACTAATTCTTATAGTAGTACTAGCTCTTAATTTATCATTAGTAACAGCCATTACACTACTACTAAAATCACCTGAAGAACAAGCTGTATTAGTACTTACATATACTTCCTCTTCTTCTAAAGCATGTAAAAATGTTTCAGGTCTAATATTCATTAAACTTATATTAAGTACATGAGGAATAGAATACTTAGTACTATTAATTACAATATTTGGATATTCCATTAATTTATTACAAATCATTTGATTTAACTTAGCTACATGATTTTCTTTACTTTCTAAATCAGTAACAGCAATTCTTAAAGCTTTTGATAATGCTACAACTAAAGGTAACATTGGAGTTCCACTTCTTAAATCATTATATTTACCACTACCATGTATTAATGGAACAATATTTATTTTATTACTTTTATATAAGAAACCTATACCTTTAGGTCCAAATATTTTATGTCCACTCATAGAAGCTAAATCTACATCATACATATTAACTGGAACTTTACCAATAGCTTGAGTCATATCACTATGGAATATAGTATTTGGATTTTCTTTCTTTATTATTTGTCTAATAGTTTTTAAAGGTTGTCTTATACCTAATTCACTATTAACAGCACAAATACTAACTAATATAGTTGTAGGTCTTACTAAATTTTTTAAATCTTCAAAATCTATTAAACCATCACTATCATTATTAACATAACTAATTTCAAAACCTTGAGTTTCTAAAAATTCACAAATCTTATAAATAGAAGGATGTTCTAACTTAGAAACAATAATATGATTACCTCTATTTTTATATTGCATTGCTACACCTTTTAAGGCCATATTATTTGATTCAGTAGCTCCACTAGTAATAACTAATTCATCATTTTCTATATTAAATAAATCACATATTTGTTTAACTGCACTTGTATATAATGCTTTAGATTTAACACCTAAAGAATGAATTGAATTTGCATTTCCCATATAATCTCTAGTTGCTTTATTATAACTTTCTAAAACATCATAAGATACTGGTGTTGTTGCCGAATAATCTAAATATATCATAAAATCACCATCATAATTATAACATAGAAAAAGAAGACTTTTAAGTCTTCTCTTCTAATTTACTGAATTTATTTTCTTTAAGATATAATTCTTTAACTTAACATAATCAGTTGTTCCTATTGAATCACTTTGTGTTAAATCACCAGCTATGTTTTCTATTCTATTAAATTCAATCTTCTTCAAGATTTTATTTTTCATCTTAACATAATCTGCTGTTGTTATATCTCCATCACTGTTTAAGTCTCCTCTTACAATGATTGTTAATTCATCTAATACAGCACCTTCAAATTCATATTTAATAATTAGTCCAGTACCGATTATTTCACCAGTAAATTCTGTATCATCAGTATTATATACTTTTAACATAGTTTCTTCATTTTCAAAATTAGAAATGAAGTCTTTAACATTTGTTTTAGGTTCAATACCAATTACATACTCTTTAAATTGATCTTCTAAAGGAGTACCAGATTCATTACGATTAATATCATAAGTATTAGATATAATCTTTTTACTCATAACAATGATATTTACTGAATCATAAATAGCTGGATCTTTAATACTTGATATCTTAGCTATTGTTGATCCATAACCTATTGCTGTTATTTTTCCATTTTTATCAATTGTAGCAATAGTTGGATCTTGAATTGTCCATTCAACATCTGGGTAAGTAGTGTCTTCAGGATTAATTGTATAGCTTAAATTATAAGTATCATTTAAATCTAAGAATACTTTCTCTTCACTAGCTGTTATACTCTTAAGATCTTTTTTACGATTAATTCTAATTGTAATATTTCTTTCAGTAATTCCATCTTCAGCTACAACTTTAACATGATAAATATTTTCACCATATGATAAAACCATAATATCATCAGTTGTTACAGTAGCATCTTTATCTTCTGGTGTTGCTGCAAAACTTATTACATTTACATTATCTTCAACATCCATTGTGTATGTTAATACATCATTTGAATATTCTGGATTTATTGTTCCAGTACTTGGTACTAAATATATTAAATTAGTATTTGTAGCACTATTCTTAACAATTTCTATTGTATAAGTATTTACTTCTCCACTTTGACTTGTTACTAATATAGTTCTTGTTGTTGTGCCTATTTCTACCTCATATGTACCTAAACCATTTACAGATGAATTCTCTGAAGCTGTTCCTGTTAAAGTAATTTTATTTGTTTTATCAGGTACTTCTAATA
>JAEDJT010000016.1 GCA_016296185.1 Bacilli bacterium
TTTTTATTTTGCTATTGCTACTATTACAAATAGAATAATAATTGCAATTACAATCATTACTATTTTTCCTATTTTAGCATCACCATTATAAGCAGTTTCTTTTTTATAGAAAGCTGTATCTTTATTATGGTATTGATTTAATGATGGATTAAGCATAGCTTTCATATCTTTCATTTGACTTATTGGTATCATTCTTCCACATTCAGGACAATGTCCTCCTTGAGATGGTAATGAGGCTCCACAGTATTTACAATTCATACTATTCACCTTCTATACTATCTATAGCTTTTTTTATTACATCTATTGAATGTTGTAGTTTTTTTGCTTCTCCATCTGTTAATGGAATATGAATTTTATTTCTTACACCATCTTTATCAACTATAGCTGGTGTTGATACACATACTTTATTTTTTTCATCATATGATGATATTGTTAATATTGTTTTTTTATCTTCTAAAATTGAATTAGTAATTCTTGTTAAACATACACCTATTCCATATGCAGTTGCACCTTTTTTTTCAATTATACGATATGCTGCATTTCTAACATCTTCTTCTAATTGTTTTCTTTCATCTTCTTTTAAGAAGTTTTTAATACTAGTTAATGCTATATTGGCATTACTCCATGGAATAAATTCAGAGTCTCCATGTTCACCAATTACGTATGCTTGAATATCTTTTGGACATACTTGTAGTTTATCTGCAATCATGTATCTTAATCTAGCAGTATCAAGAGTTGTTCCTGTACCTAATACTTTATTTTTAGGAAGTCCAGAATATTTTAATGTTAAGTATGTCATTACATCTAATGGATTTGTTGCAACGATGAATATTCCATCAAATTTATTTTTCATTACTTCACCAACAATAGATTTAAATATTTTACTATTTTTATTTATTAAATCCATTCTTGTTTCACCAACAGCTTGATTCGCTCCTGCAGCTATTACAACTATCTTTGCGTCTTTGCAATCTTTATAGTCTCCTGCTTTTACTTTAATTGATGTTCCAGCATATATTACTGAATGGTTAAGATCCATTGCTTCGCCTTCTGCTTTATCTTTGTTAATATCAATTAAAACTAATTCATCTACGTAATCTTTTTGGTTAACTAATGAATATGCATAAGCCATACCTACATTTCCGCAACCAATTAATACTACTTTATTCATATTATCACCTAATTATATTGTAGCATATATGTATAGTATTTTACTTTTTTTATACAATGGTTTACACATAATTAAAACACTCTATTACGAGTGTTTATTCTTCGTTATATAACTCTTCAATAAAGTTAGCACCTTTATGTCCTTCATCACTAGGTTCATCTCTTAATAAATCATTATAATCTTGTTGACGTAATGCTTCATAAACCATAATAGCAACTGAATTAGATACGTTTAATGCTCTTACTTTATCTGTCATTGGCATTCTCATACAATTATCTATGTATGGTGCTAATATTTCTCTAGGTATTCCAGTTGATTCTTTACCAAATACAAAATATATATTTTCATCTTTATTACTATAATCAAAAGATGTATGTGGTTTATGACCATATCTTGTTAAGTAATAGAAAGTTCCTTCATTCTTAGATAAGAAATCTTCCCAATTTTCATAAACTGTATAATCGCAGTATTGAATATAGTTAACTCCACTTCTCTTTATATATTTTTCATCTAACGAAAAACCTAATGGTTTAATTAAATGTAATTTTGTATTTGTTGCTACACATGTACGCATTATATTTCCTGTATTACCAGGTATTTCTGGTTGATATAATACAACGTTAATCATTTTCATTCTCCTTACTAAAAAAAGACCTTCAGGTCTTATTTTTTTATTCCATTAATATCTATTAACTTTTGGAAGTCGCCTGATGTAATCATATTATCATCGCTTCTTCTTGTAATGTCAACAGCATTTCCATCTTTTATATATATGATTGTTGGAACTTTTTCAACTTTAATATTTTTTAAATTTAATTTATCATTTATTTCATCAATACAATTATCGTTATCTTTAATTGATGTTACATTAACGTAATACATTTTATCAGATAAGTTATAATCGATAATTATATTTTTTAAATCTTTTTCCATATTATATACTTTTTCATCACCAGTATAACTTATTAATATAAAATAATCTGTTGGTGATTCTGCAAATACAGATGATGCTTCATCTAAATCTGTTATTTCTTGAACAAGTTTTTGTTTTGTAAGATAAGAACTTGATACTTTATTCTCTTTAATAGCATCACGCCATGCAAATGCATACAAAGTAATTCCTATTGCTAATACTGCAATTAAAGCAGCTATAACATAATTTTTAATTGGTATAAAACGTTCATTCTTTTGTATAGACATATTAATCATACCTTCCTATAAGTAAATTATACTACATAATAGTATTTTATGCAAAAGCATTTTATTTATAATATAGGTATTTATAATTTGTACATTTATCATTGTTACATATCTTATTTATGGAGGGATATTGTGTTTTTTGATAGTATAAAATTTAATAATATGTTTAATGAAAATGATTCTTTAATAAAAGGTACTATATTTGCAAATGAGTATAAACCATATAAAAATTATAAAGAGTCTAATATAAATGTATCAAATGATAAAGAAAATCTTCTATTAAATATATATAGATATGATTTTATGATTAATGATCTTAATTTATTTTTAGACTTACACCCTGATGATACTAATGTTTATAATCTTTTTAAAGAATACTCTAAAAGATTAAAATACTATGTTGAATTATATGAAAGTAGATATGGATCTATAAATTTAATAGATGATAATTATAATTCTTATTTATGGTATAAGGATATGCCATTTGGAGGGTCTTATGTTTAAGTATTTTAAAAAATTGAATTATCCTATACATCTAAATAAAACTGATGTTAGAATGGCTAAATATATAATTTCTCAGCTTGGTGGACCCAATGGTGAACTTGGAGCTGCTTTAAGGTATTTTAGTCAAAAATATACTATGCCTGATGATATGGGAAAAGCATTATTAAATGACATCGCTTGTGAAGAATTAGGTCATGTAGAAATGATTTGTGAAATATTTAGACAATTAACAATGAATGCTTCTTTGCAAGAAATGGAAAAGTACGGATTGGGTGATTATTATGTAGATCATGGTAAAGGAATTTATCCTCAAGATGCGTCTGGTAATCCTTTTAGTGTTTTAACTATAGCATCTTCTTCTGATGTATTAGCTTGTTTGAGTGAAGATATGGCAGCTGAACAAAAAGCTAGATCTACTTATGAAAATTTAATTAATCTTACTGATGATCAAGATTTAATAGATATTCTTTTATTCTTAAGACAAAGAGAAATAATACATTACAATAGATTTAAAGAATTATTTTTATACTACGAAAAAAAACTATCTAGTTGATAGTTTTTTTGTTTTTAATTCTTGTTCTATTTCGAAGATATTCTTTTCATTGTATATAGATGATGATATTAATACTTGTAATAAACATTTTCTAATATCTAATCTTTCTTCTATAACTCTATTTAAGTTTTTTAGTACTTTTGGTCTAGATATTATTGTTTCATTTATTTTATATGTTGATTTAGTAAATAAATAATTCTTATCTAATTCTTGAATCAATAATAGTTTGTTTTCATCATTTATTTTATTTCCTGTTATATCAATATATGTTCTATCTTCAACAGCATTTCCTAGATATTCATCAATATCTTGATCATATATAATGAATCTTCTTTCATCATATATATCTTTTTTTAGATTTCCATTATTATCTACTATAGGAATGTCTAATTGTTTATATATTAATACTCTTTTTATAGCATTTAACGGATTAGGTGTTTTACCTATTATTAATAATAATCTTTTATCCAGTTCATTTTCTAATATAATATCGTAAATATTTACCATACTTGGATTACATAGTAAGTATATATAGTAATCTTTTTCTTCTTCATTAAATTTATATTCTTTTACAATTGATATATTATTTCTTAAATCTTTAGTATCTAATAATAATACTTGATCGTTATAGTATTTATTACTGTAATCTATTTCTGGTTGTAATTTATTTAATATTTCATAGTTATTAATAATCTTTTTAAATGATTGATCTAATATATCTAAGTTATTATTTATTGTTGTAGTTGTTAATATCTTACTCTTTATCAACATATTTAATTTATCTCTATGTTCATTTGATAATGTTAATAAGATATTTGTATAATTAATTGGATTAAGTTTTATTGATAATAAGAATTCAATGTTATCTATAGAGTTTTCATTCTTTTCTAATTGCTCTAATACTTCTTCATCAAATTCTTTAGGATTAATGTTGTGATCATATAAATATTTAGTTAATGGTGTTTTATTTATTAATGAATTTGATATTTTATTCATTGTCATTTCTGTATTATATTCTATTTTTATATTATCTAATATAATAAGTAGTAATTCATTAGCTATATCTAAATCTAAATATATACACCATTCTTCAGGTATACAATCTCTCATTTCTTCTATTGATCCATCATTAATTTTACTTAGAATTAATTCTTCTATTTCTATTCTTTTTTTAGCGTTCTTTTTACGAGTATTTAATTCTTCAATATTTGAATCAATATAATTATTTAATACTTTAAATATATTATCCATATTACAATCAATATATATTTTATCTATCATTTGTTTTTTCATCATTGGTGTTAGTTTTGGTTGTGGGTTTAAAACTAATAATGATTGGTTTTTATCAAGATTAGCTATTCTTGCTTTATATTCTAGGAATCTATTCATTATTAAGAATACTCCTCTTATTCTGTATGCAGCAAATTCTGGTGTTAATCCTAATTTTTCAAATAGTCTTGTAGCTGTTTTTTCATCCACTACATCATTTGTTTTATCTACTAATTGTTTAAATATATCTTTTGTATTGTCATAAGTCCAACTATTGATATTATTTTTTATTTCATTAACTCTTTCTAATGTTTCTTCATAAGTAAATATATCTGTATTAGAACAATTTAAAAATGTTAAAAATATTTCATAGTTACTTAATTGTGCAAGTTTGTTTTTATCTCTTACAATGTTAATTATACTGTTTATTTTATCAAATAGTTCTTTTGGATTTTCTTCTTTAAGTACTAATTTACATTCAATAATATTATCTCTTATTAAATTAGCTAGGTTATCGTATCTTTCCATATTACTCACCTACCTTTTTATTTTTATCAATAGATTCAAATAATGTTACTATTTCTCCAACTAATAATGATTGATTAATCATAAAGTCAGGGTTAGTTAAATTAGACATTATTTCATCTTTTATTAATAAATATCTTTGATAAGCTTCTTCATAAATTGATTCGATCTTTGTACTTTTATTTTTATCCTTGATAAATACTTTACAAATAAGAATATAGTTATTTGGTAAAACAACATACATTACTCTTAATCCATTAGGATTTTTATATTCATATAGTTTATCGTATTTTTTAATATCTCTTAAATCTTTTGTTGTAAGGAAATATCCACTAATTACTTTATTAAAACCGTTTACAATTTCTTTATTTTCTTCTATACATGTTAATAAATCATTATAAATATATGAAGTATTATTAATTGTTGGTAGTAATATTCTTGAATCGTAAGTATCTTCTATTTCTTCTGTTTTTTCTACTTCATTTGTAATACTTAAACAATTAATTATATTCATATATATTTCAATATCTTTTTTTAATTGAATAATATTTTCTACGTTATTACTATAAATTAATTCTTTTATCTTTGTTTTTAATTCATTTATTCTTTTTAATATAGTTAGTTTTATAAATGGAATTTCATGTGTAGGAATAGATTCAATTATTGTATTAAAATCATTTTCATAAAAACTAAAGAATAATAAATCTACTCTACTATCAACATCTTTATATTCTCTTTTTATGTAAGATATTTTAGATGATGTTGGTTCTTCTATTATAATTTCATTAGAAGAAAAATCCATTTTCTTTTGTAATTCTTCATTTTTTCTTTTTATTATATTTAATCTTTCTTTATTATGTTTAACAATGTAGTTTAATACATCCATAATATTTTCTTTTGATAATCCATATTGTTCACTATAAATAAAGTCGATTGGGTCAGTTATGTAATCTTTTTCATCGATTAAATTATATATTTCATTTAATGAATTCATAGTAACACCCCTTAATTGAAACTTATTATATGTTTATATATGTTTTTGTCAAATTTAGGGCAAAAAAAAAGACCTTTAGGTCTTCTTTTATTAAACTCTATAGAATTTATTATGTTTTTTAGCGATTGCTATAGCACTAATTGCAATAAATGCACCAGCAGCTAATACAGCATATGAAGCAAAACTTCCTGTTTCAGTTGTTTTTTCATTGCTTCCAATGCTCTTTTTGTTTACTTCATCACAAGCTGGTTTTGGATCAGATCCTGAACCACCACTTACTTCAGTAACAGTAGCAGGTCCTTGATATGAGAAATGAATACAAATTTCACCACAAGCAGAATCTTCTTCTTCTTGAGCTATTTTAACTTGAACCCATCCAATATTAGTGAAACCTAAATAATCAGTTTCATGTTTAGTATTTTTCATACCAGAAACATTATCTTTAGATTCAGTAATATTTCTACCAGTTCCAACACTTATGAAATCTACACAACCTTTTTGTCCTTTACATTTAAACTTTTTACCAGCAGCATCAGTACCAACTGAATCTGCACCATAGTTAACAAATTCACCAACTACTTTGTTAGTTCCACCAATTGAACTATATACACCTTTAGATCCACTATCTGAGTTTTCACCAACGATAACTAAATCTTTTAAAGTTGTAATTTCACCAGTAACAGCATATACACCACCAGTAGTTACTTTAGCTAAAATATAACATTTAGTAGCTTCTGTTTTTGAAGCTGAATCTGGATCACATTCGATAGCAAATTGACTTGCTGTTCCTGCTTCGTTTGAATCTGCAGCTTGTACATTGATTGTAGCTAAACAGAATGCAGTGATTCCTAGTAATAATGCAACTAAATAAGTTTTAAATTTTTTCATAACATTTACCTCTCTATTTCTATTTTTCCTTATTCTATAATTATTATAACATAATTTAATTTGTTGTGTTATTTTTTTTTCATAATAATTAAATTTTATGTTATTATATATTATAGATAAGTAGAATAAAATGAGGTGAAGCAATGAAAAAGATTACTATTAGTATTCAAGATAACACTTTAATTTTCAAGTATCGTACTAATAAACCAGTTGCTGTAAACCTTCTTAATACAAACGTTATTTCTGATAACGAATTAGTTTTCAGTGATGAATATATAGAAAAGAATAAAAAGATAGTTGGATTATTTTTATGTGATTTAGTTAATGATAAGTCAATAACTGATATCACTATTTCAAACAATGATATGGCTTTACTTGTTCTTGACGTATTAAAAGGTCTTAAAAATATAGAAGTTTTATCTTTAAATGACGATGAAACTATTTCTTATGAATTATGTGAAAAGATTAGTAAATCTACAAATATCAAAATGGTTAATTGCTACTCTATTCCAGCTTTCTTAATTGAAATGTTAGATAAGAATAATATAAAAGTTGAATCAAGAAATGAAGTATTATTTACTAGTAATTTTATGTTAGATAATAATCTAAGTTCTTTTAGTCAAATATATTATAAAAATAGTGTTAAGTTTGGTGAAATAATTACTAATGAAGATATTGAAGATTTTAATTCTTTATGTAATATAAACAAATATTTAAAAAATATTCATTTAGATAAGTATAATCATAATGATATTATGAAAATTATTGATGTAATTAAAAAGAACAAAAGAAAGAATATTGTTATTCAATTACATGATGATATTGATGATCCAGATATTATTGAAGAATTAAAAGCTATTAATAAAGAAGCTTGTAAAAAGAATAGCATTAAATTAAAGTTAGTTTATAGTAAAGACTACCTAGAAAAGAATTATTTAAAACAAATTACTTTTACTACATTAAGTATTTGTTCATTAATTATATTCTTAATTATTGGTGGTGCTTTTGGATATTTAGTATATGACAATTATAAATCTGAAAAAAAAGTTAATGAACAAGTTGAATTTGCTGAAGATTTATTAAACGATGAAAACTTTGATGATTCTTTAATCGAAGCACCCGCTGTAAATGAAGATGATGGTAGTAGTTATTTAACTTATCAATTCATTAATAATTATGAAAGATTATTAACAGTTAATAAAGATACTGTTGGATGGATAACTGTTAAAGGTACTAATATTAATTATCCTGTTGTTCAAACTACTGACAATAGCTATTATTTAAAACGTAATTTCTATAAGAATAAAGATTCTAATGGTTGGGTATTTATGGATTATAGAAATAGTGGCTACTCTTTAGATCAAAATACCATTATTTATGCTCATAATAGATATTATAGTGGTGTAATGTTTGGTACTTTAAATAGAGTTGTTGATGAAAAATGGTATACAAATGATAGTAACTTATATATAACATTTAATACTTTATATAATGAATATCAATGGAAGATTTTCTCAGTATATAGTATTGATGTAACTAATGATTATTTATATACTAATTTCAAAAATGATATAGATTACGCTGCATTCTTAAATAAATTAAAAGATAGAAGCGATATCCCATTATCTACAAATGTTTCAGTAGACGATAAGATTATTACTTTATCAACTTGTTTAGATGATAATAAAAGATTAGTAGTTCATGCTGTATTACAAAAATAAGTCTTAAAATAAGGCTTATTTTTTGTTATAATTAATATACATAATATGGAGGGGTATTTATGAAGATTGAAGATTATAAAAAAATCTTATTTGACATAATACATAAAAGTATATACAATTCTTCTACTCTATCTTCTGAAGATTCTAAAATAGTAGAAGATTTATATAAATATTTTATAGATAATAGCAATGCTATTAATGATTTAAGAACTTTAATTACATTAAGAAATAATGATACAAAAGATGTATATGACAAATATATAAGTAATATTTTAGTTAATGTAAATAATGATATAAAATTTGATATTCTTTCATCTCAAGATAGTTATTTAGATATTATTAAAAATAATAATATATTTACTGACATTTATTTATCTTTATCTATTGAAGATAAAATAAAATATCTACAAAGTAAGAAAAAATATACAGATATAGATATTGAACTAATAAATCAAGCTTTAAAAGAAAATAATAATTTTAATGATAATAAGTTGTTAAAAGAAATATTAAGTAATGAAAAAATAATAAATAAGATTCCAAATAATAGTATTATTCTAAGTTATAATTATAGTTTATTAATGAATATTAATTTAAATGATTTAGATGTATGTAAGATATTAACAAAAGAAACTTATGTAAAATTACTATTAAAGAAATGTGAATCATTTGATGAATTTGTAAATTATTATGATAACAATAATAAGTTATTTGATTTATTACCATGTAAAAGTTTAATATTTGATAATTGTTATAATGAAAGTATATATAACTTTATAATGAACAATCCAAAATTTATTGGAAAATTCAATGAAAAATATTTAGATTTATTTAGTATTGTAGAAATTAATAAGATGTTTAATTCTAAGATTTTAGATGAAGATTCTTACTCTACTCTATTTAATAAATTATTTAATTATGATCCTAAAAAGTTATTAGAAAACTTTAATGAAGATACTCTTAAAAATTGTTCTAAACATAGTATTAGTGTTTATTTATTCGATTATATTAATGAAGATTTAAGAAATAAAATTTTTAGTAATTATTCTTTATTCGATAGATTTGTTGATACTATAATGATAGAGGTTATTAATAAGCATTTTAGTGAAGATGATATTGTTGATTATTTAAGAAATGATGATTTTGTTAATGATATGAGTTCTTATGCTATTGAATTATTGTTAAATAAATTAAGTTTTAGATCATCATTTAATATGCTACAAAAGAAAAATATATTAGATAAAATTAATCATTTAAATATTAGTGTTGATAATAAAGATATTGTGTTTATAAAAGGATTTTTAGATAGCCCTTCTCTAATTATCAAGTGTGATCATAGTATGGTTTATAATATGTTAAATCTACTTAGTTCTGATGATATTTTATATTATATCGTTTTACCTTATATAACAAATAATTTAAGTAATAATGAGATTATTACTCTATTCTTGGATAAAGATATTTCAATAAATGAACTAGTTAATAGTGATGAATTATTATCTAAATTAAAGAATTCAGATATTATTAAATATATTGATAATTACTTTAAAGTTAAATTAGATTTATCTATCTTTAATAATAGTAAATTATCTAAATTGTTATTTAACTTATCTGATGATGATATTGATAAAATTGATTTCAATGAAGTTAATTATTTATATGAAACAATTAGAATGAAATCTTTATTATCAAAACAAGAAGTACAACCTACTCTAATTAATTATAGAAGTGTTTTAATTAGTTATTTAACATTAGGTTTAGATGGTACTTTAAAATTTGTATTAGATGGTAATAAGAACGTTACTCTTGATAAAGTTTTAGAATTAAAGAAAATAATAATTGATGAAAAAGTATTAAAATTTAAAGAAAATAATAGTGCTGTTTTTCAAAATATTAATAAAAAGATGATTGATAACCTTAATTGTTTTAATGATATTGATAGTATTGATATTTTTGCTAGAGAAATAAAGAAAAATACATATTTAGATAATATTATTTATCTTATGTTAGATAATAATTATGATACTTATAATAACATTATTAATAAGCTATTTGGTTATGTTAAATACTATAAATTCAACCCTTTTAATAATATGAAAGATATATATGATTATTGTAATGGATTTGTTGATTTATTTATAAGTAATCAAGTTAATAAATATAACGATGAATTTGATAAGATTATTCTTGATAATTTTAAACCTAAAGAAAATATCTTATATAATAAACGAAAAGAAATTGGTAAAAATTATTTAGATAAATTAAAATTAAAACTATTTATAAGAGCTTTAACTGATAATAATAAAAAAGAATATGTTGAATATTTTAATGAAGGTTACATGATAACTGAAATAAAAGATAAATATATAAAATATTTAAATCAACCTGATATCGAATTCAATAATATATTAGAACATATTTTAATTCCTTATAGTAATGATAGATTTGATTATGAAAATTGTTTAAATAAGATTAATATTAATAAACCTACTAATTATGATGAATATATTCTATATTTAAATAATTTACAAAATGTTAGTATTTTAAATAATGAAGTTAGTAAAATTAGAAATTTATATAGTGATACTGAATTAATTTCTATTATGAATAATGCATGTTATGATTCTGAATTAGGATTTAAAGCTAATAGTAAGTTAAAGAAAGTAATTGAAAAATTAAAAGAAATAATTTCTAAGATTGGTAACGAAATATATGTTGATAAAACTAGCAATACTTACATTTATAGTAAAAATATAGATATTTATAATATTGATGAAATAATCGAATATAGAAAATACAATGAAATAATAACTAATTTAATAAAGAAAACATTTACTTATATAAATAAGAACATGAATAATAACAATATCAAGAATATATTCGCTATTGATTATTTTAAAAACGTTAATGATATTGAATATAATTTCCCTATTAATAATAAAAATTATGAATTAAAGAAACGTGTTTTCTCTTTAAAAGATATGGAAGTTATATTTAATGGATATGAAATTAATAATTATAAAACTAATAGTGATTCTTTAAATACTTTCTTATTTAACAATTTAAATCTTGTTATGGTTGCTGATGGTTATTACAATGGTATTGTCAATAATTTAGGTTTAATAATGTCTAGATGGGATAATATTATTAAGTATTGTGAAGATAACGATTTAGATATTAATAAAATTAGATTAGTAGATGTCGAAAAATATCTAACTGTTATTAATTTTAAAGATAATATTCTATTTAATTGTATTGATAAGGATATTATAAATTCTATTTGTGATGATGGTTATTACGAAGAATTAGATAGTAACAATAGAATTAATATGTTAATTGATTTATATAAAAATAAATATAAATCTGTATGTTCAACTATACCTTTCTTATCTTATAAGAGAGATGATATAGAAATTAAAACAATTGATAAATATGATGATGATACATTATTATTTATGGATAATTCTATTTATAAAATTGGAGCTACAGGAAATGATATGGTTTGTTATTCTTTATTAGATAAAAATGGATGTCAAATTGGTATATATGAAAATAATAATCTTGTTAGTAAAATATATGCTGTTAGAAATGGTAATACATTATATTTAAACGGAATTGATGGTAAATATGATGAATCCTATAATAGATTATTATCTGAATTCTCAAACGAATTAATTAAAGTTACTAATGAAGATATAGATCCAATTAACTATATTACAATTGTTAATGATAATTATAATAATCCGCATGGAATAGTTATTGATTCAACAATATGTCCTATTATTAATAATCCAATATGTACACAATATAGTGATTTTAAAGAATTTAGTAAATACAATTTCTTATTTAATAGTTATAATATTCATTCTAATTTTGGAAATAAATTAACTACTCTACTTGCTTCAAATGATATTGTAGATAAAAATAATTTCTTATATTATGATTGCGAAGCTAAATATTTGAGAAAGAGAAATAATGTTATAAAATTAAGTAATAATATTGGTGAAGAATACATTAATAAAATAGATTCTATTTTATATTTATGTAAGTTGATTAATAATGATAATATTGATGATATTAGTTTAAGTAGTATGAATGATATATATTTAGGTGATGATTTTGTCATATTTATATCTGATAAAAACAATATATTTAAATATGTTTTACCTTATGATGAAAGAGCTAATAAAGAAATTGAATTAATATTAGATAGCATAAAAGACTAAGAAATTAGTCTTTTTTGTATTAAAAAAAAACAAATGATTACTCATTTGTTTCTTTAAATCCATTAGTTTCAAACCAATCCATTACTTTACTATATTCACTATAGTTGTAACCAACTGTGTATGCTTTTTCTACATGAACAATTGTCTTAGTTTCATCGTAGCATGTATAATTAGCTTCACCATAATGTTGTACTAACGCTTCTTTATATGCTTCTTCTGTTCCATATACTGTAGTTGTTGTATGAACACCTGTTAGTATGATTGCACTTGATAAGAAATCAGTAAAGTGGATTTCATATTTTTCAGTAATTTGTGAATCAGTTGTGAAATCGTAATCATATTCTTTAATAAAGAATTTTACGTTACCGATTTGTTCAATTACTAAACTTTCTTGTTTAATTGACTTGTTTCCATAAGCATCTGTTGCTGATACAACTACTACATATGATCCTGCTTCTGTATATTTGCTTTCTGTATTATTTTCTTCAAAATCATAATTACATCCGCTTAAGTCACTACATTTTACGACAAATGAAGCAGCTTCATAGCTTTCACCTTGTGTTATAACTACTTCTCTAGTTTCAATTTCAGGTGGTGTTGTATCTTCAATATAAATCATTCCAGTTTTTACTACACCATTATGTCTTACTGTATATGGATATTCTCCAACTTTATCAACAATAACGCTTGATGTATCAACTACGTATTGTAATTCATCAACTTCTTTACCAATTCCTGGTTTAATATAAGCTGATTTAGATGCTGGAAGTGATTTTCCTAATTCAACCTTAACTGGTAATGCTTGAAAATCAGATTCTTTTGGAACTGATTTATAATAGAAAAAGAATGCTACTAAGAATAAAATTATTACTAGTGATATTGTTGATGTAATATTCAAAATTTTCTTTTGTTTATCTCTTTCAACATTTATATCGGCTTCTGAAATATTCATTTTTAAATCTTTATTCTTTTTCAAAAATTGTTTTCTAGCTTTCATATCTATCATTTCTGGTAATTTTGATTCTGGTATATAGTTATATACATCATCGACTATATTGCCTATTACGATAGAACCATCAGATTTAAGTTGATTTTCTTGGCTTTCAATTTTTAATTGATCTGATGTTTTAGTTGTTTCAAATTGAGGAATTATTGCAGATATATCTCTTTTAAAGTTTTCTCTGTCTAATTCTTCTGAATCAAGCATAGAAGGAGCAATTGTTACTATTTCTTCTTGGGCTTGATCATCTTTTTTGTTTTTATCGTTTTGAACTTCTTCTTTGATATCTTTTTCTTTTTCTTGTTCTTCACCCATAAGTATCAATTCCTCCTTTTTATTCTATGTTTTTATTCTTTTTATAATTTTCTACTTGGTTCTTCTGTTGTTGCATCTAATGTACCAACAACATTTCCTTGTTCATCTTTAATTTGAATAGTTATGCCTTCCTCGATTTTGTACTTAGCATCTTCTAATTGTTTTTTTAATCCTGCAGTATATTGTATTCTTATGCCTGTTTTTAATATATGTAATTTTGTTTTCGAAAATTCTTTAGCTATTGCTTCTACTTTTTTAGCATCTTCTGGATTTTCTCCTAAATTTAATTTAATGTCTTCTATATATCCATATTGTTGTTGAGTTTCAGGGACTTCAACAGTTTTAGATTTTCCATGTAATTCTAATATTGGAGCTTCAATTATTACTTTTTCACCATTATATTCGTAAACATATGCAATATATAATTCTTTAGTTTTACTATTTATTTTTTGAATTATATGTTCTTTTCCTAATTCGTCTCTAATTTCATTTCTTTTATTTAGTATTGCATTATATACTTCATTAAATCCGTCAGCTTCTATTCCATCTGGAGATTTTTCTCTACATGTTTTTGCTAACATTTCTAATTCACGATATGCTTCTTTAAATCTTTTTCTTTCTTGAACTGCTTGTGAATTTTTTTCTTTTGCTGCGTTTTCAACCTTTTCATTATCAGCTTTTATTTCAGCATATATTTGACTCTTTTCTTCCATTGTTATTTCATCATATGAAGCTAATAAATCTTTTATTTTTTGACTTATTTCAGTCATTTTTGCTTTTAATTCTTCTATTTTTGCTTCTTCTTGTTCTTTTGTTAATGGTTCAAGTTCAATGAATGAAATATCAATTTTATTCATTGTTAATTCTCCCATTAAAACTGTCATTTTTTCTTTAAATTCAGCTTTTAATGCAACAACATCAACTTCTGGTTTAACAGGTTGTTCTGGTTGTTGTACAGTTGGAGCAACTTCAGGTGATTGATCTTGTTGAAGATTTTTTTGAAAATCAATTCTATGAGCATATACAAATCCTACTACATCAAATGATGGATTGTTTTTCTTTTCAGCAATTAATCTTCTATTAATAATTTCATTTTCTGAATTTATATAATCGAAAATACTATCTGAAGCTGTTTTAAATTGCATTTTAGCATTTTCATCAGTCATTATTTGATATCTATCTGATAATTGTTGTAATTTTTCGTAAGCTTTTTTAATTCTATCATTATGAATTTCCATATATTGTTCAATAGAATCATTATATTCTATTGCATCGATTTTCATTCCTTTTATTTCAGGATCCATACCTAACATATATTTTTTATCTTTAAATACTTCGAATTCATAATTACTCATCTCAATTTTTAATTCGAATACTCTATCATTTAAGTTACTAATTCTATTTTCTAATTGAGATATTTTATTCATTGTATTTCCACTGAAATCATTTGTTGCAGAAATTACTTCTTCTTCGGCAAGTAAATCTCTTATTTCTGCGATTTGTTTATTAATCATTTCAATGTATTGTTTATATCTTTCAACTTCTTCAGTTACATCAGGTCTAACGACAGTTTTTGGAGCACTTACAGCTTGTTCTTGTTTTGGTTCGTCTTGTTTAGTTTGTGAATTATTAACTGTTCCTTCTTCAGTTGTCATTATTGGAATAATTGGAGTTTCTTTTATTATATCTTCTTCTGATTTATCAGATTGTGATGAACTTGTTGTACTTGAGTCATCGCTATTATTATTTTGTATAGGAGCATTTTGTTTCGTTGTAGTTTCTTCTTCAGCACCTATAGTATCTGGTTTGATTGGGTTTAATACTACTTCTTCATCTTTTTGAACTGGTTTTTGTTCTTTTTTGTTTCTTCTAGAGAATTCTCTATCTAATTCTTTATCAGCTTCAATTTTTATTTGTTCGAATAATTCTGTGTCGTCTAAAGTAAATTTAATAGCAGAAATATTATCACCTAATTCAGCTAACATTTTTTTATAGTAATTAACCAATACTTCATTATCTTTATTTTCTTCAATTGCTTCTTGTAATTCTCTATATTTTCTAGCTACTGCTTTATATTGTTCTTTAACAACTTCAGCTGTACTTGATTTAATCATTTGATCTATTCCAGCAAATTTTTTCTTTTCTTCAGGTGTTAACTTTGAAAATAAAGCTGTTAATTTAGGATATATTTCATCGACTTCTTCTTTTATTAAATCAATAACAATCTTGTTTCCTTTGGAGTAGAAACTTATTGAACGTTTTAATTCTTCTGGATCTTTAGATACAATTAATAAAGCTGCTTTTTTTGCTAAGTTGTCTACTATATTTTTTTGATTTTCTTTTATTTCAATTAATCTATTTATTGTTGTTTGGATTTCAGAATAATCATTTTCTTTACTATCTTGTTTTTTATCAACTTTTTCTAATTGTTCTAATCTCTTTTTAGCTACAAATTTTCTTGTTGCTATTGAATTTCTTTCTTCTTGAAGAGCTTTTAGATCATTTCCTTCTGTTTTCATTTGTAATTCATTTTCAGCTAATAATTCATTTAAATATTGAATGTAACCTCTTATTAAATCTAATGATTCTTCAGCTGTCATATTTGCTTTTTGTTCAATGTTATTAATTATATTTATTGTATTTGTAATCTTATCCATAGTATTTTTACGTTGAAGTATATTCAACTTACTCCTTTCTTTAGTTTTATTCTGTAACTAAATTTTGTATAAAATTTGATATTTTTTCCTTATCTAGTGGATTATCAATATCTAATAATTTATCATACCCATCTATTGTTTTAGTAACATATGATGCCAAGATATCAACTGTTCCATTATCGTTATCAAGAGAATAAACTGCATATCTTTTTCCGTCTATAACAACTACTGAAAGTAATTCTGCTTCCATTATTTCACCAGTTTCAATTCTAACTTGAAATTTTTGATTTTCACCTTCCATATAATCCCTCCATATTCTCCTGTTTATCACATTTAATTATACCATAAATGCTTTTTATTTATTTGTATTTTCGTAATAATTTCTTTCTGCTAATTGTTCAGCAAGATAATCTAATTCTTCATCTTCTCCACCTGATTCTTCAATCATATATAATAGTTCTGTCATTGTTTTGCAACGATCTGCATTAATATTATATTTTTTTAATGTATTTACTTGATTATCAGATAAGAATAATCCGTTTTCTCTTACTTTTAAAAAATCATTATCAGTATCTTGGAAACCAACTAATTCTTCAATTTCTTCATTAGTTAAGTCGTCTATATTCATAATAATTCACCCTCTAAAAACTTTTATACCATATATCATAGTATATCATATTTAATAGAATAAATATATAAATTACACAAAAAAAATAGATCTTTTGATCTATTTTTTTAATTCTTCGATAGCTCTTGCTACACCAAGTCTTCCATATTCGTATGTAAGACCACCTTGTTGGTATGCAATATATGGACTTCTTATAGGTCCATCACAAGATAATTCAATTGAAGATCCTTGAGTAAATGCTCCTGCTGCCATTATAACTTGGTCTTCATAACCAGGCATATCCCATGGCATTGGAACTGCTTTTGAATCTACTGGAGATCCCATTTGAATTCCTTGTACATATTTTATTAATTTTTCTGGATCATTAAATATAATATTTTGAACTATATCTGCTCTGTGTTCATTATATTTTGGTTCAACATTATAACCTAAATCTTCTAAACATTTTGCAGTTAGTATTGATGTTTTTAAACTGCTAGCTACAACGCTAGGAGCTAAGAACATACCTTGTAATAAACTTTTGTTTATTCCTAAAGTTGGTCCTACTTCTCTTCCTTCTCCAGGACAAGTAAGTCTTTCTCCTGCTAAATCAACTAAGTCTTTTCTACCAGCAATATATGCACCATTAGGAGCTATTCCGCCTCCTAAATTTTTAATAAGAGAACCTACCATAACATCACACCCTACTGTAATTGGTGTTTTAGTTTCTACAAATTCACAATAACAGTTATCAACCATAATTATTACTTCTTTATCTACTTCTCTTATTGCTTTAACTACTTTTTCAACTTTATCAATTGTTATACTTTTTCTAGTTGAATATCCTTTACTTCTTTGTATTTCAATCATTTTTACTTTATTATTTTTTAAATATTCTTGTATTTTTTCATAATCAAAATCATCATTTACTAAATCAATTTGATCATATGTAATGCCATATGAAGCTAAGCTACTATTATTTGGAACAATACCTATTACTTCATGTAATGTATCATATGGTAAGCCACTTATAGATAATAACTTATCGTTAGGTCTTAAATATGCAAATAATGCTACTGTTAAAGCATGTGTTCCTGATATAAATTGACTTCTAACTATTGCATCTTCTGCATCAAGTACATCAGCAAATATTTTTTCAATAGTTTCTCTTCCTAAGTCATTATATCCATAACCAGTTGTACTATTAAAACATCCTTCTGATACATCATTTTTTTGAAATGCTTCTAATACTTTTTGTGAATTAATTCGACAATTTTTTTCAATTTTCTTAAATTCAGTTGTTATTTTTTCTTCTTCTTGTTCTATAAATTTTAATATTTCTTCTGTTATCATTCTGTACTTCCCCCATCTACTTCAATAACACTATTATTTAAATATGATGCAGTAGCTGCAAAATATACTGATTCAGCTATTTCACTTGGTTCTGCAAACCTTCCTAATAAAATATTATTGTAAGCTTGTTCTAATTGTTCTTCATTTAATCCTGAAGACATATCTGTCTTTATCCATCCTGGAGCAACGCAATTTACTCTTACTAGTGGTGCAAATTGTTTAGCAAAATTATGATTTAAAGATATTAATCCTGCTTTAGATGCATCATAGTCCATACTTTCAGGATAATATGTATCTATTCCGTTAGTTGATGAAATATTTACTATAGATCCTTCTCCTTCATTATACATGTATGTTCCGATATGTTTCATTGTTATAAATGGTCCAACTAAATTTGTATCTAGTATTGTTCTAAACATATCTGGTGTTTTATCCTCTAATAAAGAATCGTTACATATTCCTGCATTATTAACTAATACATCTATTCTTCCAAATGTTTTTACTGTTTCTTCCATCATTTTAATGACTTCTTCTTCATTAGATACATCCGCTTTTATTATGATTGCTTTTACTGGATATTTTTCTTCTATTTCATTTTTTAATTTATTTGCTTTCGTTTTGCTATTATTATAATTTATAACAACATTATAATTATGCTTAGCAAATTCTTCTACTATAGCAGCTCCTAATCCCCTGGATCCACCGGTGATTATGGCTGTTTTTTCGTTATAACTTTTGTTCATAAGAGCAAACCCCATTTCATAGTTTTTATTATAGCACATATTATGATTTGATGATATAATATAACTGGGTGATGGGATTGGAAAATTTTAATACAAATCAACAAGAAACTCGCTCCGATGAATTCTTAATTTCGATTGCTGAAAGCTTAATTTTCGATGGCTTAGGCAAAGACAGATTCGACGCTAAAAATGAATTAGAAATGAGGAAGTTCTCATATATCTATGATGAACTTATGAAAAAATATAATTTTCAACCAGAATTAGAAGAAGAATCTCCAAAAATGGGTATGTAATATACTCATTTTTTGATGGTCTCAACATACTTTTTATAATTTTTCAATTCCTTAACAAATATTGATTCTTTATTATACGAACTTATTATATATACATTATTTTTTGTTCGGGTTAATGCAACATAGAATAATCTTCTTTCTTCTTCATATGGATAGTATTCTTTATTATTATTTAAATATTTTAATATTTGTTCTTCTTTTATTTTTGTAGGCATCCCGGTATACGAATCTTCTATATTTATTAAGATGACATTTTTGCTTTCTAATCCTTTTGATTTATGCATAGTTAAATATTTAAACTTTATGTTTTTATATATGTAATAATCATTTTCTTTTTTATATTCTTTATCAATATACTTATTTATATCGTTATTATTTCTACCAAGTACTAATATTTCTTCTTGATCTATATTTTTTAATAAATACTTTAGTATTCTTTTTTTATCATCTGAATAATATATTTTTATTGGTTTGTTCAGATGTTTACTTGATATTAATTTTTTCTTTAATTGTTTTTTATTTTTCATTATAAAAGAACCAGCAACATTTATTAGTTCTTGTGGATTGCGATATGTATTAATAATTTGAAATATTTTGGCATCTTTATATATTTTATTAAAATCTAAAAATAGATTTAAATTACATCCTGTAAATCGATATATTGACTGAAAATCATCTCCTACTACTAATAGTTTTGATTTTGTTTTTTTTATTATTTCATCTATCATTTCAAATTTTGTTTTTGATGTATCTTGATATTCATCTATTATGATATACTTCCATTCTTTTTTTATGCCTTTTTCCTTTATAGATTCAATTGCTTTATTTATCATGTCATTGAAATCTATACTATTTTCTTTTTCCAATTCATCTTCATACATTATGTATATATTAATAATTAATAATAATAGTGCTTTATTCTTTTTATATTGTTTATAATTTATTGTATATTTTATCCTTTTTAATAATTCTTTGTAGTAATAATAATCATAATTATTAGATTTATATAGTGATATAAATGTATTAATTAATCTTTTTAAATTATTAATATCTTTTTCATTGTATTTTTTTCCTAATATAGTTTTTAATTCTTTTTCATATCTTCTACCATAAGTTAGAAAAAAGTTATCTATTATTGTATTTAAAAAGTCATCTGGTATTATTTCATATTCTTCATCATTATCTTTCAATATTGTTAAAGCGAGTTTATGAAAAGTATAAATATCTATATTAAAGTTATAATTCTTTTTTATATTTTTCTTTAAATTGTTAGTTGCATCATTTGTAAATGATATACATAGTATTGATTCTGGTTTTACATTCAATTCTTTTACTAAGTAGACAATCTTTCCTATTATTGTCATACTTTTTCCTGAACCTGCTCCAGCTACGACTAGTGTCTTTTCTTCTTCAGATAAAACAACTCTACTTTGATATTCATCTAATGGATATCCATTTATATTATTTAATAATGGTATATTTTTTCTTTTTTTATTTAAGTATTCTATATTGTGTAATTCAATATATTTGTAGTATTTTTTATTATATTTTTTTAACTCTTCTATTTTTATATATTTATCTGGCAAATTTGGTTTTATAGTTATTCCTCCTATAATACCTCAAATTGTTTTTTATTATATTTTATTATTTACGTAATATCAATATTGTTTACATAATAAAAAGAACTTATTTGACAAGTTTATAACTCTCATCTATAAGTTCTTTTACTTTGTTAATATCTAAATTTGAATCTAATAATATTGTAATCCAGTATTTTTTATTCATATGATATGCTTCAAAATAATTAACATTATCTATTAATTGTTTTATTTTTTCTGGATCAAGCTTGATATTCATTATATCTATCAATTCTTCTGATTCTATTTTTAATACACTTGATTTAACTGTCATTATAATGCCATACCATTTTTCTTTATCATTTTTTAGTGTAGTAGTTCTATCATCATTTGGAAATGGTTTATTCGGTATTGTATTATATTTTTCTTTTACATATTTATATATTTCATCTTCTATATTGTTTTTTATTTCACATTTAGAATATATATCATTTATGATTATATCAACTTTTTCTTTAATAGAAGCTATAAAATTACCTATATTGTTTTTTATATAATATGGTAAGTATTCTTCATTATAGTTATCAAATACTTTTACATTTAATTTATTATTATCATATGTAATTATAACTTTGTAATCATTATCTAATTTTGTTATATATTCATTGTTAACAAATCCATATTTATGTAATTTATTTTTATCAAGATACTTCATTTATTTTTTCTATAATAGCTTCTGCAGCATTTCTTCCGCTTCTTGCTGCCCATGCTATAGTCCTTTTTTGATTAGTTAAATCTCCACCAGCATATACTTTGTCATTTGATGTTTTTTGTTTTTCATCAACAACTATCAATCTATTTTTAGTTTCAATATTTAATTTATTTATTATATTTTTATCAAATGATGAACCAATTGCTTTTATAACATAATCGCATTTTACATTAAAATTAGTGCCTTCAACATTAACTGGATATGGTCTTTCATTTTCTTTTTCAACTAATTCTGTATGAATTGCAGAAATCTCTTCTACTTTATTATCACCATTAATACTTAATATATTTGTCTTAAATAAAAATTCTATATTTTCATTTTTTGCATCTGCTATTTCTTTTTTCTCTGCAGGCATTTCATTTTCACTACGACGATATACGACAATTACTTTATGAGGATTCTTTCTTTTTATATAACGTGCTACATCCATAGCAACATTTCCTCCACCATTTACAATAATTGTCTTATCTTCAAAGTTAATATCTAGTTTTTTTTCTAATAATTCATTTCCACCTATTACACCATTTAAATCTTCTCCTGGTATATTTAAATCATTTGAAATATTTGAACCAATTCCTAAGTATATATAATCATATTCATCAATAATATCTTCAAGACTAAAGTTCTTTCCTAATTCCATATTATATTTAATGTTTATTCCTTTTATTATTTTATTAATTGTCTCTTCTACTATATCTTTGTCCAATCTAAAATCTGGAATACTATGATTTAAAATACCACCTAATTTATCATATTTTTCGTATATTGTTACATCTATACCATTACGATATAGGAAATTGGCACAAGTTAGTGATGATGGACCACTACCTATTACAGCCACTTTCTTATTTATTCTTTCTTTAATTGGAATTGTCCAATTCTTTCTTATTGATAAATCACCAATATATGCTTCTAATTCACCTATTGATACTGGATCACCTTTAAAACGTCTTGTACATGATCCTTGGCATTGTTTATCATGTGGACAAATTCTTCCACATATAGATGATAATACTGTGTTTTGTGTTAAAACATGATATGCATCTTCTAATCTATTTTCTTTTATACACTTTATAAAATTTGGAATATCATTTTCTAATGGACATGCTTTACTACATGGTTCATTTATGCATCCTAAACAATATTCTGCTTTTTCTTTCATACTATCATCTACTTTTCTAATGTCTAAATATTTTTAATTTATTTGTATTTTTATTTTATCATAATTATTAATATAATTCTTTATTTTCAGTATTTTTATAGAACTTTATATGATATAATAATTAGGATAATAAAGGAGATTTGGTTATGACAGAATATGATACAAAGGAATATTTAACTAAATTAGATAAATATTGGAGAGCTTCTAATTATTTATCAGCATGTCAATTATATTTATTAGATAATCCATTATTAAAAAGATCTTTAAGACAAGAAGATATTAAGAAAAAAATTGTTGGTCACTGGGGAACTGTTCCAGGTCAAACATTTATCTATACTCATTTAAATAGAGTTATTAACAAGTATGACTTAGATATGATTTATTTATCAGGACCTGGACATGGTGGAAATGCTATTGTTTCTCATGTTTATTTAGAAGGTTCTTATAGTGAAGTTTACCCTTCTATTTCTCAAGATGAAGAAGGTTTAAAAAAATTATTTAAGCAATTTTCATTCCCTGGAGGAATTGGTAGTCATGTTACTCCTGCTACTCCTGGTTCTATTAATGAAGGTGGAGAACTTGGTTATAGTTTAGCTCATGGATTTGGTGCTGTATTTGATAATCCAGATTTAATAGCAGCAGTTGTTGTTGGTGATGGTGAAGCTGAAACTGGTTCATTAGCTACTTCATGGCAATCTAATAAATTCTTAAATCCTGAAATCGATGGTGCTGTTTTACCTATTCTTCATTTAAATGGTTTTAAAATTAGTAACCCTACTATCTTATCTCGTATAAGTGAAGATGAATTAATAAGTTTCTTCCATGGTAATGGATGGGAACCAATAATTGTATCTGGTGATGAACCTGAATTTATGCATAAAGAAATGGCAAAAGCATTAGATAAATGTATTGAAAAAATTAAAAAGATTCAATATGATGCAAGAGATAAAGGGATTGTAAAAAGACCTTTCTGGCCTATGATTATTTTAAGAACACCTAAAGGATGGACTGGTCCTAAAGAAGTATCTGGTGAACAAATTGAAGGTTCATTTAGAGCTCACCAAGTTCCTATTGATATGTCAAAAGACGATCACTTAGATATTCTTGAAAAATGGCTAAGAAGTTATAAACCTGAAGAATTATTTGATGGTATGGGAAGATTAATTCCAGAATTACAAGAATTATCTCCTAAAGGAAATAAACGTATGGGTTCTAATCCACATGCTAATGGTGGACATTTAAGAAAAGATTTAATCTTACCTGATTTTAGAAAATATGGATTAAAAATTGAAACTCCTGGTGATATTGAAGCTCAAGATATGATTGAATTAGGAAATTATGTTAGAGATGTATTTAGATTAAATGATCAAAATAAAAACTTTAGAATTTTTGGACCTGATGAAACAAAAAGTAATAGATTATGGCATGCATTTGAAGCTGAGAATAGATCATGGATGGCTGATATTAATGACAAAGATGAATATCTAG
Source organism: Bacilli bacterium (assembly GCA_016296185.1). Lineage (GTDB taxonomy): Bacteria > Bacillota_I > Bacilli_A > RF39 > UBA660 > Coprovivens. Next base: position 25,016 of record JAEDJT010000016.1, read on the forward strand.
CTAAAAATGGTAGAATTATGGATGGTATGTTATCTGAAAATATGTGTGAAGGTTGGTTAGAAGGTTATTTATTAACTGGAAGACATGGTTTCTTTGCTAGTTATGAAGCATTCGTTAGAGTTATTGATTCAATGACTAGTCAACATGCTAAATGGATTAAAGCATGTAAGGAAATATCTTGGAGAGAAGATATTGCTTCATTAAATTACATTATTACAAGTAATGTATGGCAACAAGACCACAATGGTTATACACACCAAGATCCTGGTTTCTTAGATCATATTGCTACTAAGAAAGCTGATATTGTTCGTATGTATTTACCACCAGATACTAACTGTTTACTATCTTGTTTTGAACATTGTTTAAAAAGTACAAATTATGTTAATGCATTAGTTACTTCTAAACATCCAAGACCACAATGGTTATCTATGGATAAAGCCGTTAAACATTGTACTCAAGGTGTTGGTATTTGGGATTTTGCAAGTAATGATCAAGATTCAGAACCAGATATTATTATGGCGTGTTGTGGTGAAACTCCAACATTAGAATCATTAGCTGCTGTAAGTATTCTTCACGAATATTTACCTAAACTAAAAATTAGATTTATAAATGTTGTAGATTTATTCAAAATTCAAAGTAAAAGTAAACATCCTCATGGATTAAGTGATGAAGAATTTGATGATTTATTCACAAAGAAAAAACCTATATTATTTAATTTCCATGGTTATCCTTCATTAATAAGAGAATTATTATATGAAAGATATAATCGTAATTTAGTAGTTAAAGGTTATATTGAAGAAGGTTCTATAACTACTCCATTTGATATGAGAGTTCAAAATGAAATTGATAGATTCCACTTAGTAATGGAAGTTTGTAATTTAGTTCCTAACTTAGGAAGTAAAGGTACTTATCTATATAAATTAATGCAAGAAAAATTAATTGAACATAAAGAATATATTTATGAATATGGTGTAGATATGCCCGAAGTTGCTAACTGGAAATGGGAAAATATTAATTAATAAAAAAGTTGATAACTTATTGGTTATCAACTTTTATTTTGCTAATCTCTTTTTCAATTTTATTGAATCAATAATTTTTTTATTATCAACTATTTTAAATAATGTATCTAAATGTATTTCAATTAGATTTTCTACTCTATCTTCATCTATATTAAATATAGTTACTGTTGGATTTTTTACGCATACGTTTAAGTCTATATCATGACTTTTTAACGCTTTTAAAATTATAAAAATAATTTGTTCATTATAATTCGGTTTAGCTGTTTTAACATCATATAAATCTATTCCAACCATAAATTCTTTTAATTCAATTTTTCTAATTTCTTCTTCGATGGCTTCTATTCTGCTTTCGTTAGCACTTCTCCATTTACACATATATTCTTTTCTTAATTCTAATATTTGTTTTTTTTGTTCGTAATAATCTATTTTCTTTTCTTTATATTTAATTATATCGCTGCAATAAGTAGCTTTTACAAGGGCAATATCACTTTGACGTATATTTAGTAATGTAGGATCTATTTCATCTTTGTTATACATTAATATTGGATATAATTTAACTATTGAAAATAAGAATTCTAATGCTTCATATGTACAACTATTTTTTTCATTAATTAATAGTTCATGTATCATATAATTCATATTACATACAAACTCGTCTTCAACATCATTTATATAATTATCAGTTACTTCATTAACTTTTAATAATCTACTTAGAATATATCTTCTTTCACCTTTTGTTAAACTACTTGGTGGAAATTCTATTAAATTTGTTTTTTGTTTTGTTATATTTGGTACTCTTTTTTGAGCAATTCTTATAAAATCTATTTCAATAACTTTTTCATGTCTTTTGTCATTTACTAATGAATATATTTTTTTTACTAGTTCTTTTAAAAATAATATTGGATATATTTCACCATTACTACATAATTTATCACCATTAATATAGTATTCGTCATTTTCTATAATATCTATTAAATTTCGATTATCTGTAATAGCTTTTAATGTATTAATGTTTATTTTAAGAAATAGTATAATCATTTCTAAACGTATGTTATCATCTATTTCTATTTTCTCTATATTATTTATACTAGTAAGATATTTATCATTACTTGTTAATAAGGATTCAAATGTATCTTGTTCTTGTACCGTCATATAAACCACCCTGAATTTTTATTTATAAATTATATTTGTTTTTGAATTCTTTTATTTCTTCATTTATCTTTTTCTTTTCCTTTGGAGAAGTTGTAAAATTTAATTTATTTATTTTATTTATTATATTAGCTTTTTCTTCAATATCAATATCTAACTTATTTATATCTATTTTTAATTCATCATAATTTTTTTCTTCTACTTCTAATGATGGCATATCAAAGAATGCACTTACTGATTCATCCAATCTAAATGAAGTATCTTTTTTTGTTACCAAACCCATAAATAATCACCTATTTGATTATACCAATATTTTTTCCATTATAAAAGATGAGTTTTCACTCATCTTATAATATTGGTGTATTTTCTTCTAATGAGAAATTATTATTTTCAACAAATGCCATTAATTTATCCAATGGAATATTAGCTTGAAATATTATCTTTCCTAATGAAGCATTATACATTTCAAATGTAACATCTGATTTTGATAATGGATTCATATATATTCTTCCATATTCTACTGTAGAACAAAGTAATGAATATATTTTATCGTTTTCAAATGATATGTCTGAATCATCTATTAATAATTTCATATCTAATTCATTTCTTCTTCTTTGTAACTCTGTTTTATCATTTGATAATTTCATATATCTACTTAGTATTGCATCATGTTGCAATTTAGCTGCTGTTACAACTTCATCATCACCAGTTAAATCTAATGATTTTAAGTTAGTAATTTCTTTTTCATATTCTTTTTTTACTTTGATAAATTCAGGAGATTCAATTAAAGCGTTTAATTTTTTTATTACTTTCTTTAATTCTTCCATATTATTTTGTCTATCGTAACTCAAATATGCTTTAATGTTAAAATCTATTAGTGAAATATCATAGAAATCTATTTCTTGTTCTTTTAATAGTTTTAAATATACTGAGAATAATCCTATTATTATGCTTTCTATTGGAACTTCTTTATGTGGATAATCATATCCATTTTTAGCATTAGTTAAGATTAAAAATTCTTGAGTTTTATCATTATCATAATCATTACAATTTAAATATTCTATTATCCATTTACTAATTATTATCTTTTGTTCATTTAATGGTAATGAATAGAATTCTTTTCCTTGTTGATTAGCTTTTTTTATAATATATATATTTGATGGTAATCTGTATTTTTTTATATCAACATCATATACAGGATTAACATTTTTTTTAAATGATTCAATTACTTCATCTATAGCAACTTTTGGTCTATTTTTCATTGAATTATTTGTTTTATTTTCTGCTTCTTCATAAATTGCTTCATAACTTTTTTTGTTGTTAGTTGTACTTAATTCAACAATAAACGTTTTAGTATGATTTAAATAATTATTTAAATCTCTTTCATCTGTAATTGAAGCTTCTTCTTTTTTATTAAACAAATACATTCTTTGATATTTTGTTAAACTGTATGCATGTGCAAATCTATATAACCATTCAGTTGATAATACTGTTTCAACCTTTTCACTTGCTATATAAACATTAGAATCTTCATCAAAAGTAAAGTCATTATTCTTTATTGCTTCAATAATTGCAGCAATAAATTCTTTTGCATTATTATATCTAAAATCATTTGTTGGACCAGGTACTACTGATTCATAAACGTTTTGAATAATACCATCCTTTAGGAATAGTTCTAGATCAAATGATGGTTTATCTGTGTAGTTTTTTAATAATGTATTTATTGAAATATAGTTAAATAAGTTTGTTTTTGCTCTTTCAAAATCTAAAGTAGATGGGAAGTCTTTTATAATTTGTGGACGAACACTTTGATTGTTATAAATATATTTCATAAATATTTCAATGCATTTTAATTCATTCGTTAACATAACTTCACCTTCTATCATAATTCTTATTATAACACAATTATATCATGATATTTCTAATAAATATACAAATAAAAAAGAACTTATTTTATTTCATTTATAAAATAATAAGTTCCTGTTACTGTCGCTACTAAGTCTTCTTTTTCATTATAGATTGATGTCTTATAAACAGATACTGTTTTTCCAACTTTAATTGGTTCTGCAACTGCTATTAGTTTTTTACCAGTTCCTGGTTTTAAATAATCTATTTGAGCATTTATTGTACATACATTTTTTCCATTAGTTATAGCAGCAATACCCATAGCTGAATCAGCTAAACTAAAGATTAATCCACCATGAGCTGTTTGGTTATGATTCATCTTGTTATCATCTAAATCACATGAAATTTTTGCATAATTTTCTTTTACTTCTTCTACAATTATTCCATTATGTTTCATAAATCCAGTTTTTTCTTCTACTTGTTTTTTTATTATTTCAAATATATCCATATTAATCACTTCCATTTATTATTTTATAACTTTTATTTGTTTTTTACCATATTAAATGTTTTAATATTATCAGGTGGTTAGATGGAAAATATTAAAATTACAGCTTTTTGTTTAGTAGCACTTTTAGCTATGGTTATAGGTGTTATCTTCTTTAATAGAGTTTCTAAAGAAGAAAAGATTGATGATGTTCCTACTGAAAAGTTAGAATATAATAATGTAGCTGTTATTGATGCAAAATTAGGTAGTGATATAAAAATTACTCAAAGTTATTTATTAAATTATATTACTAAAAAAAGTGGTATATGGTATCAAAGTAATGGTAAAGTTACTAAGATAATTTCTAAAGATGAAGATTGTTATATTCATTTAAAAGATGATAATTCTGCTGAAGTTCTAATAGCTGTTATTGATAAATCTAAATGTGAAGTTAAAGTTGGAGATTCTGTAAATTTTGTCGGTACTATAGATATTGAAAATGGACAAATTAAATTATCAAAAATAAGTACTGGGGAGATAAATTATAATAGTTCTACTAAACTTGAATTAAATGAGTTAATAGATAATATTAAATTAGTAAAAAATACTTATTTTATTGTTAGTGGTTATTTAGTTACTGAGGGAGAAGTTTATAAGTTATTTGATAGTAAAGATGATTATACTGAAAATAATAAAGCAGGTTATTATTTTAAAATTAAATGGGATGGATCTTTTGGATATACTGGAAAACAACAAGTATCATTAAAATGTAATTTAAGTAGTTCTTATACTCTAGTTAATTGTACTTTAAGTGAATAAAAAAATAATGTTAGTTTAATCTAACATTATTTTTAATTGATTCAATTGAATTACCTATTGTTTCATATTCTTCGTAATTTTCTTCTGAATATTCATTTGTTGTTGGATATATAATAATAACAGTATTGCTTTGATTTGAAGCTATTTTTTCAATATATGCATTTGAATTATTTTGTAGTTCTTGGAATCTTTTGTTTGATACTGATACTATTCTAAATACTTCTCCACCATTATCCATATTTGAAGTACTATATACTATAAATCCATTAGTTATTTCAGATACAGTACATATTTTTATTAATGAAGTTGGAATTGTTACTGAGAATACACTATTTGAGAATGTATTTACTAGTGATTCTGATTCTGCAACATCTGATACATTTATACCAAATGAAGTAGTTTTAGATGTTGATAAAACACCTGATATAGTAACTTTACTATTATCTTTTAAATTTTTATCATAATCAATTTCAATTTGAGTAACTGATTTACCATCTATAATAATTGGATCATCTAGTTTTAAAATACTTTTTGTTGAATATTCTCCATTTATTATTGTTTCATTATTAGTAACTGTACCAGTTAAATTAACTTCATCTGATACTTTATACTCTTTTTTAGAACAGGCGGATATGAAGATTGCTACCAATAAGACTATTATTATTTTTAATGTTTTCTTCATACTATATACACCCTATCTTTATTATATTTAGATTATAACATGAAATAAAAAACGTACATTTAAAATGTACGTTAGTTTACAAAAAAACTTTATTTTATTTTTTTAAATTTTGGATTTTTCCATATAATTCAAGGATTTTATTTACATTATCAAAATAGTCATCACATGGTGAATTATACGTAAATGTTTTGTCAACTTCCATTCCTTTTGTAAAGTTTCTAGTTGTATATGCACAATAGTTACCATTTTTTAAATCATTATATGTATATGATTTTTCTTCCATTATAAATTCATATGTTGGTGCGAATGCACTTAATAATTCATTTTTAGCATCATAGGAATATTTAATTCCATCTTCATTAATTGTACATACTTGTTTTCCACATTCGTATCCATCTTTTATTAATGATCTTACTATTACGTTCTTATCGCTATTATATACAACTGTATAGTAATAGATAATTCCTGCAATAACTGCTATAAATACTACAGATACTAATGCAATAACAATATTAATTTTTTTACTTTTTTTTTGATTTGTTAATGTTAATTCATTATTTTTCATAAATTATTTTATAACTCCATTATTCTCTTTCTTTTCTTTTTTTATTCTCATATTTTCTTTTTTTATTTCTGGACTAATATATTTCTTTATATAATTTGTAATGTATACAATATTACATGTTGTTATTAACAGAGTAATAACATAAATAGTTAACATTAATATTAACTCTTTTGACATTAGTCTTATTATAAAGTATAGTATAAAAATATTTAATAGTATAGATATAATGTTAAGAATTAAAGCTAATTTATGGTGTACTTTACGTAATTGGACGATGCCAGTTACAAATATTGTAAATAATGGTAAGACCCATCCAATAATTCCTGTCATGTATATTACATAGAATACTCTTTCACCTGCATTATCTAGGAATAATATTAATAGTAATAATATTATTGGTAATATTAAATTTATTACAGGTAGTATTTTTTTTAGTTTATTCATATTATCACCCTACTAGTTTTGGTAAATCTTCTTGTTCTACAATACTATTTAATAAATATGGATTACTTATCTTTAATAAATCTTTAAATGATATTTCTAAATAGAATGAGTTATCTGATTTTTCATAATCTTCAAATATAACTATGCTATCTAGTACTGAAGTACCTTTACTTGTTTTTATATAGAAAGAGCATCCAATAATTGAATTACATATATGTTGTATGATTGAATTATTAA